>JAYEKJ010000128.1:0-2057 GCA_034660975.1 Campylobacterota bacterium
ATTTACAGATGATAGCGTGGATAAAAAACTGGTGGCAAATAAATACCCCATATAGTGCTGATGTTCAAGGACAAACAGCCATATTTGCTTACATGCAATCAAGCGTCACAGATACACTCATCACCTCCATATCAGTTACACTTCTCATCGTGGCTATTGTTATGTTTGTTATATTTAGAAAGCTAAAGATGTTATGGCTTTTCATATTCCCAAATATTGCACCGATTCTTTTAGTAGCTGGAATCATGGGATACCTTGGAATCAACATCGATCTAGGAGTAGCCATCTCTGCAGCTGTAATACTAGGAATCGCAGTGGATGATACAATTCACTTCTTCTCAAAATATTTTGACGCTATACAAAGAATGAGTTTTGAAGAGACAATAGACTATATTATCAGCCACAGTGGAAATGGGATGATTCTAACAACTTTTATACTCTCATTCACATTCGCTATATTTGGAGTGAGTAGTTTTATACCAAATGTAAACTTCGCTATTGTTACGGTAAGTGCTTTGAACCTTGCACTATTGTTAGACTTGGTTTTACTTCCGGCTTTGCTAAGTTTGTTGTATAAAAAGATTGTTTAAATATCTCTATGATTTATTCATCTAGATAAGTTGTTAAAGAAGTAGAATAGTATATAGTTTTTAATAAATCACTTTTATATTTACTATAAAATCAATAACTTTCTCCTGAGGCATTTCACAAGGTTTAATTAATCCATCATTGATATTTGGATAGTAATTTAAACTAATAAAATCATTTGCCCCTAACTCTTTTGCATAGAGCTTTATAAGTTTAGAATCTAGTAAAGTTTGTTTAGATAAAAGATATCTTTTATCTTTATAAAAAACATCATAACTTCCATCTTTTAAAGCTAACAATTTATTATTAAATTCCTCTTTTAGATTCATTAAAAACCTCTAAAAATATTTGGTATCAAAGCGTTACTTCCGATACTTATTGCATCATCTAATTGCCGAGTGAGTTTATCTTTATCTTTTGGGAGTGTTCCTGATAGATGTAGAGCATTTGAAGCATGGTTTGAGCGAAATATAATTTTACTCATAGGATTAAGTAGTTCTAAAAATCTTTTTTGTTCATCGAGTGTTTGATAATCATCTAAAGGAGTAAAATCATTAAAGTGCTTATAAAAGTTATCTTTTGAATCATCTTCTAATCCAAGATGTAGAGTACTGAGGTAATTAATAGTTGTAGAATTTATTACTTTTGCTGTATCAACAATATGCTCTTGTGTATATACTTTACCACCAATACCTAAAATAACTGTTGCAGATATCTTCATACCTTTAGGAACTCTATTGAGTGAGTTTATTATATCAGCATGAGTCACACCTTTTGTGATCTTTTTTAAAATAATATCATTACCTGATTCAATACCGTAGTAGATTAAATTTAATTTATTTTCCAATAATAATTCTAAATCTGCTTTAGACTTTTTTAAAAGATTTTGAGCAGAGGCATAGCTTGATACTCTTCTTAATTTAGGAAATGAATTTTGAAGATATTTTAATATTGAAAGTAAACTACTCATTGATAATGCCAATGCATCTCCATCTGCTAAAAATATTTTACGAGCAGTTGGATGTGTTGTAGCAAAAGTATCTATATCATTATAAATATCTTCTAAAACTCTCTCTTGATAATTTTTAGTTTTATACATAGAACAAAATGAGCAGTTATTATAACTACATCCTAATGTAATCTGAATAATAATATTATCTGCTTCTGCTGGTGGTCTAAATAGTGGGTAGTCATAATTTATCATCACATATTTTATCTTACTATGAATAAAATTGAGATGAAGTTCTTTCTTATAATAAAGCTACATTTAGTATAAGAAATATTATTTTTGAGTAGGGTAGGGGTCAATGGCATAAGGTTAACCGGACTATTGTCCCATTTAAACTAATTTTATATTCATATTATTTATAAAACAAAGTATAATGTCATAATTTTCCAGATATAAAGGTAAGTTTTAGGATGGCTATACATAAAATGGATACTTTTTTAGATGATTATGAATTTCAAAA
>JAYEKJ010000129.1:0-2012 GCA_034660975.1 Campylobacterota bacterium
TATGATATTTGGCATGGAGAAAAATTAAATAAGATAAGAGATATTCATAACCAAAAAGATGGATTTAAAATTATGAAAGTATGTAAACTTTGTTATTATCCAAGAAAAATGGTACCAGATGAACCTGTAAAGGTTGGAGATAGGGATATTATAGTTGAGAACTATATAAATAGAAAACAAGAGGCAGGGGAGTAGATATGAAGATTTTATCTATATATTGGGGAATTTGTTCAAGTGCATCAATTTTAGTAGATGGAGTAGTAATTGCGGCTACGCATGAAGAGAGATATACGAGGATTAAAAATGATGATTCTTTTCCTTGTAATGCAATTGATTACTGCTTAAAAATGGCAGGAATTAATGCATCAGAGTTAGATGGGACTGCTATTGCATCGATAGATCAAGATTTTCATCATCAACTTACACGACCATCAAAATGGTCAACAGAAGATTATGTCAAGGAACAAAAGGAATATTGGAAACCAATACTGTATAATAAAGAAAATCTTGACTATATGACTGTAATGAATGAACTGTCTGACTATGAGCAATATCCTTCTGAATATTGGAAAAGAGCTGAAGATAATCCTGAAACATTTTCAAAAGATAGAGAAAAAATTTTAGCAGAATATTTGAAAATAGATTGTAATAAAATAAAAAGAATAGAACATCACAAAGCACATGTTTATTATTCTTATTATGCTTCAAATTTTAGACAAGAAAAAGTTTTGGCATTTAGCATTGATGGATACGGTGATGGATTAAATGCAACAATTAATATTTTTGATGAAAATGGAAAATATAAAAGAATTTTTGAAACAAATAGTTGTGATATTGCTAGAATATATAGATATACAACATTATTATTAGGTATGAAACCTAATGAACATGAATTTAAAGTAATGGGACTTGCTCCTTATGGTAAAGAAAAATATGCTAAAAAAGCTTATGATATTTTTGCTAGTACACTTTATGTTGATGGTTTAGATTTTAAATGGAAAGAAAAGCCTACTGATAGTTATTACTGGTTTAGAGATAAACTTGAAGGCATTAGATTTGATAATATTGCTTGGGGACTTCAATTTTGGGTGGAAGAATTGTTAACAACCTGGGTGAAAAATGCTATTAAAGAGTTTGGTATTAATAAAATTATTTTAGCGGGTGGCGTAGCTATGAATATAAAAGCAATGGGAAAAATAGCAGAACTTGAAGAGGTGAATGATATATTTGTAGGTGGTAGTGCTAGTGATGAATCTATGGCTATAAGTGCTGGCATCTGTATGGCAGAAGAATTAAATAAAAATTGGGATGCTAACATATATCCAATAAAGAATTTATATTTAGGATCTAAAGCAACAAATGAAGAAGAAAATGAAGTTATTGAGGTATTAGACAAAATAAAATATGAGATAATTAAAAATCCAACTGCAAAAGAGATTGCTTATCAATTAGCTAATGGAAAAGTAATAGCAAGATGTGCTGGAAAAATGGAATTTGGTCAAAGAGCATTGGGTAATAGATCTATTATAGCAGATCCGAAAAATTTAATGGTAAAAGAAACTATAAATACTATGATAAAAAATAGAGATTTTTGGATGCCATTTGCTCCAATAGTTATGGATAGATATGTAAATAAATATCTTGTGAATCCAAAAAAATTAAATTCTCAATATATGACAATAGGTTTTGATACAACACAGGATGGATATGACGCTATGAAAGCTGCTTGTCATCCTGCAGATAAAAGTGCTAGACCTGAAATGTTAAGTAAGGAGTTGAACTCGGATATGTATGAGATATTGGAAGAGTTTGAAAAGCTAACAGGGAGAGGATCTATATTAAATACAAGTTTTAATTTACATGGTTTTCCTATTGTAAATACTCCTAAAGAAGCTATATATGTTTTAGAAAATAGTGGCTTATATGGTTTGGTATTAAATAATTTTATGGTAATTAAAAATGGTTAAATTTTTAGTATCTAAAAATATATATTTAAAAAAGTTATCTTTAAA
>JAYEKJ010000130.1:0-9937 GCA_034660975.1 Campylobacterota bacterium
CGGGATAATGTTATTTATAACCTCTTGCATCTTTGTAAAATAGATGATTATTTTGAGATGGAAGTTGTTGATTTTTTGACAACAAAGATTCTTACTTAATCTTCCCAAGCTCATAAAATTTTCTCATCCATCTATCCAATGGATTTATAAGTCTATAAATTACTGGAACTACTAGAAGTGTTAGAATCATTGAACTAAAAAGTCCACCCATGATTGAGATTGCCATTGGTGCTTTTGTCTCAGAGCCTAGTCCATCACCTATCGCTAGTGGTAGCATCGCAAACATCATCGCTATGGTTGTCATTAAAATCGGTCTAAGTCTTTTCTCACCAGCTTCTATAAGGGCTTCATCAGCTGTTTTTCCCCTCTCAATTGCTCCATTTGCAAAATCAACTAAAAGTACGGCATTTTTTCCAACCATCCCCATAAGAAGCATAAAACCAATCATTACAAATAAACTAAACTGCAACCCACTCAAATACAATGCTACCATCACACCGATGATACTCAAAGGTAATGCCACCATGATAATTATTGGTTGAATAAGAGATTCATAAAGTATAGCTAAGATTATAAACATAAGAATTACAGATAAACCAAGAGCTACACCAAATGCCTCTCCTGTTTTTACCATCTCCTCAGCAAATCCTGTGAATCTATAAACAACACCCTCAGGTAATAGCTCATCTATCCCCTCTTTTGTATAAGTTACTGCACCACCTAAATCAAGCCCAAACAGGTCTGCAAAAACTGTAACTTGTCTTTGTCTATCAAAATGATTTATAGAAGCTAATGCTTGGGAATCTTTGAGTGTCACTAAGCCATCAAGATATACTAACTCCCCATTTTTTGCTCGAAGTTGAATCTTTTTAATAGTCTCCATATCTACTCTATTTTCATCATCAAACCTCAGCGAGATGTTATACTGTTTCCCTTTCTCCTCAAAGTATGATATCTCTAAATCACTAGAAAACGCAATAGAGATAGCTTGTGCAATTTGTGAAGCTGAGATTCCTAAACGGTTTGCATCTGTTCTATCTATATTTATATCTATCTGAGGTTTTGCCTCATCAAGATTGGTATCAATATCTGCAAAACCCTCTTTTTTAGCTAGATATTCAATTAAGTTTTTTGTAGCAACCTCTAAGTCCTCAAAAGAATCGGATTTTAAAACTATCTGATATGGAACAGATGCTCCTGCACCTTTTATGTTTGGAATCGCTGAGGCTGTTATGAACATATCTCCACTAAAAACTTTTAACTCTCCTCGAAAAGCTTGAATCACCTCCTCTTGGTTTAAGTCACGCTCACCTTTTGGTTTTAGTTTTACATACATCAAGGCTTTGTGTTTCTCTTGGGCTGTGTTGTAGCCAATATTAAGAGTTGTATAAAGTACATTTGAGTTTTGTTTTACTAAGCTCTCAACCTCTTTAGATTTTCTTATCATCTCCTCTAGTGAGATACCAGAATCTGCTTTTATTTTTATCTCAAACTCTGATTTATCCTCTTTGGGGATAAAATCCATCCCAATCTTTGGAAAAAGTGAAAGTGAAACAAAAAATATAACTAATACAAAAACAAGTGTAGAGAGTTTAAACCTTAGAACAAATTTTAAAAGCTTTTCATAAACTCTCTCTATCGCTTTAAACATAGGCTCTGTTAAATCATAGAATCTACTCTCACCCTTGTTTAAAACCCTAGCACTCACACTAGGGATAAAACTAAGAGCAATCGTGTAAGAGATAATAATAGCAAACCCAACAGTCATAGCAAATGACTCAAAAAACTTCCCAACGATTCCACTCATAAATGAAACAGGGATAAAAACAGCTAAAAGCATCGCCGAGATGGCAAGGATAGTAAATGCCATCTCTTTAGTTCCCTCTATCGCAGATTCTAACTTCCCCATCCCCTCTTCCATCTTTTTATAGATATTCTCAATCACCACTATCGCATCATCTATTATGATTCCTATTGCCAAAGTAAGGCCGATAAGAGTCATCTTATTTAACTCAAACCCCATATAATCCATCAAAGCAAAAGTACCCATGATTGAGGCTGGAATCGATAGAGCTGATACTAAAGTGATTGTGATATTTCTCAAAAATACAAATACAATTATCGCTGCTAAAATCGCACCATAAATCAAATCAAATTTCACATCTTCAAGAGAGTTTATAATAAAAGGTGAGGTGTCATTTAAAACATTGACCTCAAATCTATCACCTGCTAAAACTATCAACTCAGGGAGAGAATTTTTAACCTTTTGAACTATATCTATGGTGTTTGTTCCTGAGATTTTTTGCACCTCTAGCATCACACCCTCAACGCCATCATAAGAGGCATAACTTGAAGCATCACTAAGTGTATCTACAACTTTTGCGATATCTTTGAGTTTAATATCATCTTTGATTATAATATTTTCAAGTTCTCTTACACTAAGTGCATCTGCCTTTGTTTTGAGTATGAACTCTTTTGTAGATGAAATCAACTTACCTCCACCTATCTTTACATTCTCTTTTGCCACTATCTCGTTGAGTTCACGAACTGTGATGTTAAACTTATTTAAAAGTTTTGGGTTTGGAAATATTTTTATCTCTCTATCTTGATAGCCGATAATATTGATAGCACCAACACCATTTATCTTTTGAAGTTTTGGTTTTACCTTCTCATCTGCAAATAACATCAGATTTTTTATAGAATCATTTTTGGCTGTTAAAAAAATATTGATAACCGAAGCCCCACCAATATCCAACTTACTTACAAGAGGTGTTTTCGCATTTTTAGGTAAAAGAACTGCTGAGACTTTATCTCTTACATCATTGGTCGCTTCATCTATATCTCTCTCTAAAAAGAATCTAACAATAACAACACTCACACCCTCACTACTTGTAGAGGTTATAGAATCTATTCCACCAATTCTTGATACAGCTTCCTCTATTTTATCTGTTACTTGGGATTCCATAGTGCTAGATTCTGCACCAGGATAGATAGTTTTGATAGTAACAATGGGAAAATCAATATTTGGAAATAGAGCTGATGGCATAGCTTTAAAACTCATCCAGCCAAATATCACTAAGGTAACAACATACATAAGTGTTGTTATGGGTTTATTTATTGCGTATTTATACATTTTAAATTCCTAAAATTGATATGAATAGAGTAAACCACCGAAATTGTTTATCTCATTTTGCTGATCTGTATATGGTGACTGTGATTGATAGAAATAGGTGATTTTATGTCTATTATAATAAAGATCCATCCCTGTATAAACAGAGATATTTATAATATTTTTATCGGTTTCATAACCACTATTTTTTGCCTCATCCAAAATATAGGAGTAAGCTAATAGCTCCCCATTTAAACCAGCTGATAATGACCACCCAAAACCAGTTTGTTTTTTACAAATTTGTAAAAGAGATGCTTCCTCTTTTAGATATGGATAGTGAAGATTAAAGTTGCTTGGATAGTTATATCCTGTTCTAAACATTGTTCCCATAAAAGCATCCGTTGTAAAATTACCAACTTGGATACCATAATGGTTAAACCAATCACTCTTTATCCCATCTGCATCAATCTCTTGCCAACTTTTCTCACCATACCTAAAAAGTGCATTGAGTATATATTGTGTTCCTACTTGAGTATCCCATCCTTTTGGATCCATAGCACCAATAATCCCATGAACCTCTCTTTGTATAAATTCAGCACCAGATTCTTTACCAACAACTCCAACACCAATACGAAACTCTTTGAAGCTAGTATCATCAGATTCAAATATATAAAAATCTACAGATAAATATCCAGCATAAGGGATATCATCATATTGGGGTGTTGATATATTTTTATCTGCTGGAGTGATAGCTATCTGACTTATACTTATCCCTGCATTATGTCTTTTTGTTTTATCAAGTACAACTAAAGGTAATGCATCAACTATACTATATGTAAAATTATCATAACTTCGAGTATCAACATCTTCATCACTCTCAAATGAATCATCAATCCAACTAAAACTCATTGCATTTGTAAAATATTTATCAGTCCCAACAAAAGCATCATTATAAAATGAAAATGCGAACTGATCAGCATTGAGTGTTAATGATATAAAAAGGAGTATGGAGCTAAACCTTAATCTCATACTACTTGCTAATCTCTATAACTTTTATATGCCCATCACCAAAAAGACCAACTATAAAATCATCTGCTATCACCTCAGCTCTCATCTTTCTATTATCACTATTTGCATGGGGGTATATTTTAGAGATTTGACCCTTATAAGTTTTAGAATCACCATTAACAACATACTCAACCTCATCGCCAACCTTAACACTTTTCCAATACTTCTGATCAAACTCTAAAATCAATTTTCTTTTATTTTTACTCTGAATCTTAAAAATAGTTCTGAGCATCATCCCACTTACAACATCTCCAACCTCTACACTTTTTTCAAATATCACACCATCAAAAGGGGCTAGAATCTTTGTTCTATCTAAAAGTGATTTTGCTAAAGAGAGATTTGCTTTTGCTTGAATCACAGCCACTTTTGATTTTTCATAAACCATCTCATACTTATCAAATGTCACCTCATCTATCAACTCTTTTACAAGTAGTTGTCTCTCATAATCTTTTTGTGCAAACTTTAAAGAGACCTCTGCATTTTGTAAAGATGCTTTAGCGATTCTAAGAGATGCTTTTAAATCATCGTTTTGTAGTTCAACTAACTTATCACCTTTTTTTACAACACTAGATATATCCACAAAAGTTTTCTTCACAATACCACTAGAGTAAAAAGCTAAAGAGGCACTTTTATGAGCTTGAATGTTAAAAGTTGTATATATCTCTGTTGCACTTAAACTCGTTATGAAAACCATTAAACCTAAAATTATTTTGTTCATTGTAAAAACTCCTCTATATTTTTTCCTGCATAAAAATAGTATCTTGCATACGCTATTTGTAAATCATTTAATGATCTCTCATAGAGTGTCTTAGCACTTGTTAAACTTGTAAGTGCATCAAGATAGACTATATTATCAACGATTCTTGCATCATATTTTTTCGATATTGTTTTAAATGCACTCGTTGCTGATACTAAAGCACTTGAAGCACTTTTGATTTTTATTTCATTTGTTTTGATTCTTAGTAGGGCTAAATCGTACTCTAATTTTTGTCCCTTTTTATTATAAACAACTTGTGCTGATAAAGCTTGAGAATTTATCAAAATAGATTCTTTAGTTTTAGCGATAGTTCCCATATCAAACACTCTCATATTAAGTGATAATATCAACTTGTTTTGCTTATCTACACCTGCAAGGTGTGTTTGGTCTGTTCTATCATAAGCATATAAATTAAAACTATCTTCGATTCTTATTTGTGGATAATAGATACTATCAATAGATTCTGCACTTGATACAAGTGCATCTTTTTTCGCCATTAAAAATTTCACACTGTCACTCAACTCTATATCTAGCTCACTAAACTTTTTAAACTTGGAATCATCAAACGATGTAACTCTTTTTCCAACTTTTAATTCCAATGATGAGTTAAGGCAAAGAGTATCAAATTTTAAAGATTCAATCTCATATATATTTGTATCGTAAGCTGATTGTAATCTATCTACACTATCTTTTGTGGTAATTTTTGCTTGGTAAAATCTTTTAACTCTTATGAGTTGTTTCTCTAAAGATTTACTCGCTTTTTCTTTAGCTTCTAATGATGCTTTTAAACTTTTTATACTAAAAAAATCTTCTACTATTTGTAAAGCCAAACTCTTTTTTGTTGCCTCGTAATCAAAACCACTAGCTTTATATTCATGTTTAGTTTGAGAAAGTTGTGATGATTTACCTCCACCATCATAAATATCATAAGAGAGTTTTGCATAGGTACTATAAACATCTCCAGCCATCATAAATGATTTCTCATTTTGAGTTTGGTAAAATGCCCCAACATCGATAGTTGGATAAAAAGAGTTTTCCTTAGATTCTAGATCTTTTGCTTTAGATTTTTGCACCAACTCTTTGGAGATAACAACATCACTATTTTTATTTGCAAAATCAAGCAGTGACTTTAAACTCTCTGCATATATGAAAACGGGGATAATTAAAAATAAAAACTTCATTATTTTTTCACCTCTATCAACTCAAATATAGAATCTATATAGTTATCTAACTCTTTTTTGAGATCATCTATCGCATTTGTAGCGACACTAGAGATAAACATCCCCTCAGCTGTTACATAGATACCTTTTGTTAAATGGATAGATTCTTTTATTATCTCACCACTATCTATCGCGTCTTGAATTATATTTTCCAACAAAGTGTAGTGACTTATAAAACATTCCGTTTGAAACTGAATCATCTTCTCATCAGGTGAACTTAAAGCGATTGATATAAACTCTTTATAAAGTTTTCTAAGTTCAACATCCTCATCACTATAAAAAAAACTACTAAAATGTTTTATTTTATCTTTTGTAGAACTAATTTTAGATAACTGATTCTCTACGATTAAGTTTCTCTCTTGAACCAAAATATACACAATCTCAAAAACAATATCCTCTTTATTTTTGAAATACTCATAAATTGTACCTTTACCAACACCAGCAGTTTGTGCAATTTTAGAGATAGTTAAATCTTTTATTCCATGAAGAAAGACAAGCTCTTTACAAGAGAGTGCTATATCTTTTCTTTTTTGTACTTTATCTACAATTATTGCCATTATTTTCCTTTGTAGAATAACTGACCATCGGTCATTTAAAGGAATTATATATAAAATATTCTTAATTATTTATAAATGACTGACTGTTGGTCATTTAATGGTTTTTAGAGGTACCTTTCACTGCCATTAAGTTAAGGATTGGAACCTCGAATTTCAAACGCTAAAGCGTGACTTAGAAAAAAACTAAATTTTTTTCTGTATTCAAGGCAAGTGCTTTGGTTTCCTTTGTCAGCCTCGAATAAATTCGAGATTACAAAGTGTCTATATGCTTAACTTAATGGTATTGGAGGTACCCTTAATTAAAATGACAAACTCCACTTAAAAAAGTATCTGTTCTCTAAAGAACCAAATTCACTCTCCTCATCTCCATTGTGAAACATTGCCCCAAGTGTAAAAGAGTTATAATCATTAAGGGTATAGTTAAGAGTTGGTGAGATAAATCGAGAGTTTTTATCGTTAAAACTCTCTATATAAACTAAAGAGCCATCTAAAAAAATATTGAATCCATAAGATAAAGAGAGAGCTGTATGAAATTTTGAGTAAACAAGGTTTGAAACTATTTCAGAATCTAGATTAAGAAGCAACTCATCATAAGTAAAACTCTCAGAGCTATATAAGATCTCCCCAAGCATACTTACACCATTGATAAAACCATAATCAGCCCCAACTACAACTTGGTAAAACTTTTTTTCCTCTGTATCTGTTATGGTTTTTAGAGTTGATTCTATATAAGCAACTTCACTTCTCACTTCCACTCCACTATCGGCTAAATTGGCTTCGAGTTCTAAACCTAACATTTTAGTGATATCTGAACTGATAAAATCTATCCCAAAATCACCAAACTCTAGAAATGTTTTATACTGCCCTGCATACTTAAAACTTTTATCAGCTTTTTGGGAGATAACAAGCATCAAATCTGACATCTCATCTATATGTTTTGTATATGAGATTCCTGCCACTCCAAAAACCTCATCAGGTTCTATGGCATAACTATTTTTTGGATTAAAAAGGTTCGTAGGATTGAAAATTCGCCCCACCCCCATAGAGATATTTTGCAAACCTAAAATCACTCTATTTTTATCATCTTCATATCCACCATAGAATCTATAAAGTTTTGTCTGTACTGCCCCTTTTTCATAGTGATAAAAATTTGAATGGGTGTTAAATGGTGTATCAGAATCTAACTTTTGAAGATAATGGAAAAATTGAGATTGTATAAATTCACTTCCACCATAGTTTACAATATCAAAAATGGCAGTTGCAAAAAACTCACCCTCTGTATAGTCTGTGCGAAACCTCAATCTATCATAATTATATATATAACTCTCATCAGATATTAGAGAATCTTGTGAGCTTGTTATATTTGTGTTAGTGATTCCATAATCAAAATCAGCTATTAAAAGAGTTGAAGATAGTAGTAAAACTAAAAAGAGGTGTTTAGTCATCTACCAAAGCACCATCTTCAAGAGTGATTATCCGTCGTACATTTTTTTGAACTAACTCATCATGGGAAGCAAAAAGTATAGTTATCCCCTCCTTCTCATTTAACTCTCTCATCATCTTTATAAGCTTTAAAGAGTTTTGAGAATCAAGATTTGCTGTTGGTTCATCTGCTAAGATTATCTTAGGTTTAGAAGCAACTGCACGAGCAACTGCCACCCGTTGTTGTTGCCCACCACTTAGAGTATTTGGAAGTGATGAGAGGAGATTCTCTATCTCCAACATTGAAGCAACCTCTAAAACTCTTTTTTTTATCACATCATCACTAAAACCATGAAGCTTCATCACAAAACCGATATTCTCCTCAACACTCAAAACAGGAACAAGATTATAAGCCTGAAACACAAAACCCATCTCATTTAACCTCAACTGAGTTCTCTCATCCTCACCCATTAAACCTATATCTATATCATCAAAATAGATCTCACCACTATCAATAGAATCTAAAGCCCCAATAGCATTTAAAAGAGTAGTCTTTCCACACCCAGAAGCCCCACTCAAAAGTGAAAACTCACCATCTTCTATAATCAAGTTGATACCACGAAGTGCATGAACTTCTCTTTTTTCACCTTTGTAAAAATATTTATTTAGATTTTTAATTTTTATCATTTTTTACTTGATGATCCACAAATAATATCAAACCTACTACCACCCTCAATTTTAGTATATACCAAATTACCACCAAAGCTTTTTTTCATAATATCTGCACTCATATATAAACCTATACCTGTTCCTTTGCCTTGCTCTTTTGTTGTAAAATAAGGATTGAATATTTTATCTTGTATATCTTGTGGTATCCCCCCCTGCATTATCCTCAATAGTTATTGTTGGAATCTTATCTTTTTTGCTAATTATTATATTTATAAATTAATTATCTTTATCTAGTTCATCAAACGCATCTCTTGAGTTTGATAGTAGATTTATGATTACTTGCTCTAGTAAATCCTCGTGTCCATCTATTGCAATTGATATCTCTTCATTTATTATTTCTATATCTACTTTTATATCATGATTTACTAATTGGGTTCCCATTATTTGTATAATTGCATCTATACTTTGAATTAGTTTAAATGGTTTTGATTCTCTTGATGGTTTTACAAAATTTATAAATGTGTCTATTGTTGAAGACATCTTTTGCGTTTGCCCTTGAATAAACTCACTAATCTCTTGGAGTTTTGCATTGTCTAATATATTCATACTAGAGAGAAGAGAAAGATTGATTCCTGTTGCACTTATAGCATTGAGTGGCTGTCTCCATTGGTGGGCAATCATTGAAATCATATCTCCCATTTGAGCCAGTTTAGACTGTTGCAGAAGTTGTTCATCCTTTTTTCTTAACTCTTCTAGTTGATTTTGAACCTCTTTTTGTAAATTATTATTTAGATATTTAATCTCTTCTTCTACTTTTTTTCGCTCTGTTATATCACTTCCAGTAGCTATAATATATATAGGCTCACCACCACTATCTTTTAAAAGTGAAAAAGAGATTGAAACATATAAAAGTTGTTTGTTTTTTTTAACAATATACAAATCTTCACTAAACTCACCTGTCGTAAGTAGTTTAGCTATATTATTTACAATATTTGGAATATCTTCTTCACAATGAAATATTGCAACATTTTTGCCAATGATCTCATCTGCCTTGTATCCTAAAAGTTTTTCAACTGCTTTATTAGAGCTAACAATATTACCATTAAAATCTGTAGAAACAACAAAATCATTTATC
>JAYEKJ010000131.1:0-1944 GCA_034660975.1 Campylobacterota bacterium
GTAGCTCTATAATGAGTCTTATAGAATTAAAAAAGGAAAATGGTGGAAGCTAAGTTATTAAATGATATTTCAAATATCCAAAAAAATAAAATTGCTATAATCGAGAAAATTACAGCTGCAACGGATCTTAAACATAGGCTTATCTCCTTAGGCTTTATAAAAGGAAACAGTGTGGTTGTAATTTCAAAATCTTTAGCAAATGAAACAATAGTTGTTCAAATTGGTAATAAAAGTAAATATGCTTTACGAAATGTGGAAGCTAAGCATATACTTGTAAAACCCGAATTATGCAATAGAAAATTAAAAATTTAATCTATCATTGCATAGGGTTAAAGGGGAGTGAACTCAAAAAATCCAATATTTCTCTTATTGGAATCAAACTCTATCCCCACCAAATATATCTCCTCACTTTGAGTAAGATATTTTTGAGCATAGTTTTTCTTTTTGATTTGCTCTAGTGCCTCACCCTCTGTTTTTGCATCTACTTTGAACTCTATTATGTATATTTTGTTTTCACAAAAACAAGTTAAATCTATACGACCCTTATTTGTGACATCTTCACCGATGATTCTAATACCTAAAGATTGTAAGTAAGTATAAATCACACTTGCATAAAACCCCTCGAAGTTTTGAATATCATTTTTTGTGAAGTTGTTGTATGGGATAGATTCGAAGAGTACAAAGAGAGTATTTTTAAGTTCGTTTAAGTCAGCTGTTAGTAAAGATTTATAAAGGGGTGTTTTATAAATATTTGGTTTATTATTTTTTGTCATAAACTCTATGATAACATCATAAAGAGATTGTTTTACTTCAACATTTGGTATTTTTAGTTTGTACTCTATTGAACCAAAAAGTGTTTCTTTTATCTCCTCAATAGTCAAATACCCACTCTGATATAAAATCACTTCTAAATCAAGATTTTCAATATCAAAGCTATCTAAGAGTTTTTCATCTACGATTAGATTACTAAGGGTTGGTAAGAAATAATTGTTTTTCTCTATCAGTTTTATAAGAAATGTGGGAGTTCCTGTCTTAAACCAATAATTTTTAAAAACCTTATCATTATCAATAAACTGCAATATATCAAAAGGGTTGTAAATATCATCTTTTAAAAAGTTATACCCATTATAAAAGTTTTTAAGTCTCTCTAAATCCACCCCATCAAGATAGGGTAAAAATTGAGTCTCTATATCTTTTTGAGTATAGCCACAAATGTTTCCATATTTAGGGTTAAGACTTATATCTGTTAGCATATTTAAACCACTAAAGATAGAAGCTTTACTAAATTTACTCACACCTGTTAAAAAAGCAAATTTTATATATTGGTCACTATCTTTTAAAACTGAATAAAATCCGCTTAGCATATCTCTTATTAGTTTTGCAGTTTTAATATTTTCTACATTATCTAAAATAGGTTTGTCATACTCATCTATTAGTATTACTACTTTTTGATTATATTTTTGATAAACTTTTTTGATTAGTTCTGATAAACAGTTTTTAGCACTCAAAATATCTTTACATTCAATATTTAAAACCTCTTGATTATCTGCTAGAATTCTTATTAAATCTTCTTCTAAATCATCTGTACTTTTTACACCACCAATAAAACTTATCTTAATAACTGGATACTTAACATCCCAATCCCATTTATCATAGATATACAAATCTTTGAAATACTCTTTTTTACCCTCAAATATATTTTTGAGTGTATCAAGAAAAAGGGATTTTCCAAATCTTCTAGGGCGAGAGAGGAAGATATATCTATAATTATCTATAAGATTATAAGCAACATCTGTTTTATCTACATAAATATAATCATCTTCTCTTATATCTTTAAATGTTTGTATCCCTATGGGTAGTTTTTTCATTATAAACTCCTATGCTTTATAGTTTTTAGAGCTAGCTAATTCTGAATTATATCCTAATCATCTAACAGACCTCTTG
>JAYEKJ010000132.1:0-1933 GCA_034660975.1 Campylobacterota bacterium
TTTAATATTCCATTGTATAACTAATTTCTTTTAAAATATATTAAAATATTTCATTATATGATAAAATCTGTTTTATGAATATAAAAACAGAGAAGAAAAAAGCAGTATGTGTTATGAGTGGTGGGATGGATTCTACACTAAGTGCTTATATGATGAAAAATGATGGATATGAGATAATAGGGGTTCATTTTAACTATGACCAAAGAACACAAACTAAAGAGTTAGAGTGTTTTCATAATATATGTAACGATTTAGATGTAAATAAGAAGTATGTTTTAGATTTAGATTTTTTTAAACAACTTGGTGCTTCAGCTTTAACAGATAAAAATATAGAGGTTCCAACGACTGGAGTAGAGGAGGGTGTACCTATAACTTATGTACCATTTCGTAATGGAATCTTTTTAAGTATGGCTGCAGCTATTGCAGAAAAAGAGGGTGCAGAGATTATAAGTATAGGTGTAGTTGAGGAGGATAGTAGTGGTTATCCTGATTGTAGAGAAACTTATATAAAAAGTATGGAACACTCAATTAACCTTGGTACAAAAGATGAAACAAATATAGAGATAAAAATGCCTCTAGTTCACCTTCAGAAATCTCAAATTGTACAAAAATCGTTGGAGCTAAGTGTTCCCTTACATCTTACATGGAGTTGTTATAAAAATGAGAAAGAAGCATGTGGAGTTTGTGATAGTTGTAGATTAAGACTTAATGGGTTTAAATTAGCAGGAATAGATGATCCTATTGCTTATTAATATCAGCATAAAAGATATCTAAACTCAAGCGTAAACTATAATTAGGCTCGTAATCATTAACGATACTAAAGTTTACTCCAGTTTCTATCTCATAAAACAGCCATTTTCTAAAAATATTTTGTCTATATTTTAGAGAGCTTAGATAGTTATGTACCCCTGAGGTCTCTTGTATTTTAGTAGTTTTCGTATATCGATATTTTGTAGCTCCAAAAACTTTATTATTTAAAGTTAGACCTCTACTATATGATGGTTGCCAAAACATCACCACTCCACTACTATAAAACATTCCAGAAATCTCATCTTCAGTTCCACGCTCAGCAAATAACCTAAAAAGAGATAAGTTAGCAAAGGATGTATCAAAATAAATTTGAGTTTTTTCTTTAAATCCATCATTTACATAATATTTAAATATCTGTATCAATTCACTATCCCAATAAGCAAAATCAAATTCTGTTGAATATCTAGCTCTAATAAATGGATCTATCTCATGAATCCCAAGTGAATATTTTGATTTTATATTATAGTACAATGGAGAAAAGTAACTTACACCAATTTCTGGATTGGACTTATCTTTATCATCATTGAGATTTTCGATAAATAGTTTAAATCTTTTTTTAGAACGACTTAATGGTAGATGCAGATTTATTTTTAATCTTATATCATCATCAAACTTAGATATTGAGTTAACTATAACCTCTGGGGTCATCCTTAAAAATGGTTCATCTGTTGTACCAATATATTTATTGCTGAGGAAAAACTTATCAGCATATTTCTCTCTTTTTATCTCATTGCTCTTTATAGTATCATCTTGAGTAGCTATTGTTTTATTATCTTCTCCACTCATATAGTTAGCAATATCAATAAGTGTTATATCAATATATTCAGAAATAGATTTAACATTAGTTGATGTTGCTTTGTATATAAAGTCAATATATAATTCATCTTCAGCAATTATATTTTCTTGAGCATGTGAGATAGAAAAGATACAAAAAATAAATATAAGTATTTTTACTTTGAACATAAAAAATTGTAACAAAACAAACTTAATTCAACTAACTTATAATAGAATGTCAAAAATTGTAAAATGGAATTTAAAGTGGATATTCAACAACTAATATTTAAAGAGTTAAAAATAGAACATATCTGCAAAGCAACTCTAAAAAATAGTTATATAAGTGTGT
>JAYEKJ010000133.1:0-7239 GCA_034660975.1 Campylobacterota bacterium
TTGCTTCTGCAGAATCACAAATTCGTGATGTTGACTTTGCTGCTGAGTCTGCTAACTTTGCTAAAAATAATATTTTAGCTCAGTCAGGTTCTTATGCGATGAGTCAAGCTAACGCTGTTCAACAAAATGTGATGCGTCTACTTCAGTAGATGCGTTAAGATCTGCATAGCTCTTTCATGTTTCTTTAGAAAATGTGATGAGACTGCTTCGGTAGTTTCAAGTGAGTAGCTTTTAAGCTACGCTCACATCTCTTCTCCATATTTGGTATAAAACCTCCAAAAGTTTATTTTGGAGGTTTTTTTATTTCATCTACTTTCTATAAAATCTTACTTCTTATAAAACTTGGAACGAACTTTGCTTTTGTCTATAAAACATCCCAAAAAGGATTTATTATGGGTTTTAGAATTAATACTAATATTGGTGCAATGAATGCACACAGAAATGCAGCTAATACTAATATTAACTTAGATAAGAGTTTGCAATCATTAAGTTCGGGTCTTCGTATCAATACAGCAGCAGATGATGCTTCTGGTCTTGCTATTGCAAACTCCCTTCGTTCTCAAGCAACTGGTCTTGGGCAGTCAATCAACAATGCAAATGATGGTATTGGTGTTATGCAAACTGCCGATGGTGCTTTAGATGAGTATGAAAATATCATTAATATTGTAAGAACAAAAGCTATTCAAGCTGCGTCTGATGGACAAAATGCAGATTCTCGTATGGCTATTCAAAGAGATATAACTAAGCTTATAGAAGAGGCTCAAAATATTGCTGTAACAACACAGTTTAATGGTCAAGAACTTCTTAATGGAACTTTCCAAAACAAATCTTTCCATATTGGTGCTTATAAAGATGAGACTGTAAATATTAGTATCTCTAATACTCAAACAAACTCTATCGGTCGTCATGTTAGAGAAGAGGGTAACTTATCTACATCTAATGGTACAGTTAACTCTAGTGTTTCTGTAACAACAACTGGTGCTATTCTTGCAAGTGATACTACAAAAGCTGCTGGTGCAACAACTGTTGCTGTTGCATTTGATGCTGCTGTTGCTATTAATGGTGAGCTAACTGGTATCTCAGTGGCCGGAGATGAAGCTGGTCAAACTTCTGGTTCTGCATGGGCTAAAGCTAAATCTATCAATGCGATTGAAAATAAAACTGGTGTACATGCATTTGCTGAAACAGTAGTTATGGGTACAACATCGATAACAGCTGGTAATATTGATGCTGATACAACAACTGGTGCAAGACTTATTATTAATGGTATCAACATGGGTGATATTGATGTAAAAGCGAACGATGAAGATGGTTCACTAAGAAATGCGATTAATGAGCATACAGGTGAAACTGGTGTAGTTGCAACTATAGAATCTGGAAGACTTGTTCTAACTTCAAATGAGGGTCGTGAGATTTCACTTGGTACATCTACTGATGATACTGCTGGTGATTCGGATTCTGTTGTTCATATGGGGAGTGATGCTGCTACTGCGCAGATGCATTTCTCTGGTACGCTTAAATTAACTTCAGGTGAGGATATAAAAGTTACAGAGGGTGGCGCTGGTAGTGTTGGCTTTAATTCAGCTGGTAATGAGGAGTATTTAACAACTGCAAATGCTGTTAATACTGCTGATGTTACAACAAGAAAAGCTGCTGAGGATACAATTCTTACAATGGATTATGCTCTGCAACAACTCGATGCAATCCGTTCCAACATCGGTTCTACTCAAAATCAACTTGAATCTACTATCCGTAATATATCTGTTACTCAGGTAAATGTTACAGCGGCTGAATCACAAATTCGTGATGTTGACTTTGCTGCTGAGTCTGCTAACTTTGCTAAACATAATATTTTAGCTCAGTCAGGTTCTTATGCGATGAGTCAAGCAAATGCTGTTCAGCAAAATGTTATGAAGCTTTTACAATAATAATTAGTTCAATTTTAAAGTATCTATTTTGAGTATATATGAAACAAATTTAAGTGCCTTATCTAAAGTAGATGAGGCACTTGCAAATGGGTTAAAAAATATCACTACAAATGAGATATTTGAAGTTTTTTTAGCTGAGAATGATCTTATTGATAATGTAAATATTATTGATAACAGAGATACAACTTCAATCCACATAGACAATACAGATATAGATAAAAAATTAGAAGAATATGTAGAGTTTGACAACTATCACTCTTTATACTTTTTTGGTATAGGTAGTGGTGTTTTTTATCAAAAACTACTTCAAAATGTAAATCATAAAAAAATATACATTTTTGAACCTGAACTAGAGTTGATATATATTGTTCTAAATCTTATCGATTTTTCAAAAGATATAGAAGATAGAAGAATCAATATAAAACTCTCAAGTAGTATAAACTTAGCATCAATAACTGGGACAGTTGCTGGTTTCTCCTCACTCTATCTAAAAAAATATAATCTTGATATCTATTCACATTTTTATGATAAATATTTGGATGAGATAAAAAGAGTTAATGATATAGTGCTGCTCTTTTTTAAACATGTTTTACAAAATAAAGGTGATTCTATTCAAGATACTATTACTGGGTTAAAACACTCTAGTAACAAGATGTTTAGCATGATAGAGGCACCATCTTTATTGAAGGTTATAAACTCTGTAAAAAATAGAAAAGATGCTGTTATGGTAGCTACTGGTCCATCTCTAAAAAAACAACTACCATTATTAAAAAAGTATCAAGAGTATTTTACAATTTTATGTATAGATGCAAGTTTTCCAATTTTGATAAAAAATGGGATAAAACCAGATATTGTTTTATCTATGGAGAGGGTAGATTTAACTGCTCAGTTTTATAAAGAGACCCCAAAAGAGTTTCATAAAGATGTTGTGTTTTTATTTTCAACTGTGTGCCATGAAGAGACATTTAATGCAATAGATAGTTCAGGTGTAGTGATTCCATATCTTAGAGGTGATAAACACAATTTAGTTTTAGGACTTCAAGATTATGGCTATTTGGGTGGTGGTCTTAGCTCTGCAAACTATATGATGAACTTTGCAATCAATGCTAGATTTGAGAATCTTGTGCTGATTGGTCAAGATTTAGCTTATGGTAAAGATGGATCAAGTCATTCAAGTGGACATGTATTTGGTGAAGATGAGATAAAAGATGATAAGTTTGATGGATATATTAAAGCTTATGGTGGTGATGGTGAAGTTGCAACTCAAAAGTATTGGAAAATATTTTTAAATGATTTAGTTCTTCAAATAGCTGCATCTAAGAGATATATAGATATGAATATATATAATGCTACTGAGGGTGGTGCTTGTATAGATGGAGCTATTGAGATACCATTTTTAAAATATTGTGAAGATATTTTAGATAAATCAAAAGTTAAAGAGCCAATAAAACTAAAATATCCATCTCAGAGTGAAGTTAAAGATTTATCGTTTAATTATGTAAAAAAGCAAAGGGAACTTTTAAAAGTTGCAAATAGTGTAAAAAAACATGCTAAAAAAGCATTTGAATTAACAGAGAAGTTTTTAACAACTATAAAAAATTATTCTGATGATGATATATCTAATAAACTCAAAGATAAAGATATTGATGAGTTACTAAATAAGATATATGATGTAAGAGGAAAATATGCGAATGAGTTTTTCCTAAATGCCTTTAGTACACTACTAGAATCTTATCTTAGCCATCTTGATTTTGAGATAGCGGCTGTAAAAACTATGAGGGAAAATACGCCAACAGCTATAAAATTAAAAAAAGTTAATTATGTAAAAGTTAATTATGAGTGGCTTTATAGACTTTTTACAAGTTTAACAGAGATGACGAAAATTATAGACGATTCTTTAAAGAAAGAGAAACTACTTAAATAGTTTCTGGTTTTGTTGATAGAGCATATCTATTAATAACATCTCCATTAGAATCTATTAAAAATTTTGTAAAGTTCCATTTTATAGAATCTAACCATAAAAAACCACCTTGCTCTTTTTTTAAGTGTTTATAAAGTGGTGAAGTTTTATCTCCATTAACATCAATTTTAGCAAACATATCAAAGTGAACATCGTAAGTTCCTTGACAAAAAAACTTAATTTTTTCATTGCTTTTAGGTTCCTGCTGTCCAAATTGGTTTGATGGGAATCCTAAAACCATAAAGCCTTTCTAAACTTTCATACTGAGGGGTAAAACCACACTTACTCGCAACATTTACTATAAGTAAAACTTTTCCTTTGTATTTAGAGGTGCCCTTCAACACCATTGACTTAATGATTGGGATCTCGAATTTATTCGAGGCTGACAAAGGAGACCAAAGCACTTGCCTCGAATAAATTCGAGGTTCCAAAGTGTCTATATGCTTAAGTCAATGTGGAGGTGCCCTTTATTCATTGATACTTCTTTAGAATCAATATCTAGCACATTAAAATCATATACACTCAAATTTATAAGAAGCGTTGTATTTTAAAGTTTGATCACTTTTTATTGGCTTGGTTGTTTGACTTGAGGTGCGAGATAGATCTCTTTGAAGTGGACGGGGATGATTTGGAGAATTTCTTGATTCTAATGAAACCTCTTTAATCTTGCACTCTCTATCATAGACATTTGATAAGAACTCTTTATAACTCTTTGCAAAGTTAAGTGCTTTAAGCTCTAGTGCTTTATTTGTTTTTTTGAGTATATTTTTTTCAATAATCCAGTTAATAGGGTTGATAGTAAGTTTTAGTTTATCTTTTTCTCTAGTTTTGTTATCACTCTATCAAGCTTTTTAGAATCTTTAAACTCACATCTAAATGTTATACTACCTCTATAACCCGCAAAAACTCTTGTTTGTTTATCATATCTGTATTGAGGTGAGATTCTATAACTTCCATTAGTACAAATATTTTCACTTTTTGAACTCTCTATCGCTTTTGTAAAAACTTTTTGGATAGTTAGTTTACTCTCATCTTCCATACTAGCGATGATAGATGTACTCATTTTTGTTGGTTCTACCTCTTGTGTGAACTGATTATTTTTATGAACTTCAAAAGCACTAGATAAACTAAAACTAATTACTAGTATTAAAAATATTTTTTTCATAATTTATCTTCTTTTTTCCATCTGATCAACAATTTTTGCTACAACTAAATCAGAGGTGATATTGAGTGAAGTTCTACACATATCTAAGATTCTATCAACTGCTACAATTAGAGCCATATACTCAACTGGTAAACCTATCTGATTAAGAATCACAACCATCATAACTAAAGATGCACTAGGGAGAGCTGCTACACCAACACTAAGAGCAACAACAGTGATTCCTAAAAGTAGTTGGTCACCAAAACTCAAATCAACACCAGCTAAATTTGCGATGTAGAGAACTGCAACTGTTAAATATGCAGCTGTTCCATCCATAGAAACAGTCGCACCAAGTGGTAAAACAAAAGATGCAGTTTTTTTACTCACACCACCCATCTCCTCTGATACCCTCATAGATACTGGTAGCGTTGCAGCTGAAGATGCAGTTGAGAATGCCATGATAGGAGCTTCCCTAACATCTGATAGATAACGGTAAGGATTCACTTTTCCAAAGAAAGATAAAACTGCTGGAAGTGTAATAATTGCATGAAAAATTATAACTCCAACAACAACAAGTATATATTTCCATAGCCCTAAAACTACATCGATTCCCTGCTCGGCAATCACATAAGAGATAAGTGAAAATACACCGATAGGGGTAAGAAGAATCACCCATCCAGCCATCTTTAACATCGCTTCTGAAACAGCGTTGAAAAGATTTTTAAGTGGCTCTTGCTCTTGTGGTTTTAGGTATAAAGAAGCTACACCAAAAAGGATTGCAAAAACGATTATTTGCATCATTGAACCGTTACTAAGTGAGCCAAATATATTTGTAGGGATAAAACTTAGAATCATAGTCTCAAAAGAAAAAGGTGCGATTGTACTAGCTTTCTCATAAGCAAGTCCTGCACTACTCACAGCCTCACCGATTCCAATTATGTTCATAGCAACTATCGCAGTTGTAACTGAGAGTGCCGTTGTTAAAAGATACAACCCAATAGTTTTTAGACCTATATTTTTTAGATGCTCAATAGAACCTAAACCCAAAATTGCTATAAAAATAGAAGCAAATACAAGAGGCACAACCAACATCTTTAAAAATGATATAAATATAGCACCAATCACTTTTTGTTCTAACGCTAACTCTGGGAAAAAACTACCAAATAAAGCACCTAAGACTATACCAAACAAAACAAGAGTATTGGTTGTTGCATATTTTTTTACTTTGTGAATCAAAATTATCTCCTTATAAGTGTGCAAGTTTAGCATAGTAAAAAAGATACAGCGAGATAATATTAAATTGTGATAGAAAAAATAGTAATTATTAAATTTTATTGTGTTATTATGAAGAACAATATTGTAATAATTGGAGTTAGATATTTGTTGATAAAAAAGATGTTTATATTGGTTTTTTCTACAATTTTAACAAGTTTGCTTTTTGCTCAAGAAAAAAAGGTGATTAACTTTGCCCCATTGCCTACTAAAAGCTCTTCACTAAATATAAAAGAGTTTTTACCTGTAAATCAATATATTAAAAATAAACTCTCATTATATGTAAGTTATGTTTATAAAGAGGATTATCAAGATATTTTAGATGGTTTTAAAAATGGAACCATTGATATAGCTTATCTTGGTCCACTCCCTTTTATCTCTTTAAAAAAAGAGTACCCTTATGCAGAGCCAATAGTAACATTTAAACAATCTAATGGCTCTAGTAAATACAGATGTGTAATAGCAAAATTTAAAAACGATAAGTTTGATAAAAACAAACAGATAAAAGTAGCTCTTACTCAGCCACTCTCTACTTGTGGCTATTTGATGACAAATATTTTACTTCGAGATAAATTTAACATTGAACTACAAGATCAAAAATACAAATATACGATGTCACATACGAATGCTCTTATCTCTGTTGTAAAGGGTGAGTTTTTACTAGCAGGTGCAAAAAACTGTATAGCAAAAAAATATGAATCCTTAGGGATGGAGATTATTGCAAGAAGTGAACTTCTACCAGGTTTTAGTTTGGTAGTAAATACTAAAACATTATCAAAAAAACAGATAAAAGATATACAAGATACTTTGCTCAGTGTCTCAGATGAGAAATATAAAAGCATGGGTGGTATCTCTTTAAATGGTCTTGAGAGAACAAACATAGATGATTATAGTAGTCTGAATATAGATTTTTATATTCCTAAAGTAGGAAATAT
>JAYEKJ010000133.1:7339-12201 GCA_034660975.1 Campylobacterota bacterium
TATGCTATCTCAAAAGTAACACAAAAAACACAAGATGATGTTTTTGTAAATAGACTTATAGATTTAGCAAATAGTAGTCCTGACTTTGTGAAAAAATTAGATAAAAAAGATAGCTTTGCAGTCCCTATTATCGATAATGGTTTAGGGTATATTGTCACTTTTTTAAATATTAAAAATATAGATAAAAAAGATGCTGGGTATGTTGTATCATTTGGAAAACTTCAGGATATAGTGGAGTTAGAAAAAAGATACAATATTTTTATATTAATTGGATTTTTAGTTGCTCTATTTGTATTTATTTTAGTAGTTATTGTAATTATCCAAGTTCAAAAGATAAAAGAGGAATCTTTAAAACTTCATAAGTTTATAGATATTCAAAACTCCATAGTTATTTTGACAGATGGAGTTGAGTTTAAGTTTGCAAATAAAAAATTCTTTGATTTTTTTGGTTATAAAGATTTAGATGATTTTTTAAAAGAGCATAGTTGTATATGTGATAAATTTATCCATAATAGTAATTTTTTTAGTTTATCTGATGTTAGAGATAATTGGGTGGAGAGTTTACTTATGTTATCTGGAAGAAAAAGAATAGTTTCAATGATAGATAAAACTTTAGTAACTCATACATTTACAGTTTCAATCAACAAATATGATGAAAATTATTATATTATTGATTTTGGTGACATAAGTGATACTATGCGTGAAAAATTTCAACTTCAAGAGCAGGTTGTTCAAGATCAGTTAACCAAAGCTTACAATAGAGTTTATTTTGATAACAATATAGAGGCTTATTGATTTAAATATACTACACTATCAAAAAACTGGAATTATATTTTTTGATATTGACCATTTTAAAAATGTGAATGATACTTACGGTCATCAGGTTGGTGATGATGTTTTAAAAACTATTGTAAAACTTGTAAAATCAAACATAAGACATACAGATAAACTTATCCGTTGGGGTGGAGAGGAGTTTATAATTGTAATACCAGCTGATAAAATTGATGATCTTTATAAAGATGCAGAACATTTAAGAGTTGCAATAGAAAAATATGAGTTTGATGAAATAAAAAGTCTAACTTGTAGTTTTGGGGTGGTTTTACATGAGGATGAAGTTGATATGGATGAAACTATTAAAAAGGCTGATGACAAACTATATGAAGCAAAAAATAGTGGCAGAAACAAAGTTGTTTTTTAGTAGTATAAAATATTCAACTCAGATTAAATAAAAATAGTGGAGAGAAGTAGATGAATTTAGACAAGGTAGTAGCTGGTTTTTTTATAATTTTAGCGATGACATTAAACTTTGGTTTTTGGTATGGTGATGCACTTGATATGCATATGCACAACAAGTATGAACTTTTTGCAGCGATAGTTGTAAATCTTATAGCTACGGTTTTAAAACTTGGGGATAAAACACAGATTGGTTCTGTTTTAATTGCTACAAGTTTGGTTGCTGATTTACAGCTGATTATTGCGGCTACGATTTGGACTATTTTTGCAGTTGGTGATACTATTGATCCTGAAATTTTCGGAATCATTATCTCTTTAAGTAGTGGAGCATTATTAGCAAATATCACCTCTGTGATTTTATATATCGGTGATACTTTAAAGTCAAAAAGATAAGTTTATGAATGATAGCTCTTTATGGATTATTCTACAAAGGATGCGATTACCCTTTGTAGTTATCTTAGTTACCTACACCATTGCAATCATGGGTCTTGTTATGATTGATGGGATGGATGATAACGGAAATGTTTATAAGATGGGTGTTTTCGATGCGTTTTATTTTATCACTTACACAGCTACAACTATCGGTTTTGGTGAACTTCCATACCCCTTTACACATAATCAAAAAATTTGGGTATCTATCTCTATCTATCTTACTGTTTTAGGATGGTTTTATGGGATAGGGACATTGGTCTCTTTACTTCAAGATAAACTTTTTATAAGTGAGATAGCGATAGCTAGATTTCAACGCTCTGTAAGCAACATAAA
The DNA here is from genome assembly GCA_034660975.1 of Campylobacterota bacterium. Taxonomy (GTDB): domain Bacteria; phylum Campylobacterota; class Campylobacteria; order Campylobacterales; family Sulfurimonadaceae; genus Sulfurimonas. Next base: position 9,338 of record JAYEKJ010000133.1, read on the forward strand.
AGAGGATTTTGTAATAGTTTTGGGTTATAACGAAACAACAAGTGAAATTATAAAACGGATGTTGACTGCAAAGATGAGGGTTGTTGTGATAGAAAAAGAGCAAGCTAAGGCTGATTTTTTGATGCTTGAGGGTTTTGTCCCAAATGTGCCTGTTTTAGTAAAAGATGCCCACAATCCAGCATCTCTTGAGTTTGCTGGAATCAAATCTAGATATTGTAAGGGTGTTATATCTCTTTTTGAAAGTAATGTTTTAAACCTTAGAATGACACTCTCTTCAAAATTATTAAATCCAAATGTAAATGTTGTTGTAAAAGCAACTACACTAGAGGAGCGTGATAATCTAATTGACGCTGGTGCAGATATTGTAGATAATCCATTTAAGATAATCTCTTACCAGTTAGAGATGGCTCTTAAAGCTCCAAGTCTTTTTAAACTTGAAAACTGGTTGTACAAAACAGATACTTTAGAATCTAAAACTTTCTCAATCCCAAATAGTGACATTCTTATATGTGGATATGGAAGATTGGGTTCAACTCTGTATGATATGTTTGTAAAAAATGGTATTGTGCCAACTGTTATTGATCTTGATAAATCAAAAGTAGATATGGCTAGATATAAGGGTGTGAAAAATATCATCCATGGTAGTGCAGATGACCATATCTCTCTTGAAGATGTTAATATAAAAGATATGAAATTGGTGATAATTGCTACGGATGATGATACAACAAATCTTTCTATCTTATCTACTGTTAAAAGGTTGAAGTCTGAGGCTTTAATTATTGCAAGGGAGAATGAGATTACAGATTTTTCAATATTTTCACATGCCAAAATAGATCATCTTTATATCCCAGCACAGATTCTAATCCATAAAACAACAAATGCAATCTCAAACCCACTGAGTGATAAGCTTATCAGAATAATTACACATAAAGATGAGAGATGGGGTCAAAGACTTTTAAGTGAATTGATAAAAACAATAGGTGTAAACCCTATCACTTTTGAGTTAAATATAAGCAAAGATGAATCTATTGAGATATATAACTACCTAAAAGATTCAAACAATAGTATTGAGTTGGGTATTTTAAAATCATCAAGAAGAGATAGAGATCAAAAAAACAATATCGTACCTCTTTTTATTCAAAGGGAAGATTCTGAGATATTATTACCTGAAGATTTAGTTGAACTCAAAATTGATGATAAGATACTGTTTGCGTGTGATGAGAATGCAAAAGAGGACTTAGAGTATATCGCAAATAATGCTTATGAATTTAGATATATTGTTACAGGTAAAGAGAGAAAGTTTTTCTCATATTAAAGATAAAAAATCCATAGTTTCTTCATAGTGTTTAATTATTATTATTAGAGTAAAGAAGATAAGGATTAGAGATGTTTTATGATATAAAAAAAGCTATTTTGTTAGCTAGTTTAGTATTGTTGTTTAGTGCTTGTTCAGATTCTGTGACTGATGCCCAAAACTACTGTATAGAGCAAAATGGGATTGTTCACGATGATATGTGTGAGTATCAAGAAGAGGTACAATTTGATGATGGTGTTAGTACCTTTACACATCAATGTGAATTAACAGCATTTTATGAAGATAGATGTCACGAGATAGAAGATGGAGACACAATTGAATTTTTATCTCCATCAAGAATCGTACAAACAAGAGATTATGAGCAAACTAGATTTTTATCACCATCAAACTCAATAACAGTTTCATCTATTATTGACAATAGAGTAAAAGATATTTTGAGAAATCTTGAAAATACAGGTTATTCACACAATAGAGATGACAACTTCTCTTTATTTCCAAAACCATTAGATTTAAAAGAGATAGATGCAAGTTCCTCTTTGTACAATCTATTTTTAGACTGTTAAGGATTTGTTGGATACTATGTACTTCAAAGTATAGATCCTCGACTTTATAATAATATTAAACTAAGACATAGTTGTGGAGATAGACCCCTAGCAGCAGATTTTGCTGATACATTTGAACTTGCACCAACAAACTTTACAGAAGCTACTAAAGATGATATTGAAAACAATAATACTTGTTGGGGGTAGAGTTACTGATTTAGAAGATGCAAGAGCTGGTGATATTATAGTTTATAGACATACTGAAAATCTTACAGATTATGAGTGTTGTTCTGCAACTCATAAAGTTATAAAAGCTACTTGTACAAAGCATGATAGTGATGGTAATTGTCTCAAACGAAAAAATACTGGTCATATACTCTTTATTATTGATAAGCCACGAAAAAGTACAAAATGTAAAGATAATGATGATGATAAAAAGCATTGCTCTGACTCAACTGGTGATTATCAATGGCTTGTGCCAGTAGCTGATTCAACTACATCAAAACATTCAAAAGATAGTAGAGCGCCAAATAAAACAGGTGATAGTGAAAATAAATCTACATATTGTCTCAACACTTACCATGCTTGGACAAAAGGGGATACTAATACAACACACGATTTAGAGAGATGTGATGATAATATTAGTTTTCATAGGGACTGCAGCAGTTCTGATTATAACTTAACTTCGATAGAAACTATTCTTATCAATACAATACATAATCGTAATGCTACGGGGGTTGGAGCAGGAAGAATCTATGTCAATGATGATATGGATGGTTTCAGAAGTCGTTATGGTTCTGAGATAGAAAAAGCTGAACTCTTTATTGGAAGAGTTGCAAAATGTGATCAATAAGTAAGAGACCATAATTAATAATTAAAAAGGTGTAAAAATGACTATAAAAGCAAACTATATAGACATAAAGAATAAAACTATTTTTCCAGTTTCTATGGTGGTGGAGAATAAAAAAATCTACTCTATCACTAAAATAGATGAAAAACTAGAAACT
>JAYEKJ010000133.1:12301-31477 GCA_034660975.1 Campylobacterota bacterium
AGGTGTAAAAATGACTATAAAAGCAAACTATATAGACATAAAGAATAAAACTATTTTTCCAGTTTCTATGGTGGTGGAGAATAAAAAAATCTACTCTATCACTAAAATAGATGAAAAACTAGAAACTTATATCTTGCCGGGATTTATAGATTCACATATCCATATAGAAAGCTCTATGCTTATCCCATCAGAGTTTGCAAGAATCGCTGTTACTCATGGAACCGTTGCAACTCTAAGTGATCCACATGAGATTGCAAATATTTTAGGTGTAAAGGGTGTGGAGTTTATGCTTGAAAATGCTGAGAAAGTAAATTTTAATTTTAACTTTGGAGTTTCCCCTTGTGTTCCTGCTACACCTTTTGAAACAAGTGGTGCAACTCTAGATTCTACTACTGTAAAAGAGCTTTTAAAGAATCCAAAATTTAAGCATCTCTCAGAGGTGATGGCATTTCCTAGCGTTGTAGCTAATGACCCTGAGATAATGGCAAAAATCAGATATGCCAAAGAGTTAAATATCCCCATAGATGGTCATGCCCCAATGTTGAGTGGTGATGATTTGAAAAAATATATAGATGCTGGAATCTCAACTGATCATGAAGCGAGTAGTTATGGAGAAGCAAAAGAGAAGCTAGAGTTAGGGATGAAGATTCTTATTCGTGAAGGTTCAGCTGCTAAAAATTATGAGGCACTCTCTCCACTTATAGAATCTTACTCAGATATGTTGATGTTTTGTTCTGATGATAAACATCCAAATGATTTGTTAGAGGGGCATATAAATGAGTTAGTTGTTAAAAGTATAGCGAAGGGTTATGATATTTTTGATGTACTAAAAATCGCTTGTATAAACCCAAAAGAGCATTATAATTTAGATCTTGGTTTACTTAGAGTTGGTGATAAAGCTGATTTTATTGAGGTTGAGGATTTAGAATCGTTTAAAATCATTCGTACATTTATAGATGGTGAGATTGTAAGTGAAAATTCTAAAACTAAAATAAACTCTGTTAAAGTAGATTCCATAAATAACTTTCATGCTCGTAAAACTGCACCATCTGATTTTGTATTTGAGAGTGGTTGTGATGAGGTGGAGGTTATTCAAGCGATAGACCACGAACTTTTCACATTAGAGAAAATACATCATACATATAAAGATAGAACTTTTGGTGTTGATACAGTAGAAGATATTTTAAAAATAACAGTTATAAATCGCTATGAAAATCTCGGTACGACAAAACCTGCTATTGCGTTTGTAAAAGGTTTTGGCTTAAAAAAAGGTGCTATCGCCTCTTGTGTGGCTCACGATTCTCGCAATATTATAGCTGTTGGTTGTAGCGATGATGAGATCTCAAGAGCTGTGAATCTACTCATAGAATCAAAAGGGGGAATAAGTGCAGTTGATGGGGAAAAAACTCTTCATCTCCCCCTTGATGTAGCTGGAATAATGAGTAGTGGTGATGCTTATGAGGTCGCACAAAAATATGATGAGATAGATAAGTTCTCAAAAGAGGTTTTACTCTCAACTCTTTCAGCCCCATTTATGACATTATCTTTTATGGCTCTTTTAGTAATTCCTGAGATAAAACTAAGTGATAAAGGTCTTTTTGATGGAAAAGAGTTTCATTTTATCCCTAGTTGTGTGAAGCTAGATAAATAATAACGAGAAGGGTATAAAACCCAAATCTATCTACTTATAGAAAACATCTCAGAAGAATTTCTAAAATTTAAGATTTAACAAGAATTATTATTTCAATTTATAAATGGGTTACTAGCTTTTATATCTAGTTCATAACCTAAATGATTTAAGATATCACTAAATACTACTATTGAAACTTGGGCAATATTTCCATTTTCAAGTTTTGATAATGTTGCACGGCTTATATTTACCATCTTTGATAATTGTTCTTGTGTTAAGCCTTTTTCTTTTCGTAATTGTTTTACTTTAGTTCCAAGATCTAGTAAGTTCAACTGGTAACTCCTTGATTGTTTTATTTTCTAAAGATATACTAAAACTTTCACACATACGATTTCCAATTTTTGAAAATTTAGGGTTACTGATAATATACTTTTTTATATCAGTTATGGTACTTTTAAGGGCTTCTAGGCATTCATTGTAAAATATATCTGCCTCCTTTTTTGTTAAGAAACAGTTTTTTATACCGAATGTAAGTAGTTCATCTTTTGCATACCAAATTTTTTTACCTTGAAGCATCAAAGCGGGTTTATCTCTAAAAATATAACTTGTTGTATTTACAATATCATAAGTTGGACTTAGATAAATATTTGAAAAATCTTGTGAAAATAAAAGTCCAAAATTTTTAAGGTGAGCATCACCATTTTTAAGTAGATAGTTCATCACTACTATTTTAAAATATTGAGATAATGATTCTTTTTTATTTGTAGTAAATTGTGATATTATCTTTGCTACTTGTTCATAACTGCCATCATATTTATTATCTCTGTTTTTATCCATAAGTGAAAGAATCTCTTCAAACCCTAATACTTCTTTATCTTTAAATATAAAATTTTCAACAACTAAAAACTTCTTATTTTGAGAAAGTTGTATATTTGGTATAGTGATATTAGCTTTTTTACAAGCATTTAAACAAAAATACTCATTTTCAGCTAAAGAGGGGTACTCATCACCCCAAGTTTTAATTATATACTCTTTGATGTGTAGAGTCTCTTTGTCTTTCAGTAAAGCTATTGTTTTTGGTTGTACTCCACTTATTGCATTTTTATTTAAAAATATATCAAGAAGTTTAGTAAAGGTATCGTTTGTATCATTACTTAGAATATTATTAATTTCTAAAAACTCAAAATCTAGCTTGGAAAAATCACTTCTAAACTCAATTCTCGATTTTATATTTGGAGCTAATTTTGAAAAAATCAGATAATCATCAATATATCCATACTCTTTTGTCAAAATTTGTTTAAATATCTCATACAAATAACCCTCAGGTAAAAATGTTTCAAAATAAGGGGGAAATCTATACTCGTAGGTATAAAATCTTTTTGTATTAGGAAGAGATAATGATATGGAATTTTTGATCTTAAAATCTTTATAATCAATAAGATACGATTTTTTATCTTGTGAGAAAGAAGCAATTTGTTTATTTTTTAAGTATAGTTCTATCATTTTAGCTCTTTATTTGTATAAATTGGTTTACATAATAACAAATTATTTTTATTATGTCAATTTATTTATACATTAAAGTTTATTTGTTTTTGATTCCTAAATAGAGAGAAAACAACTCTACCCTATGTTAGGTATTTTCCAACAGATATTTTGGAGATGCCCTTTAGTAAATCTCTCTATCATTTTTCTCTAGCCATTTATCAAAAAGTTCAGCACCTTTTTGATGCTCAATTTGTTCAAGAGTGAGGTCGTTGTTTTTTCCACTTAACATCTCATAGAATCGTTCATCATCAAACCCACCACGGGCTGCATCCTCTTTTGTAGTTCCATAATAAACTTTAGAGATTCTAGCCCAAAATATAGCACCTAAACACATGGGACAAGGTTCACATGAGGTGTAGAGTATAGCTCCACTTAAATCAAAACTATCTAACTCTTTACACGCTTTTCTAATCGCATTCATCTCAGCATGAGCTGTTGAATCTTTAGTTTTTAAAACTTCATTGTGGGCAGTTGCGATAACTTTTTCATCTTTTATGATAATAGCACCAAAAGGACCACCATCGTTTGCCAACATCCCTTTAGTTGCTTCATCGTAAGCTATTTGCATCCATCTATGGTTTTGTAAGAAGTTTAATGCTTCTTCATACTCATGGGGGTGATTTAGGTTTAAAAATGGTTTCTCATTTTCAAAATTTATAAAAGTGGTGTTTGAAGATTTTAGTAGAAATCCCAATTTATGATTATTAGATTCTAACATCTCAGTAAATTTAGATTCCAAAGAGCGATGATATATTCCACACATAGGTTGAATCCCAAACTCAGTTTTAGCGATAGTGGCATCTACTTCTTTGTTATCATTTAAAATAATTTCTTTAATTTCACTCTCACCTACAAATGGGGAATCAACACTTAATACAAAAAACTTTTCATCTTTTAACTTATCAAAAATCGCAACAAACCCAGCAGTAGGTGCATAAATAGAATCAGTTTTTATATCTTCAATAAAGTTAGCTTTAAAATCAAAATTTGTAGAATCTTTGCATGAAATATATACAGTTTTAAAAATTTTGTTTAAACGGGAGAGTTGGAACTCAGTGAGTGTATCAAAATCACCAAATGGGAGAAGAGATTTATCCTCCCCCATCCGGCTTGATTTTCCACCTGCGAAAATTACACAAGGGATATCGTACATTATCTCTATGCCCATACAATAAGCAAGTTATTTGCCTCGAATAAATTCGAGGTTCCTTGTTTGCTTATAATTTCTTTAGGAACCTCGAATTTATTCGAGGCTAGAATCCTTATTTCATAGGTGTTGTACACTATCTAGGGTCTGTAATATAACCAGTGATAGCTGAAATCGCTGCAACTGCAGAGTTTGCTAAGTAAACTTTAGAACTTCTACTTCCCATACGACCAACAAAGTTACGGTTTGTAGTTGAAACTGCTACTTCGCCATCACCTAAGATTCCCATATAACCACCAAGACAAGCACCACAAGTTGGATTACTCACAACTCCACCAGCATCGATGATAATATCCATATATCCTAATTTATATGCTTCTTTAAGAATTTTTTGAGTTCCCGGAGTTACGATAAGACGAACATCTTCGTGAACTTTTTTACCTTTAAGAATCTCAGCAGCAGTTTTTAAATCACCTAAACGACCATTTGTACAAGAACCGATGAAAGCTTGGTCAATTTTGATATTATCTTTTACAGCTTGAGTGATTGAGTGACCATTTGATGGTAAAAATGGGTAAGCGATAACAGGCTCTAAAGAAGCAACATCAATATCTAAACTCATACAGTAAGTTGCATCAGCATCTGATTGGTGAATACGAGGCTCACGAGCTAAATCTTTATCAGCTAAAAACTCTGCTGTAACATCATCATAAGCTACGATTCCACTTTTTGCTCCAGCTTCTATCGCCATATTACACATTGAGAATCTATCATCCATAGTAAGGTGAGGGATTGTGCTACCAGTAAACTCTAAAGTTCTGTATAAAGCACCATCAACACCAATCATACGGATAATTTCAAGGATAATATCTTTACCAGTTGTATGAAGTCCCGGTTTACCGGAGAGATTTACTTTGATAGATTCAGGAACTTTAAACCAGTTACCACCTGATATCATAGCAAATGCAAGGTCAGTTGAACCCATACCTGTTGAGAATGCTCCCAAAGCACCGTGAGTACAAGTGTGAGAATCAGCACCGATAATAACATCACCTGGAACTACAAGACCTTTTTCAGGTAAAAGTGCGTGTTCGATTCCCATATCTTTTTCATCAAAAAAGTTTTTAAGTTTATGTTTTTTTGCAAAGTCACGGCTGATTCTAGCTTGGTTAGCTGATGCTATATCTTTTGCAGGGATAAAGTGATCAAGAACGATAGAGAATCCATCAGGATTAGCTAGAGACTCTGCCCCACTATCTTCAAATGCTTTGATAGAGATAGGAGTTGTAATATCGTTTCCGATAACCATATCGATGTTTGAACGGATAATCTCACCAGCAAAAACCTCTTTGCCAACATGCTCTGAGAATATTTTTTCAGTTATAGTTTGAGCCATAATAAACCTTTAAATTTATAAAATAATTACGCGATTATACCATTTAAGATTTAAAATTATATATGTATAGAATAGTTTAAACCCGAATTATGCAATAGAGAATTAAAAATTTACACTACCATTTAGGTGGCTTAAAAATTTTTACTAAACATCCCTTAATTACAAGCATAGGTAAATTTTGTCAATTCCTATCACATAATCTGGGTTAAAATTAAATTTATTTATAATAATTTTATAATTATTGGGGTAGAATGGATTATAATAAATATAAGGTACTAAATAATGGGAAATATTTTAATTGTAGATGATTCTAGCTTAATTAGAAGTGTTGCTTCTGGAGCAACAGAGGAAGCTGGTCATGTGCCTATTGTGGCGACAAATGGGCAAGAGGGCTTGGATGCTATGGATGCGAACGATATCGATATGATATTCTCAGATGTTAATATGCCTGTTATGGGTGGGATTGAGATGGTTACTCAGATAAAAGCAAATCCAAAGTACAAGTTTATTCCTGTTATTATGTTAACAACTGAGAGTGATCCAGGGTTAAAAGAGCAGGGTAAGGCTTTAGGTGTAAAAGCTTGGATGCTAAAACCATTTAACAAACAGAAGTTTTTTACGGCAGTTAAAAAACTGTTACGATAAGTAATAATCATGCTTAAATTAGAATATGATAAATTAACCATATATGAGGTTGAGGAGTTGTATCAAATATTTTTGGAATCGTATGATGCAGATCAAGAGTTAACTCTTGATTTAGAAAATATTCAAAAAATTGATATGTCAGCTATTCAGTTACTTATATCAACTCAAAATTCATACAAAGAAAAAGGTTTATCTTTTTCACTTCATAATCTATCAGATGGTTTAGTAGAAACTTTAAAACTATCTGGTTGTGATTGTGTCTTGGAGGTTGTTAATGACTAATGAACTACAACTTTTTATGGAAGATGCTGATGAGCAGTTAACATTTATGGAAAATGCTCTTGTTAATATGCAAGAGGATGGTGTAAATGATGAGGATGTGGGAGCGCTGTTTCGTGCGATGCATACTATCAAAGGTACGGCAGGGATGTTTGGCTTTGATGATGTTGTTGGTTTTACACATATCGCAGAAAATCTACTCAGTGAGGTTCGCTCAAAAACAGTTGAACTAACAGTTGAGATGCTTGAACTTTTTTTACTTACCAAAGACCATACAGAAACATTGATTCAAATAGCTTCAGAACATAAAAATATAGATGATGAATTACAAATTGTTAATGATGAGCTTTTGCTTAAATTAAAAGCTTGTATGCCCGGTGCTGTTGTTGAGGATACTAAAAGTGAAAGCTCTTTAGAGCTTAAAACAGATAACTCCTCAAATGTTGGTGAATCACTTTGGTATATAGGTATAAATCTACGAGAAGAGTTTTATACTTCAGGGATGGATATTATAAATATCATCTCATTTTTAGAAGATTTAGGTGAGATAAAGAGTACTGTTGCAGCTACAAGTGATATACCTAAACTTGAAGATTATAAACCTTTAAGTGCTTATATGGGATTTCATATTAAACTTTTAAGTGATAGCTCTTATGAAGATATAGAAGAGGTGTTTGAGTTTATTTTAGATGATTTAGAACTTTTTATTTTTAAAATGGATGATGAAGAAAGTTTAAAGAAAATGATAGATTTACACCATGATAAAGGGGCTTTTAAATCATTTTTAATTGAAAATAAAGTTTTTACACAAGAGCAACTAGAGGCACCTGATTCTAAAATAGAGAGTGTTAATAAGCCGACAGCTGAGATAGAAGAAGATGTGAATGCTAACCCTCTAAAAAAACCTATAAATGTAAAAAAATCCAATGAAGAGCATAAACCAGAAAAGACTAACTTTTCACTTAGAGTAGATTCTAGTAAGGTTGATCAGCTTATAAATCAAATCAGTGAGATGGTTATAGCAAATGCTAAAATTGCTCAAAGAGCAGATGAGCTTGATGATGTTGAGTTAACAGAATCTACGAGTGTTATGAGTGATATGCTTGAAGAGGTTCGCTCAAGCGTTATGGATGTTCGTATGGTTCAAGTTGGTGATACTTTTGCGAAGTTTAGAAGAATCGTAGGTGATACTGCTAAAAAGATTGGTAAAGATATAAACTTCACAATCAATGGTGGTGAAACTGAACTAGATAAGATGGTTGTTGAGAAAATATCTGATCCTATCATGCATATGTTAAGAAACTCTGTTGATCATGGGGTAGAGATGCCAGATGATAGAGTTACATCTGGTAAAGATAAAACAGGAAATGTAATTCTATCTGCATATCCTGATGCTGGAACTATTGTTATTGAGATTAAAGATGATGGTAAAGGTTTAGATAAAGATGCAATAGTGCAAAAAGCAATAAACAACGGTACACTAGATCCAAACCATACTTTAAGTGATTCTGAGATATATAAACTTATCTTTGAAGCTGGATTATCAACTGCTAAAGAGGTCTCTGATATCTCAGGTCGTGGTGTTGGTATGGATGTAGTAAAACGAAATATTGAATCATTGAGGGGAACGGTAGAGATAGATTCTACTCTTGGTGAGGGTTCTACTTTTACAATTCGTTTACCACTTACCTTAGCAATAATTGATGGTTTTTTAATCCAATCTGGTGAAACAAAATATATCATACCACTAGAGATGATTCAAGAGTGTATAGAGTTAAGTAGTGCATATAAAGAGCAGATGCAGGGTAATGAGTTTATAAATCTAAGAGATTCTATCTTACCTCTTTTAAATATTAGAAGGTACCTTAATGAAGCTGATAGTAAAACACAAAGAGAAAACATTGTTGTGGTTAGATATGGTAAATATAAAATGGGTCTAGAGGTTGATGAACTTTTTGGGGAGTTCCAAACTGTTATCAAACCTTTAGGTAAGGTTTTTGAGGGTGTACCAGGGATTAGTGGTGGAACAATTTTAGGTAGTGGAGAGATAGCACTTATTTTTGATATTCCAAAGTTGATAGAACACAAGATTAAAAATTGTTAAAGGAGTCAAATGTTAAGTAGTTCAAAAGAGATAATCATGAAAAGTGATAGCCTTATGGTTACAGAAACTGATGTAAATGGAAACATCTGTTATGCTAATAGTGAGTTTTGTAAGGCTAGTGGATATAGTGTAGATGAGTTGATTGATCAGCCAAACAGTATAGTAAGGCATGAAGATACACCAAGTGTTATTTTTAAATTGATGTGGGAAAGAATATCGGGTGGTAATTCATTTTATGCCTTTGTTAAGAATAAAACAAAAGATGGTGGTCATTTTTGGATAAAAGTTTTTGTTACTCCTGTTGTTAAAAATGGTAGAGTTCAAAAATATGCTTCTTATGATATTGCGATAGAGGATGAATCATCTTTGGCTAATGTGGAAAAGCTTTACTCTATGCTTCTTGATTATGAGCGTTCACATTCAGAATCTGAGTGTTTAACATTCTTTAAAAACTATATGGCTGATAGAAATTTGAGTTATGGAAATCTTGTTGTTAGACTCACGCAGGGGAAACAGATATCAAACAAAAGCTCTTTAAGTATTGATGTTAATTCATACTATGATGACCATGTGATTTACCGTACACATGTTATTCGTCAAGTTGATTTGAAAATGGAAGATATCACAGTAACTAAACCTTGCTGTTGCCGTTTTGGAAAATGGCTTAATTCTGTTAAGGGTGAGAACTACACCAGACACGATGAGTGGAGAAATGTATCTTCAGCACATGATAGCGTACATAGTAAACTGCAACAGTATGTAGATGTAGCAAAGAGTGGTTCTAATGAATCACAACTTAACTCATTAATCGATAGTATAGAGATAGATACCCATACTGTATTTGATACGCTACAACATGTAATAGATGAATATGAAGACTAAAAAGGAGAGTAAAATGGCAAAAGATACTAAGAAGAAACAAGATAAAACTAAAGGTGCTAAAAAGTTAATTGAAAAGATTTCAAAAGCTCTTGAGCAATTAAATAATGGTGAGTTTGATGTAGATTTAGATATTGATGATAAAAATTTCTCTGAATTAGCTTCACAAGTAAATCAATTAGGGAAAAAACTTTCATCAGTTAGTGGTGATATGCAAGAGATGAGTGATGAGGTTAAAAAAGGGAATTTAGAACACAGAATCCCTACTCGTGAACTTAAAAATGGTTTTTTTGAGATGGCAGATGGATTTAACTCTAGTTCTGATATGACAGTGAGTGTTGTAAGAAGAATTAGTGATAAACTTGTAGCTCTTGGTGATGGTGATTTTGGTGCAAAAGTTATAGATAATTATGCTGGTGAGTTTAATTTGATGAAAAATGCTATAAATAATCTTTCTGATAATTTAATGAACTTACTAAAAGATTCAGAACTTATCTCTGATGCTGTTGGTCGTGGTGAGGGTACATTTAGAGTAAATACATCTTCATATAAAAATGATATAGCAAAAATTGGTGATAGTTTAAATAAAGCTTTTGATACTTATAGTTTAGCTCTTGATGATATTATCGCAGTGCTTAGAAGTTTAGAGGCTGGTAAATTTGAAGATAAAGTAGCTAGAGAGTGGTTAGGTGATTTTGATGTGATTAAAAATGCTGCAAATGGAACTGCTGAGAAACTAGAACATCTTCTTGAAAACTATAATACAACTTATGAAGATATTAAGATAGGAAATCTTCAGGCTCGTATAGATAATGAAGGTTTTGATGGTGGATACTTAAATATTATATCTGTTGTAAATAATATCTTAGATACAACAAACTTTGCATTTGATGATGTTAAAATGTCTCTAGGTGCATTAGAGGGTGGTGAGCTAGAGACTAGAATAACAAATGAGTATCAAGGTGATTTTGATGCTGTTAAAAATGCTGCAAATAACACAGCAGATAAGCTAAAAACTATCATCTCTCGTGTAAATGCTTCAGTAACAGAGATCTCTGCTGCATCTACTCAAGTTGGTGCAACTTCACAAACATTATCTAGTGGCTCAACACAACAAGCTTCCTCTTTAGAGGAAACAAGTGCAGCTCTTGAAGAGATGAGTGGAAGTGTTTCAGAATCAGCTAAAAATGCAATAGCTACAAACAAACTAGCAGAGGAAGCTTCTGAGATGGCTCTTCAAGGTGGAGATGCTGTTGAGAAAACAGTAGCTGCTATGAAAGAGATATCTGAGAAAATTGGAATCATTGAAGATATTGCATACCAAACTAACCTTATCGCTCTAAATGCAGCTATTGAAGCAGCTAGAGCTGGTGAACATGGTAAAGGTTTTGCCGTTGTTGCTGCTGAGATTAGAAAACTTGCAAAAAGAAGTCAAACTTCAGCTCAAGAGATTAGCTCAACTGCAACGGCTAGTGTAAAAGTGAGTGAACAAGCTGGTGAGTTAATATCAAGTGTTGTTCCTAAGATTCAAGAGACAGCAAAACTTGTTCAAGATATTAGTAACTCTGCTAAAGAGCAAGATGTGGGGATTGGTCAGATAAGTACAGCTATGACTCAACTAGATCAATTAACTCAAACAAATGCTTCATCATCTCAAGAGATGGCAAGTGCGAGTGAGGAGTTAAATGCTCAAACTGATTCACTTTCTCAAATGATGAGTTTCTTTAAAATTGCACCGACTCAGGAGCAAGATATGTTTGGGATAGCAACTCAAAATAGAGCTCAAGCTCCACAAGTTGCAGCTCCAATTGCTACTCCAGCTCCACAAGGTGGTGATCTAAATCTTCGTGATTTTGATCGCTATTAATAGAGTGTTATGAGTAAAGAAAACAACAACAATCAATATTTACTATTTTTAGTAGGTGGTGATTTGTATGCTATTGAAGCTCTAAAAACAAGTGAGATTGTTGAGTATTCACATGTAACAAAAGTTCCTTTGATGCCATCCTTTGTAAAAGGCGTTACAAATATCCGTGGAAATATTGTTCCAGTTGTTGATATGCTTAATAGAATAGGGATAGGTGAAACAAGTATAGGTGAAAAGACCTCTATTGTAGTTATTAACCATCTTGATGATGGAGATATAACTCAGATGGGAATATTGATAGATGAGGTTTATGAAGTTGATTATATTCAGCCTGAAAATACAAAACCAAAACCAGATTTTGGTGCAAAGTTTGATAAAAAATTTATAGATAAGATGGGTAAATATGAGGGTAATTATATTACCATTTTAGATACTCAAGCACTACTCAATATTGAAGAATTATCAAAGAATTAGGGTATAAAATGCAAGATTATGAAGAGTTAGAAGATATAACAAAAATGGGACAAGTTGATGATGATGAAGAGGATGAACTTGATCTCATAAAGTTAGTAAATACTAATGCAAATGATACTAGTCAGTACCTGATATTTGTAGGTTCTGATGATCAATACTATGCAAAAAATGTATCTAAGATAGAAGAGTTACTTGTATATAAAGATTTAGAGATTGTAAAAAATAATAATGGTGGTTTAATTGTTGGAACTGCTGATATTCGTGGCAATATGACAACTATTATCAATTATGACAGATGGTTTGGAAATGAAGTTCTTGATGACAAAGATTATGAGCTTATCATCTTAGCTCATTATGGTGGTCATAGAATTGGAATCATGGTTAAGAGAGTTGAGTATATTGTTAATATCCCTAGTGAAACAATGACAGACAACTCTGAAAATAATGATAAAACCTCATTTATTACGAAAGTTCAAGTATCAGGAAAAGATGTTTTATGCTCTATTTTCGATAGTGACAAGATGCTTTTGGATGTTTTTGATAAAATTGATGCACAAAGTCATAATCAGATTGGTACTCTTAAGCCATTAGGAATCTCAGATAAAAAAGTTATCTTTGCTGATGATAGTCGCTTTATACGAAAAATGGTACAAGAGTTATTTGATACTCTTGATGTTAAGTATGAGATATATGATGATGGGCAACAGATGGTTGATGCACTGAAGCATCTTGAGCTTGAAGATATTGCTCTTTTTATAACTGATTTGGAGATGCCGGTTCTTGGTGGAAGAGAGGTTGTTAGAATCATAAGAGAAGATAAAAAATACGATTCTATTAAATTGATAGTTCATACAAATATGTCAAACGGTACTATGGAGGAGACTCTTTTAGGTGCAGGTGTAGATAGAATTATTGGCAAAGTAAATATGTTAAAACTAGGCGATGCTATAAAAGAGTTAATAATTTAGGTGGATATATGTCAACTACTGTAATACTGCAAGATAATGAATTTATAATATTTCAAAAAATTATATTTAAAGAAGCTGGTATTGATATTAATGATAAAAAAAAGCTTTTAGTTCAGTCAAGATTGCTAAAGCGAATACTTCATTATAAGTTAAAAAGCTATACAGATTATATCCG
This sequence comes from Campylobacterota bacterium, assembly GCA_034660975.1. GTDB lineage: Bacteria > Campylobacterota > Campylobacteria > Campylobacterales > Sulfurimonadaceae > Sulfurimonas. The sequence continues at coordinate 25,411 of JAYEKJ010000133.1, forward strand.
TCTTATTCAACTCAATAAACAAGAGATGAATGAGATGGTGAATCTTATAACTACTAACGAGACCTATTTTTTTAGAGAGATAGAGCATTTTGAATTTTTACAAAGAGTTATAGTGCCCAAACACCCTTATAAATCAAAATTTAGAGTTTGGAGTGCAGCAGCTTCTGTTGGTGCTGAAGCATACTCTACGGCTATGATTTTAGATTCTATAATGGCAAGTACAGATTGGGAGATAGTTGGCACAGATATCAACTCTGAGGTTATAAAAAAAGCTAGAGTTGGTTTATATCCTGAGAGTTGGGTTCAAAAAATCCCATCGGCATTAAGAGGTAAATATTGTCTAAAAGGTAAAGGTTCCCATCAAGGTAAATTTTTGATAGATAGATTATTGATTCCAAATATGTACTTTGATACAGCAAATTTACTTGAGAGAAATACTCAATTTGGAAAGTTTCATCTTATATTTTTAAGAAATGTACTTATATATTTTGATAATGCTACAAAGCAAAAAGTTGTAGATAATGTGATAGAGAATCTTTTACCTGGTGGATACTTTTTTATCTCACATACAGAAAACTTAAATATGATAGATACTTCAAAACTAGAGCAAGTAAGAACTGCCATGTACAGAAAGATAGGCTAAAGAAGATGGCTAATAATCTTAAAATCATGGTATTATCAAGTAAAGGTGGAGTTGGAAAAAGTACTATAACTATGCAGTTAATAGCTCCATATCTTTATAAAAGAGATAATAAAAAAATCTCATTTTATGAGTTTGATGATGAAAATAGTGATTGTTTGAGTTATGGAGATAGTACACTTACATCAAGAGAGATTGTAGATGTCTCTTCTACTATTTTAAGAGAGCAGATTACAGATATAGTAGCTAGAGACGAGAGTGCTTGTTTTGATATTGGTGGAAACAAGACAACCACTATGGTTATCGATTCTATGGCTGAAAATGGGATGATACATTTTATAAATCTTGTTGTAATTCCTCTTTTGGATGGTGAACAAGATGGTATAAATGCAAGTGTTGTTTATTCTGTTTTAAAAGGGATGAGACCAGATTTAAAATTTTTATTTGTACTTAATCGTGCTAAGAATCATAAACATATAAAGTATCAGTTTGATAATTATTTTGGAGATATAAGAGGTATTTTTAGAGATGATACTTCTGTAAAAAACTATCTATTTGATGAAGACAAAGATAAATATGCCGTGATGCTAGATGATGAGATTATAAAACATAGCAGACGATTTGGACTTACTGTGTATGAGATAGCACACAAAGAACAAGATTTTATAGCACAATTAAAATTAAATATGAAAGATTTGAGCCATGAACAAGAGGTTAAGTTGATAAGTTTTAAAAACTACATACAAAAAGCATCCAAAGATTATTATAAGGATGTTTTATCACCAGCACACAATATAATCGATTCAATATTGGAGGACAAAAATGACGACAAAACAACATAGTCATTATCTAAAATTTTTAGCCCACGGGCATCATTCACTACTTGTAAGTAATCAATCTTTTGAGCAATTTGAAGAGCTAAAAGAGATACTTGATTTATCTATTCAAAGAGCTATGAATCAAGATGAGATTGATAATCTTACATTTACACTTATGCAAAATGATATAGATATTGTAATAATAGATTTTACACAAGAGATACCTATCGCTAAAGAGTTTTTAAAAACAATAAAAAAATATAATGATAGAATTATTATTATCGGTATTTTAAATAGAGAAACGGTAGTTGAGCTTGTCGATATTTTAGATATTTTAGACAGTTTACTTTTTGAAGGTTTTTCAATCCAAGAGTTAAAAGATAGATTTTTTGTAAATCTTAGTGTGTTATATGCCATTAAAGCAGTTGGTGTCAGAGATATGAAGTTAAGCTCTTCATCATTTAATATAGACGATGATTTAGATAAATTTTTTGATACTTATGAGGGTAGTTCACTTTTTATAGTTGATGAGTTAGTTGAGTTAAATAAATCACTTAAATCTGGAGAGTTGTCAGTAGATATTTTAGAAAATGTTTCGATTAAAATGAAAGAGTTAGCAGATATATTTTCAAAAAATGGGAATATATCTGATGTGACAACTGTTTTTAAAGATTTTTCCTCCTATCTTCTTACTTTAGATTTAACACAAATTGAGCCATCCTCTTTGTATGCTTTTGATTATCTATGTGCTATTATTGATGATGTAAATACTTATATGATGGAGATGTTTGTAGATAGAATTTTTAGAGATGTTTATATATTTGAACACTCTTTTGAGAATAACTTAAAGTTTATGAAAGATGCTCTTGCTTCAAATAGTGAAGATGAAGATGATAGTGAATTGGAGTTCTTTTAATGATAAAAGTTTTTGTTATTGATGATTCTGCTGTTGTAAGAAGTGCTTTTACAACAATCTTTAATCAGGCTAGAGATATTACTCTCATCGGTAGTGCAAATAATCCAGTAGATGCGTTTGGTGTTTTTAAAAGCGTTGGTTTACCTGATGTATTTATTTTAGATATTGAGATGCCTAAGATGGATGGATTGGAGTTTTTAAAACAGATAAATCAACAAAAGCCTATACCGGTTATTATATGTTCAACAATGGCTAGTAGGGGTAGTACGGCAGCTATCGATGCTATGAGAATGGGTGCAGTAGATATCGTACACAAACCAAATGTAAATTTGGGGAAATTTTTTGATGAGAATACGGAGGCTTTTTTAGATAAGGTTAGAGCAGCATCAAAAGCCAAGGTACATTTTAATTCTAATGTACCTAGAAAAACATATCTACTTCAAGAGAATGAGTATGGTAAAAATTCTGCTCTACCAGCTTCTAAAAAAATTGTTGCTATTGGTGCTTCTACTGGTGGTGTTCAAGCGATAGAGGTGTTGACAAAACATCTTAAACCAAACCACCCAGCGATAATTATAACGCAACATATGCCTATTGGTTTTACAGAATCTTTTGCGACTAGATTGAACTATTTACTTCCATATTCAGATGTAAAAGAGGCCAAAGAAGGGGACAAACTACTTCCAGGTAGAATTTTAATAGCTCCGGGGAATCTACACATGGAAGTGAAAAAAGATGGCTTTTTTTATGCTGTAACACTTAAAGATTATCCAAAGGTAAACTCCCATAAGCCAAGTGTAAATGTTTTGTTCTCATCGATGTCAAAAGAGGTTAAGTCACAGGGGATAGGTATAATACTAACAGGTATGGGTGATGATGGTGCAACTAAACTTTTGGCTATGAAAGAATCTGGTGCATCAACTTATGCAGAGATTGAAAAATCGTGTGTAGTTTATGGTATGCCTAAAAAAGCTGTTGAGATTGGTGCAGTGAAGCAATCGTTAGATTTGATTCAATTAGCACATGTTATAAATGACTTAAGGTAAATAGATGATTAGTTTAAATGATTCAAAAGATATTATAAAAAATGAATATGGTAAAAATTTATCTGTTTTGATGATTGGGCATGAAGATGAAGATATAAAAGAATATGAAGATTTCTTTTTAGACCTTTTTAGAGATATAGTCTTTATTAACTCTAATGAAAAAGCCGATAAATACTGGGATAATATCAGAAAAAATTTTGATTTAGTAGTTGTTCATCTTGGTGAAAATCCTGAAAAAGCAAAAGATTTAATTACAAAAATAAGAGAAGAGAAAGAATCTATCCGTATATTGGTTTTTTCAACCTCTATGCATAAATATTATAATGAAGCAAACCATTGCTATTGTGCTGATGCTACTTTCCCTTACCCATTTGACAAAAACTTTTCTTATAGATTTTTATATAGATTTTTAAAGCATATAACCACTATAAAAGAGATGCAATCTTATATTCAGATTTTAGAAAATATTACTAATCCTGAAGAGGAGAAAAAAACTTGTTTTATAGGTGAAGATAGAAGAAAAAATAGAGGTAGCATAGAGGATAGAAAAGATTCTAGTAAAGAGAATAAAGAGAAAGAAGATAAAATTGAGAAAAGACGGATAGAAGATAATAAGTTGAAAAACATTAGATTTAATCAATCTCATAAATTAACAGCAGATGAATTTATGCAATCTTTAGATTCTACAATTGTTGATAAAGTTGAGGAGTTTGAAGAGGAACTTGATGATTATGCAATGATTCTTTATGATATTGAGAAATTGGATACGACAAGTTCTTTAGAAAAAATTTTAGATATCAATAAGATACTGATAAAGTTCGCAAATACAGTTGAGAATATTACTGCTTTTCCAATTATAGCAGAGACATTTAGTGAGCTAACTAATTTCTTATCATCTTTAGAATCTGAAAGTTTTGAGGATAGGGAACAAAAAAAATTATTAGTTGAGGTATTACTAGGGCTAGGTAAAGATTTGGAACTTTGGATTAAAGCGATATTTATAGATCGTAGTACAGATGATATACACTACTTTGATGCTTCATTTGCAAACAATTGTATAGAGATAGAAGCACTGTTTCATAAAGATGAGTTTGAATCAGATGATGGGGATTTGGAGTTTTTCTAATGAAAAAGATACTTATAATAGAAGATAGTAAAGTTATAGTAAATCTTTTAAAAATTAAAGTAGATGAGTATATCGGTGAGGATATCGAACTACTAATAGCTATCAATTATAAAGATGCGATTCAACTTATTAATCAATATACAAGAGATATAGCAGTAGCGATAGTTGATATGAATCTACCAGATACTACTGAGGGTAAAGCTGTTGTATTGACTAACTCTCATGGTATCCCAACTATCATCTTTTCAGGAGCTGAAAGTAGGTTGCATGAAAAATTGATGCAACTCAATAATGTTTTAGATTTTGTATCAAAGAACACACCAAATAGTATAGATTATGCCGTTAGTTTTGCAAATAGAATTGTAAGAAATTGTAAATATACTGTTTTAGTTGTAGATGATTCTAAGCTTTATAGAGAGAGATTTAAGAAAGATTTAGAACTATTACATCTAAATATTGTAACTGCTAAAGATGGTGAAGAGGCATATGGTATTATGCAATCAAATAGGTATGAGATAATTATGATACTTACTGATTATAATATGCCTAAAATGGATGGAATAGAGCTTATATCTAAACTGAGACAAACATATAAAAAAGATTCTTTGAGTATTTTAGCGATTAGTTCTAATGATGATGTAGAGACATTAACTAATTTTATCAAAGCTGGTGCAGATGATTATATACATAAACCATACTCTTTTGATGAGTTAAGTGTAAGGATTGGTGCTAACTTAAACACTATTGAATTATTTAAAAAAGCAAATGATTTAGTAAACAAAGATTTTTTAACAGGTGCATACAACAGACGATACTTTTTTGAAGCATCTTCAGCAATAATTGCAAAAAATAGTAGAAAAGAGTTAGCAGTAGTTGTAGCCATGATAGATATAGATAAGTTTAAATCAATAAATGATACTTATGGGCATGATATTGGTGATATTGCTATTAAAGAGGTTATAAGAGTTATAAAATCTTGTATAAGAGCTTCTGATCTACTTGCTAGGTTTGGTGGTGAAGAGTTTTGTATTTTACTTGAAGATATTTCACTTGATGATACCAAAAAGTTGATGGAGAAGATAAGAGTCACATTTGAGAAGAATGAGCTTAAAGTAGATGATTTAATTATAAAATATACAGTCTCAATAGGTGTTGCTTTTAAACTACGTAATAATATAAATGAGATGATAAAAATTTCTGATGAAGCTCTTTATAAAGCTAAAGAGATAGGTAGGAATAAAGTTATTATTAATAGTAAATAGCTTTAGGAGATATTTAACTTTATGCAGACACTATCTCATAAGCACTTTGAATAGATTTGAATTTATCTGTATATTCTTGAATATATAGCTCCCCTTTATTGTAAATATTATCAGGGTGATACTCTTTTAAAAGTTTTTTATACTTTATCCGAATCATCTTTTTAGAATCATATTTTCGAACTTGAAGTATCTTTAAAGCTTCTTGGTATATATCAATCTCTTTAGGTTCCTCTACTATAATCTCCTCTTTTATCTCAAC
>JAYEKJ010000134.1:0-1878 GCA_034660975.1 Campylobacterota bacterium
AATGTAGTGTTGAGTTATATACTCTAAATCGTGTTTTGTGGCGAATTTTCCAAATGTTTGCATATTTACCTCTATTATTTGAGTGAATTATACAATAAAATTATTATTTTAAAATATTGTGTTAAATACTATTTAGATAAAATAATAATATTAAAAAATAACAAGGGATTTCCTAATGACAAGCACACAACAACGAGCAGAGTTACAACGCCAAATATGGCAGATAGCAAATGATGTAAGAGGCTCAGTTGATGGTTGGGATTTTAAGCAATTTGTTTTAGGTACTTTGTTTTATAGATTTATTAGCGAAAATTTTACCTCTTATATTGAGGGTGGCGATGAAAGTATTAATTATGCAACTCTAGGTGATGATGTAATTACACATGAAATCAAAGACGATGCCATTAAAACCAAAGGTTATTTTATCTATCCAAGTCAACTGTTTGCTAACATCTCTAAAAATGCAAATGAAAACCCTAACTTAAACACAGATTTAAATACTATTTTTACTGCTATTGAGAGTTCAGCTAATGGTTATGATTCTGAATCAGATATTAAAGGTTTATTTGCAGATTTTGATACCACAAGCAATAGGCTAGGAAATACAGTAAAAGATAAGAATCTAAGATTATCTGCTGTATTAAAAGGTGTATCTGGGCTTAACTTTGGTAAATTTGAAGAGAATCATATTGATTTGTTTGGTGATGCTTATGAGTTTCTTATCTCAAACTATGCAGCAAATGCAGGTAAATCAGGTGGGGAGTTCTTCACTCCTCAAAGTGTTTCAAAACTAATAGCACAACTAGCAATGCACAAGCAAACAACTGTTAATAAAATATACGACCCAGCAGCAGGTTCAGGCTCACTCCTCCTACAAGCTAAAAAGCATTTTGATGCACACATAGTAGAAGATGGTTTTTTTGGACAAGAGATAAATCATACTACTTACAACTTAGCTCGTATGAATATGTTTTTACATAACATTAACTATGATAAATTTAACATAGCTCTTGGCAATACTCTCATAGACCCACATTTTATAGATGATAAACCATTTGATGCCATAGTTTCCAACCCTCCATATTCTGTTAAATGGGTAGGAAATGATGACCCAACACTTATCAATGATGATAGATATGCACCTGCTGGAGTATTAGCACCTAAATCAAAAGCAGATTTTGCTTTTGTATTGCACTCTTTAAACTATCTATCGCCTAAAGGTCGTGGGGCTATTGTTTGTTTCCCTGGTATTTTTTATAGAGGGGGAGCAGAGCAAAAAATAAGAAAATATCTAGTAGATGGTAACTATGTAGAAACAGTTATATCACTAGCCCCAAATCTATTTTTTGGAACATCGATAGCAGTTAATATCTTAGTCCTTTCAAAACATAAGAGTGATAATAAAACACAGTTTATAGATGCTAGTGAGCTTTATAAGAAGCAAACAAATAATAATATTTTAACTTATGAGGGTGAAGATAACCATATAGAGCAGATTATGAGAGTGTTTGATAGTAAAGAAAATATTGAACATTTTACTAAGTATATTGATAATGATGTAATTGCACAAAATGATTACAACCTTTCTGTTAGCTCGTATGTAGAAGCTAAGGACACAAGAAAAAAGATAGATATATCTGAGCTAAATGCAGAGCTTAAAACTACGGTTTCAAAGATTCAAACCCTTAGAAGTGAGATAGAGAAGATTGTTACGGAGATTGAGGCATGATTTTAGATAATAAACTAGGTATCACAAATCAAATTGAGTTAGCTAAATCAGAAGAAAAAATCTCTCGTGAGTTGTTTATGAAAGGTATTGATATAAGTTATTACTATGAGGGTTACAGCCTCTTTAAGACAGAGGAGTTATAGCCGTGA
>JAYEKJ010000135.1:0-1848 GCA_034660975.1 Campylobacterota bacterium
CAAAATAGTTTAACGAAGTAGATGATAGCTTATTTTTTACCCGTAGGGCGAGAATACTACATCATATTGCTTCGTTAAAAGTCCTTGCAAAGGGCATAGCAAAAGTTACTAGTAGCTCCTGCGAACTTTTGCCTTGCACTATAATGTAGTATTCTCGTTTAAATGTATAGTTTTTAATGGGGGGGGTTGGTATTACAACCTCTTAAAAAAGAGGTTATAATTAAAGAGCGTTCTGAATAAATAGAGCTAAGATAATAAGTAAAAATATTGCTCCAGCTTTGTTGTAAAGTTTATTTGCTAAGATAAACAGAAGCGTGATAGAAGCTGCTACCATTATAAGCATATCAAATCTCGTTGCTACTAAATCAACTGTTAATGGAGCAAGTAGTGAAGCACCACCTAAAACCATAGAGAAATTAGCTACATTTGAACCGATAATATTACCTATACTCATCTCAGCATTACCTTTTTTAACAGCAACAAGAGATACTATTAGTTCAGGTAATGATGTTCCTAAAGAGATAAGGAAAATCCCAATTATCCACTCACTCACTCCAAATACTCTCGCTATGTTTGTTCCACTCTCCACTACAAAAGAGGCACCACCAATAGTTAAAACAAAACCTACTACTAGTAAAACTATAGTTTTACCCCAGTTGAATTTTTGACAAGCTAAATCTTCATCTATCTCACCCTCTAAGTCCTCTTTAGAACTAGAGAATAAAAATATAATGTATGAAACCATTAGTAAAAGGTATAAAGCACCATCAACTCTACTAATCTCTCCATCTTGAATCATTATAAAAAATAGAACCACTGGCACTACTACCCAAGCACTATCTAATGCAAAAAGATCTCTTTTTGGTTGCATCTTTTTAGCGATTAAAAATACGACACCTAAAACCATAGTGATATTAAAAATAACACTACCAACAACATTTGCAACAGCCATATCACTTTTACCATTAGTAGATGCTATCATAGAAGCTGCCATCTCAGGTAAAGATGTACCAAATGCTACAAGTGTCGCACCAATTACAAAGTGTGAAATATTAAAATGAAGAGCGATTCTCTCAGATTCTTTGATTATAAAATCAGCTCCATAAATTAAAGCACCCATTGCTACAAAAAATATTACAAAATCCATTACTATACTATCCTTGTGTTCTAATTATTAAACTTTTTGGCAAGTTAAACTTTTCTATAAGTTTAGCCTCTTTTTCTCTCATCTCACCATTATCTACCTCATGGTCGTATCCAACTAGATGTAATAATCCATGTATAAATAAAAGTGAGAGTTCATCACTATTTGTGTGCCCTAACTCTTTAGCTTTATCCTCCACATATAATGATGAGATAACAATGCTACCAAGTGGACTCATAGGCATATCCTCGTAAGGAAAACTTAAAACATCAGTGCTTTTATCTATATCTCTATGCTCTTTATTTAACTTTTGAATATCTTCATTAGAGGTGATGATAAGTTCTATCTCTTTATCTGTAAGAGTTTTAGCGATAGAGTTTAAAAAGGGTTCGTTAACTTCTAGTGAAGTTCTATTATCAAGTTCAATCATGAGAGGGATTATAGCAAATCTGGCTTATAAATCACACACAAGAGAGTGTGTGATTGATGGATATTTTAGAAATTAAGCTGTTAGGTTTAGATTGTTACCCATACCTGTCTTTTGTGCTGTCATCTCTTTAGGTTGCTCATTTGAACTATCAAGCACCTTAAGAACTTGTTGTTCTTGAACATCCATAGATTTTTTCATACTATCTACTTGAACTGCACTTGCTGTTGTGCTTGTAGCTCCTGATACTTCCATAACATCTCCTTTTATTCTTTAA
>JAYEKJ010000136.1:0-1846 GCA_034660975.1 Campylobacterota bacterium
TATTCAAACAAACCTTTTAAGATATTGATAAATATTTTTTTATCTCCTAAAACAAGTTTTAAAGCACTCTCTTTATTTATTGTTTCAAATTCTGGTAAATTTATACTCTCCTCTTTGTTTGATATTTTTTTATCAATCTCATCTGTTTTTTTAGATATAAACTCTAATAGTGTCTCGTATAATTTTTCTACATCTATCGGTTTATTGAGATGTTTATTCATCCCAACTTTTGTAGTTTTTTCAACATCCTCTTTCATCGCATTTGCTGTTAATGCTATGATTGGAATCTTCTTATCAATCTCTCTTATGATTTTCGTAGCTTCATATCCATCCATAACAGGCATCTGTAGATCCATAAGAATCAGTTCATAATTATTCTTTTTATATAATGCAATTGATTCTTCTCCATTATTTGCGATATCTATATCTATGCCACTATGTTCAAGTAATCCAACTATAATCTCTTGATTTGTTGTATTATCCTCAGCAAGAAGTATCTTACTCCCTTTCAATGTTTGTATATCATATTTTAATCTGCTTTCTTCTCTATGCTCAATTTGATTAGCTTTAGATGTACCTAAAAAAAGATCACTCAGTACATCATTTAAAGTTGATGGATTAATTGGTTTTTGTAAAAATATTTTTATTCCAACATCAGAAGCTAAATTTACAAGATTCTCTTGCTTAAATGCACTCACCAATACGATACTAGGACACTCATCTTGCAAACAATTTTCAATTATTAATTTAGTTGTAGCTATACCATCCAACTCCGGCATATTCCAGTCCATTAAAATTAAATCATAAATATTATCTGCATTTTGCATCATCTCCATTGCCATTTTTCCACTACTTGCACACTCTACCTCTACACCAAATGAAGTTAAAAGATGCTCTAAAATATCTTGCCAACTTTGGTTATCATCAACTACTAAAACTTTTTTATTCTTAAAAACTGTAAATGCTTTTTCACTTACTTCCTCTTTTATTAATTCTATCTCAAAAATAAAACTACTCCCCTCTCCAAGCTCACTCTCCACCCATATTTTGCCATCCATAAATTCAACTAATTGTTTAGAGATTGCTAAACCTAAACCAGTTCCACCATATTTTCTTGTGGTACTTCCATCAGCTTGAGAAAATGATTTAAACAATTTAAGTTGTTGCTCTTGACTTAAACCGATTCCAGTATCTTTTACTTCAAACCTTATTCTATTATTTTCAAGAATTTTAACTATCACTTTAACTTCACCATTCTCAGTAAACTTAATCGCATTAGTAAGTAAGTTTGTAAGTATTTGGCTTATTCTCAAACTATCTCCATAAAAGCGTTTACCAATAACGATATCATAATCAACAACTAACTCTAAATTTTTCTCATGGGCTTTATACTCAAGTATATTTACAACTCCATCTATCACTTGAAATAGATCAAAATTAATCTTTTCAATTGTTAATTTTCCAGCCTCTATTTTAGAAAAATCTAAAATATCATTGATGATTCCTAAAAGTGATTTAGCACTATTATCTATTTTATTTATAAAATTTCTTTGTTTCTCATCCAGATTTGTTTGAAGTGCTAGATGTGACATACCGATAATTCCATTCATTGGTGTTCTTATCTCATGAGACATATTTGCCAAGAATTCTGATTTTGATTTAACACTATCTTCTGCTCTGTTTTTAGCTTCAATTAAATTTACTTCAAGTTTTTTTGTATCAGATATATCTCTCCAAGTAACATGCATCATTTTTTTATTGTTTATCTTAATCATAGTTAGACTAACTTCCGTCCAAAACTCCTGAGCATCAGCTTTTAGATGTATCCATTCAAATTTAACATTAC
>JAYEKJ010000137.1:0-1833 GCA_034660975.1 Campylobacterota bacterium
TTAAAGTGAGCCTAATGAAATCTTAACTTAAAATTAGCTTATAATAGGAGAATATTGTCAGCTTTTTTCTTGTACTTACATTGAATCTTCGTTCATGCAAGGGGATGCAATATACATCTATAATTATTTATCTTTCTATCTATTAGCCCCTTCTTTTTAGAAAAAAGGTAACTAGCAAGGTTTACCAGTAAATGTTTTTATACTTTTTTTATTATTTAACTCAAACATAGTTTTCCTCCTGCTTCTAAATTTATTGATTGTCAATTGAAACTTTCTAGTTGTTATTGATAATCGTTATTAGAATTATAGTAGCTTTTTGCTTAATCTTTTATTATTATGATAATCAATATCAATATACTGAGATGACATAGTTTTAAGATTGATTGTGATAATATTTCTCAATTAAAGGAATAGTGATAATGGAAAATAAAACATTAAATAATTGTGAAAAAACTTCTAAAGTAAAAGTTGTAAAACTTAATGCAAAAACTGATCTTAAACAGAGACTTATCTCTTTTGGAATTATGAAAGATGCTGATATAGAGGTATTGGAACACGCTCCTGGCAAAAGTACCATAGAGATTAAAGTTGGTAAGATGAGAATCGCTCTTCGTGCAGAGGAAGCAGAACTTATAGAGGTAGAAAAAAGATGAAAGAGATGGTAGGAAAAGCTTGTCCTGTAATAGCTAATCATATAAAAGTAGCACTTGTAGGTCAACCAAATGTTGGTAAGAGTATGCTTATCAACTCGGTATCAAATGCTCATCTTCATGTGGGTAATTTTTCAGGTGTAACAGTTGATAAAACTGAGGTTTTGTTTGATTATCAAGATTATCATTTTACTGTTGTGGATCTACCTGGAACTTACGCTTTTACTGATTATACGATAGAGGAGAGGGTAACTCATGAGTATCTTTGTGCTGAGAGTTATGATCTGATTATCAATGTTGTAGATTCTACAAACTTAGCGAAGAATCTTCAACTCACTTCTGAGCTTATGAGTATGAATAAAAATGTAGTTATCGCTTTAAATATGAGTGATGAAGCGGAGAAAGAGGGGATAGATATAAATACCTCTTATATGTCAGAACTCTTGGGTATCCCTTGTATAAAAGTCTCAGCAGCTACAAAAGAGGGGATTGAGGAGCTTTTAGAAGCTGTTATAAAAGTGAAAGAGCAAGTTACACAAAGCTCTAAACTGATTTTTAGTGAACCAGTTGAGGAGGAGATTGCTCAGATAGTTTGGTATCTTGATAAACATAAATATGGTGCGAAAAACTCTTATAGAAATGTAGCGATTAATTTACTCAAAAATAATAAAAAAACTTATCAAAAGATTCATGATAACCCTATATGGACAGAGTTACAACCGATTCTTGTAGAAGCATCTAAGCATATTGAACTTCACCACGATTCTGATGATATAAAAGAATCTTTTGCTGAGGAGTATGCTTCTTTTAATCGTGGTATCGTTGCTGAGGTTATTAAGCAAAAAAAACAAGATGAGAAAAAAACTCTCACTGAGAAGATAGATTCTATTTTGATTCATAATCTCTTTGGAATTCCAATATTTTTGTTTTTTATGTGGGGTTTGTTTCAGTTGACATTTGAGATTGGTTCAATTCCTATGGATTGGATAGATGGATTCTTTGGGTGGTTTGGTGATACTATCGGTGCAACAATTGCTAATGATGATATTCGTTCTCTTGTTGTTGATGGAATCATAGCCGGAGTTGGTGCAGTTGTACTATTTGTACCAAATATCATAATTCTCTTTATCGGAATCGCTCTTTTAGAATCAACTGGTTATATGTCAAGAGTTGCATTTTTACT
>JAYEKJ010000138.1:0-1831 GCA_034660975.1 Campylobacterota bacterium
GATGCAAACTGGAGATAAAAAAACAGAAGTAAAAATATACGAACGAACAAGAAAAACTCCTCTACCTATAAGGGATAAAATACCATTTTGACAAATATTACAATAACTAAACTGAATAATATATCAATTATGACAAAGAAGCAACTATTACTTTTAGTATAATTGCATCTAAGTAAGAGACCATAATTAATTTCATTAGCTATGAGATTAATTATGGTCTCTTACTTATATAAATTTAAATCTAAAGAGCCTTTATGATTCAACTAACAAACATCTGTAAAAACTATTCGTCTCAAGAACTTTTTAACAACTTAAACTTCAAACTAAACTCCGGTAACCGTGTTGGTTTGGTTGGAAGAAATGGGAGTGGGAAATCTACACTTTTTAAACTTATACTCGGTGAGGAGAGTGCTGATGAGGGTGATGTGATTATCCCTAAAGGGTACAAGATTGGTACTCTTAAACAGCATCTTACTTTCTCAGAATCTACTCTTAGAGAGGAGGCTGCTCTTGCACTAGAGGAGGAGATGAAATATGATGTATATAGGGTTGAGAAGATTCTCTTTGGTCTTGGGTTTGTAGCAGAGGATTTAGACAAAGACCCTTTATCTTTTTCTGGTGGGTATCAGATTCGTATCAACTTAGCAAAACTTTTAGTAACTGAACCTAACTTACTCCTCTTAGATGAGCCTACCAACTACCTTGATATTGTCTCCCTTAGATGGTTAAAAAGCTTTTTAAAAAGTTTTGAGGGTGAGGTGATTCTTATCACCCACGACAGAGAGTTTATGGATTTAGTATCTACTCACACTATGGGGCTTGTAAGAAAAAAACTAGAGATAATTCCTGGAAATACTCATAAGTTTTATGAACAGCTAAGTGCAAACGATGAACTCCACGCAAAACAAAAAGTTGCACAAGATAAAAAAGTAAAAGAGTTAGAGGAGTTTATAGCTAAAAATAAAGCTCGTGCTTCAACAGCTTCTTTGGCTCAGTCAAAAGTAAAACAATTAGAGAAGATGGATAGACTTGAAGATTTAGGCTTTGACAATAACTTAGAGTTCAATTTTAACTTTAAAGAGACACCTGCAAAAATTTTACTTGATGTAAAAGATTTGAGCTTTGGATATACCCCTGAGAACATATTATTTAAAAACATCTCTTTTTCTTTAGAAAAAGGGGAGTGCCTTGGAATCATCGGTAAAAATGGTAAGGGTAAATCAACACTACTAAATACAATCGCAGGTGAATTAAAACAGCTAAGTGGTGAGGTTGATTATCATGGGACTACCTCTTTTGCTCACTTTGGACAAACTAACATCGCTCACCTTAGCGATAAAAACAGCGTTATGGATGAGATATATGTGGGTAACCCTAAACTCAGTGAAGCACAAGTTAGAAGTATCTGTGGTGGGATGATGTTTTCTGGTGATTGGGCCAAGAAAAAAATCTCCCTACTCTCAGGTGGTGAGAAATCTCGTGTTATGTTAGGGCAGATTCTAGCAAGAGATGTAAATCTACTTTTCCTAGATGAGCCAACTAATCACCTAGATATGGATTCAATAGAAGCACTTACAAAAGCGATACAAAAGTTTGAGGGTTCAGTTATCATCGTAACTCACTCCGAAGAGTTACTTCGCCGTGTTTGTGACAGACTTATCATCTTTGCTAAAGAGGGTGCTGAGTATTTTGATGGTGGTTATGAGGATTTCTTAGCCAAAATTGGTTGGGAAGATGAGGAGAAAGAGGAAACTATAAAAGTTACCCCTAAGTCTAACAACAAAGAGAACAAAAAACTAAAAGCTGAGCTTGTAAGAGAGAGAAATAAAAT
>JAYEKJ010000139.1:0-4511 GCA_034660975.1 Campylobacterota bacterium
TACAGGGTCATTGTAAATTGTTAAACAAAGCGTGTGTTCCGGGGATGAAAGGTTGTATCCTTAAAAAGAGTGAATATATTTTTAGTACAGGAAGTTATGAAGAGGATAAGAAAGTTGATGATGGTAAAAAAGAGGAGATAGATTTCGCTGCTTTGGCTAGAAGCAACTAAAATCAAGAGGTGAAGCAAAAGATAAATCTTTTTTTGCTACTTTACCTAGAATCTCTTTTAGATATTTTGGGTGTAAGCCATAACCTGGCCTTACACTTCGTATATTTTCCTCTGTAAAAACCTCACCTTTTTTTATATCTTTGGCTACATATAAACTTCTTGCAAATTGGCGAGAGTTTCTCTTTTTTTCACCCATACAATAATCAACTTTTCCAAGCAGTTTTTCTGTATCTCTTATGGTTTTCACCATCTGAGAAAACTCCTCTTTATCAAGTGAAAAATCAGCATCAGCACCACCGATTGATTTATCTATGATGAAGTGTTTCTCTATGATTTTTGCACCAAGTGTTACAGCTACTATGGGGGCAGTGATTCCAAGAGTATGGTCGGAGAAACCAGATATCACTCCAAAAGTATCAGCGAGATTTGGAACTGTTTTCAAGTTC
Organism: Campylobacterota bacterium; assembly: GCA_034660975.1. Lineage (GTDB taxonomy): Bacteria > Campylobacterota > Campylobacteria > Campylobacterales > Sulfurimonadaceae > Sulfurimonas. Next base: position 617 of record JAYEKJ010000139.1, read on the forward strand.
GCATCTTCAAGTGGAGCAGGGTAAGCACTTGTACATTTTAAAAGCACTATATCATTGTTTCGAACCTCTTTACAAATATCAACAGCATCTTGAATCTCATCAATAGTAGCGATTCCAGTAGAGATGATGATAGGTTTCATTTTTGAAGCTGTGTAACGGATAAGTTCATGGTCTGTTATCTCAAAAGAGGCTATTTTATAGGCTGATGGGTTAAATTGCTCTAAAAAATCAACAGCAGTTTTATCAAAAGGTGACGAGAAAATATCTATCCCTATCTCTCTTGCATACTCAAATAACTCTTTGTGCCACTCCCAAGGTGTATATGCTTCTTTATACAAATCATAAAGATTTTTACCATCCCAAAGAGTTCCACCATCTATCATAAAATCATCTTTATCAGAGTTTAGAGTTATAGTATCTGCTGTATATGTTTGTAGTTTTATACAGTTTGCACCTATCTCTTTTGCACACTTTATAGTATCAAGTGCATTTTGTAACACACCATTATGGTTTGCACTAAGTTCAGCAATGATATATGTACCATCTTTGTTTAAATCAAAATTACCTATTTTCATCTTCTATCCTATCAATCTTTAAACTGTATTTATGACCATCTATCTCAAAAAATGCTGGATAATTTTCATTATCAACAATTCGTAGTAAATTAAACTGCTCTTTTATTGTTTTATTGATATCAAGCTCACTATCTTTTGCAGTTCTTCTTTTATAAAAACTCTCTTCACCATTTTGTTTAGAAGGTGTTTTATATTTATCATAATTCTCTAAAAAATCTAAACACATCTGTATAATAAAATTTGCTTGTTTTTCTCTAAGCTCTTCATTGAGTTCATACCCATCTAACTCAAGATTTTTTTGCATATAAATTTCACCATCATCTACACCATTTGAAGCTTCAAACATTGTAAATGGTATATTCTTTTTATTTTCTAGAATCTGCCAAAATAGTGGAGCCCAACCTTTACCTTTTGGTAAATCACTTGCATGAATCACAATGTTATATCGATTCTTTGTTAAATACTTTTTTGGAACAATAGTATGGTGACTTAGTATAAAAACTACATCATAATTCTCGTAAATATCTTTATGTGAAAAAAATAATTTTGAATTTTGAATTTGTTGGCTCAACTCTTTTGCATAAGGTATAAACCATTGATCATTAGAGGTTAAAATTGCTATTTTCATTATTTAACTCCATATATATCATCTCTTTTGTATCTAACTCTTTTTTTATAATCTCTTTAAAATTGTATTTTTTATATAAGTTTATGGCTCTCTTATTATTTTTAAAAACTTTTAAATAGAGATGTGTGAACTTAAATGATAATATATATTGCATCAGTTTATCTCCAACATTATATTTATCAGGATTTGAATAAAGAGCTATTTCGGCACTATTATCATCTATATTTGTAAAATATATTACACCTATATCATCGATTAAATAATATTGTTTGTTTGTTGTTTGACTTAAATTTTCAATAAATTTAAAATGATCTTTTTTTGAGATTGTATTTTTAGTAAGCATATTTACTTTTACCCTCTCACTATTACGCCAATTTAAAACCAATATTTTTTCATCATCGTTTAAGTGAATGAAATTTTTCATTTTATTACTCTTACACTTTTAAAAGCTTCAACATATTTTTTACCAACTCTCATCCCTTGATACTTTGCATTAAGCTCTATCCCCTCTAAACTTCTAGGGTGTGGGTACTCACATAGTTCTGAACTATACTCTTTCATAGCTTTTATTTTTAAGTCTATTGTATCACTAATATCAAAAAAAGTATCAGGTGAGAATGATAATGGATAGTTCCACTCTGTTGATGATAGAATCTCAAAGCTATAAATCTCTTTTACACACTCATTTTGCATAGGTCTTGTGGCAGTTATAACGGCTTTATATGTTATACAGTGGTCTATATTTAAATCATTTTCAAAATGTGTAAATATAATATCTGGTTTGATTTTATCTTTTACTTTTGAGATTACTTTTACAATATCTAGTATATCAACACTATCAAATCTATTATCAGGAAAACTCTCAACAAACACTTTTTTAACACCTATAATATTGTTTGCTTTTTGTATCTCTGTATTTAGAATCTCTATTTCATCTTTTTTATTTTCTACTATCCGTATATCATCCCTACTTGTTTTACCCTCACCAAGAATTAATGTATATGCTTCATAGCCCTCTTTTATTAGTCTTGCAACTGTACCAAAACAACCAAGAACTTCATCATCAGGGTGCGATGCTACTATTAAAATCTTTTTAGCCATTTTCAACCACCTCAAAAGTACCAGTTAGCTTATTATTTTCTTTTTTAACTGAACTAAATTTCATTTTAATATCATCAAATTCTAAATATGCTTTTGGATAAGTATCGGCATCTAACATCCTTATAAAATCATAGAGTTTATCAATAGATTTAACACTAATAGAATCTATATTACTCTCAGCCTCTTTTCTTCTTTTAAAGCTTGTGATTTCACCCTCTTGTTTATGAGCGACTAAATCTTCATTTAAAAACCTTGGAATCATCGAGTTAAAGATTATTTCTGATAATTTTATAAAATTTTCTTCAGCACTTCCTTTAGAGATATTAAAATCATTTTTCATGTAAATATCACCACTATCGATTCCACCATCTACTTTTAAAGCTGATATTTTTGTATCATAAATTCCTCTTAGAATAAGGTTTTGCATAGGGCTACCACCTCTTCCATAGGGTAAATCTGTCATGTGAAAAACAATACAATCATAGTTTTTATAAATCGTTTTATTGATAATCCAAGACCAATGTGGGAAAAAGATATATTTAGGGTTCAATTTATCTACATATTGTTTAGTTAACTCATTTTGATTGATTATAAGATGAAAATTATATTTTTCACTATATAACTCTTTTAGTAAAAAATAATTAGATATATTCCACTCTTTTATAGTTGCAATGATGATATTTCTCACAGAAACTTCCCAATCTCTTTTTTTAATCTCTGTTTATTGAATTTTTTGAGTGTTGCATATCCATTTTTTTTGAGATACTCATAGATATTTTTTTGATTAGAGGTTGTTTTAATTGTAATAGATGGAAGTTCCATAAAGTATGTTTCATTAGCAATCACACTAGGTGTAATTATGGCAAAATCACTTTTACCCATCAGTTTTGCAATTTTGCTAGAATCTATATGAAGTTTTATCCACTCTTTATCTTTTATATATATTTTTAATTTTTTTAAATTTTTGTTTGAACTGCTTGTAATTAGAGCTACTTTTATATTTTGAATTTTTGATAAAACTTTTAAAATTTTTCGGTTAATATTTGTATGGTCTGTACCACCTATCGCTACAAATATAGTTTTTGTTTTTGTTTTTTTCGATTTTTGAATCTTATGTTTTTGTTTATGAAACTCATCTCTTAAAAGTGTATATCTACTCCCACATCTGAGTTCACAATTTTTTGGAACTAAGTTTTTATATCGTGAAGAATCAGCCCCAAGATTATGATTTAAAAGAGTATCACAAAAATGTTTTTCATAAGTATCATCAAAAGCTAAAATTTTCACACCTGTTTTTTCTTTGATATATTTTTCTATTTTATAATCAATCCCGTAGTGGTCAATTACAAGTAAATTTATATTTAGTTTTTTTATAAGTTTTACTAACTCTTTTTTACTATTTGATTTTAGAATCTCTAACTTGTAATTATTTTCTAAGATTCTATGGTTGATATTTCCTTGTAAATCTTGAGTAGCAAAGAAGATATTAGAATCTTTAAATTGTGAAGCAAGAACTAAATCCCTCATAATATGACCCAAGCCAATAGCTGATGATGAATCTGCTCTAAATAAAATATTTTGCATTTTGTTT
>JAYEKJ010000139.1:4611-9278 GCA_034660975.1 Campylobacterota bacterium
ATTTTGTTTTGAAGGGGTCACATTTTGTGACACCATAATATCAAACTCTTCTTGTGTTAATTGATATGCATAATCTTGAGGGAATTTTTCAATATTTCTTTTTAGTTGTTGTCTTAACTTTTTTGGTTCCACTTCATATAAGTTTGCTACATCTTTATCTAGCAGTACTAGTTGATTTTTGATTTGAATCAACTTATTCTCTAGGGATTCAAATTTTATAATATTTTGTTTCACATTAACTCTTTTTATAATTTTTATTTATTTTATCTGAATATAAAACTTCATACATTAACTCAGCTTGTTTCCAATCCTCTAAAGTATCTATATCTTGCACTAGGTAACGAGGTAAAATAATGGGGATAGAATCTGCTCCAAATAGTATCTCATCACTCTTTTTAGATGATTTATCCCAGTAAAACTGACCAGCATCTTGATAAGCTTCTTCCAAATCTTGACTTCTACTCATATAATGCTCTGGAGTGAACATCTCACATCTTCCATCATCACGAAGTTTAAAAGTTCTTTGAATCGGAAACGGCATAGTTGTAGAGGAGAAGCTATTTTTAGCATCACTATTTTTTAACAACTCATACCCTTTTATGAGATACTCTTTTTGAAGTAAGGGGGCAGTTGCATAGAGTGTACAAACATAATCATATACCTCACCATCTTCTTTTAATCGTTTTATCACAGATTCTACAACAGTAACAGTTCCAGTAAAATCATCTGCTAACTCATCTGCTCGCATAAATGGAACTTCTGCTCCATACTCTTTTGCAACTTTTGCTATCTCATCATCATCAGTTGATACGATAACTCTATCAAATAGTTGAGAATCAAAAGCAGTTTGAATCGAGTATGCTATGAGTGGTTTTCCAAAAAAATCTTTTATATTTTTTTTTGGTATCCGTTTGCTTCCACCTCTTGCTGGTATGATACAAATATTATTCATATCTATTGAGTATCTCTAAAAGTGTATCTGCTATAAATTTTGCATCTTCTAAAGCCATCTTTTGATGACAAGGGATAGATAATTCAGCCTTATAAAAATCATCTGCTACACCCATAGAAATTTCACCAAATTTTTCTTTATAATAACTGTTTTGGTAGATTGGTTTATAATGAACTTGTACACCGATACCATTTTCTAATAACTCTTTAAAAATATTTTCTTTTGAAGATTGAAGCTGAGGAGATAATAAAATCGGGTAAAGATGTCTAGCACTTATATCTTTTTTATCTATCTTAATTGTATTAAAAAGATTCTCATCTTTAAATCTTTCATCATAATAGGATGCTATCTCATTGCGTTTTTCTATAAATTTATCTAGTTTTTTGAGTTGTGAGATTCCAAGTGCTGCTGCTATCTCTGTAAGTCTATAGTTATGTCCTAATGTCACCATATCAGAGTTCCATAACAGTTTTTTAAGCATACCATGGGAGCGAAATAGTCTAAGCTTTGTGGCATACTCTTCGTTATCAGTCAGTACAGCTCCACCCTCACCAGTTGTAATAGGTTTGATAGCATGAAAACTAAAGATACTCATATCAGATAGAGAGCCTATCTTTTTTCCATCTATACTTGAACCTAAAGCATGAGCTGAATCCTCTATCACAAGCAGATTGTGTTTTTTTGCAATTGAGTGAATCTTCTCTAGCTCAACTGGTTTACCACCAAAGTGAACAGGAACGATAGCTTTTGTTTTTGGTGTTATGAGTTTTTCTATGAGTTTCTCATCAATGTTACCATCAAGTTTCACATCACACCATATAGGTTTTGCACCAACTTCTATAAGCATATTTGAAGTTGCTACAAAACTTATAGGAGTGCTTATAACTTCATCACCATCTTTTAAGTCAGATGCAAAATATGCTCCATGTAAAGCAGAGGTAGCTGAGTTAAACGATACTGCATATTTTGCCCCTGTGTATTTACAAAGGGAATCTTCAAACTCTTTAACTTTATCCCCTTGAGTGAGAAAGTCACTTTTTAAAACTTTTAAAACTTCATCTATATCATCATCATCAATAAGTTGAGTGGAGTAGGGAATCATCTATTGCTCCTCATCTTTTGTGCTTTTAATTTTACTAAGCAGATCTTCATGGCTTAACCACTTATCATTGTTCTTTGAGTTGTATTCAAAACCTGTCTCTACATTTTTACCTATCTCATTTAGTTTATTTGAACTATAATCGATTGGTGTAGAAAAAGTGATACTTGGTTTTATAACATAGTGGTCATCAAACTCTAAAGTGATATGAGAATCATCAAGTGGACACATAACCTCGTGAAGTTTTTCCCCAGGACGGATACCGATAAGCTCTTGTTTTAGATGAGGTGCGATAGCTTTTGCCATCTCTGTCATCTTCATAGATGGAATTTTTGGTATAAATATCTCTCCACCTTGCATCCTTGCAAAGTTTTTAAGTACAAACTCTACACCCTCTTGCAAAGTTATCCAAAATCTTGTCATATTTGGTTCTGTGATAGGCAAAGAGGTGGCACCCTCAGAGATTAATTTTTCAAAAAAAGGGATAACAGAACCACGAGAACCTAAAACATTACCATATCTAGCAACTGAAAATTTTATCTCATGTGTTCCAGTTATGTTGTTTGCAGCTACAAAAAGTTTATCAGATACAAGTTTTGAAGCACCATAAAGATTTGCAGGAGATGCTGCTTTATCTGTTGATAGTGCGATAGTATTTTTAACACCATGAGCTATACAAGCATCTATCACATTTTGAGCACCCATAACATTTGTTTTAATACACTCCATAGGGTTATACTCAGCGATAGGAACATGCTTTAGAGCTGCTGCATGAACAACAAAATCGATTCCAACCATAGCTTTTTCTAAACGGGCTAAATCTCTAATATCACCGATGAAATATCGCATACATTTATCATTGAATTTTTGAGCCATCTCAAACTGTTTGAGTTCATCTCTCGAGTATATAACAATCTTATTAGGTTTATAGTTTTTTAATATCGTACGAACAAATTGCTTCCCAAAGCTACCAGTTCCACCTGTGATTAAAATATTTTTCCCATTGAACATCTTGGAATACCTCTCTTATGGAACTTTAATTGCTAATATATAGCAAAAATAGTACCACTATCAATTAAATAAATAATAATAATTGTCGATTTATAGCATAAGAAATATTATAATAATGAAAGATTATTAGTACAAAAGGATTTGTCATGGGTATCTCTTCACTAGGTGCTGGTTCAAGCATATTAACACAAGATGTTATCGATCAACTAAAAGCTGCTGATAATGCTAAGTTTGTGGCTCCAATAGATTCTAAAATGAAAGATGAGGAAGATAAGTCTGCTGCATTTAAAACATTAGAAGCACATATGGAAAGTGTTTACGAAAGTCTAAAGAGTTTGACTGAGTATGGTGTATTTGAGGGTAGAACTACATCTTTGAGTAATGAAGATTCGATAGATGTAGTGGCATCAGATAGTAGTGATATTCAAAACTTTGTTTTAGATGTAACTACAATTGCTACAAAAGAGATAGAGCAAAGTGGTGCCTTTACTACTAAAACAGATAGTATAGCAACTGGTAGTGGAACAATGGACTTAAATGTTGGTTCAGAAACATTTACTTTTGATTATGACAGTGGTACAACTTTAGATGATCTTAAAGAGCTTATCAACAAAGAAGCAGGAGATAGTGTAACAGCTACAATTGTTCAAGTTGCGGATGATGATTTTAGACTTCTTTTAAGTGCTTCTGATACAGGGACAAATCAAGCTATCTCAATAACAGATAATGATGGAGATTTAAGTAAAAAATTAACAAATGATATGAGTAATGTTCAATCAGGGGTAGATGCTGAATTTACTTTTAATGGTTTAGATATTACCCGTTCAAGTAACTCTGTTGATGACTTATTATCTGGGGTCACTATCACTCTAAAAGAGCTTGGAACAACAAATGTAAAAGTTCAACAAGATAGAGAAAAGATAGAGGAAAAAATCACAAATTTTGTAGATAAATACAACTCTGCAATGTATCAACTTGGTGAAGATACAAAATCTAGTACTGATGAAGATGAGAGGGGTGCTTTTTCTAGTGATAGCACCATAAAAGGGATGAAAACAGATTTAAAAAATATATTATCAATTGTTGGTGGAGATGCTGGAAGATTACAAGATTTTGGAATTGAAGTTGATGAGGGAAGATTGTCTTTAGATTCTGAACTACTTAATGAAAAACTAGATGACAATCCAGAGAATGTTCATGCTTATTTTATAGGTGGTACATTTACAAAAGATGATAGTTCAACAATAGAGGTTGAAGGTGCTTTTACTGAGTTAGAGAGTGAGTTTGCAAAGTACAGTAAAGGTGGCTCTATACTGGATAAATATAATGATTCTATCACTACAAGACTTGAATCATTAAGCAAACAAAGAGAGAAAGCAGTAGAGAGGTTAGATGATAGTTATGAGATTATGGCAAAAAGATTTGCTTCTTATGATTTGATAATAAATCAGTTTAATCAAGCATCAGATATGTTTACTCAAATGATAAATGCTGAGATTGCAGCTAGCAGATAATAATCATTAAACCCGAATTAAGCAATAGAGAATTAAAAATTTAATCTATCATTGCAATCAAGGCACATTCATTAAAAATTTACACCACCAA
>JAYEKJ010000140.1:0-9223 GCA_034660975.1 Campylobacterota bacterium
TCAAGGGGTACGACCAATACCATTGACTTATGCATATAGACACTTTGGAACCTCGAATTTCAAACGCTAAAGTGTGACTTAGAAAATGTATGTCCGTACACAATATAAAGTGTAGGATAAAACTAAATTTTTTTCTGTATTCGAGGCAAGTGCTTTGGTTTCCTTTGTCAGCCTCGAATAAATTCGAGATTCCAATCCTTAAGTCAATGGTGTTGGAGGGTACGACTAAAGTCGTACTTCCAAGATGGGCTATGCAAGAAGTTTATTTATTTATATGTTGGTTTCTCCCAACGGATATAATTATGCCAAACCCCACTTAAACTCGGTTCAACATTTTTAATATCTTTATTTACTGCTGTTATAGAGTTAGGGATATATAAAAATAGATATGGATTATCATCTACTATGATTTTAAACATCTCTTGCCACATAGCTGATAATTTTTCTCTATCTATTATAGTTTGAGACTGCTCTATCATTTTATCTATTTTAGGGTTGTTATAGCCTACTAGATTAAAAGCACCTTTTTTATCGTTATCTGTATGCCAAAAAAGGTATGGGTCAGGGGTGGATGATAGACCCCAACCTAAAAGTACAGAATCAAATTTATGTGGAAAAACAACCATATTTAAAAATGCTTGCCACTCCATCACTCTGAGCTTTACAATCACCCCAACTTTCTTTAGTTGATGTTGGATAATCTGAGCAGCATAGGGTCGTATAGGACTTGCGTTTGATGTTACTATCTCAAACTCAAATGGGTTATGCTCATCATATCCAGCACTTTTTAAAAGTCTTTTAGCCTCTTTTATATCTCTTGTGGGGGCTTTTACATCTTTGTTAAAAGCTTTTGTTCCTGGCAAAAATGGACCAGTACAAACTTTAGCATGTTTAAAAAATAAAATATCAACTATCTCTTCCCGATTTATTGCTAATGACAACGCTTTTCTGACATTAGGATTCTTAAATTTTTCTCGTCTTAAATTAAAACCCAAATATGTATAGGAGTGGCTAATATTTTCATGAATATCAAAACTATCAAAAAACTTTTTATTGAGTTGTCTCTCGTACTGCATCGGTTCAATTGAACCTAAATCTAATGCTGTTGATTTTAACATCAAAAATCTTGTCAAGGGGTCAGCTATAACATGAAAAGAGATTCTATCTATTTTTGCTCTCCCCTCAAAATAATTATCATTTGCAACTAAAATAATATTTTTTGAGTGCTCTAACTGATGAAGTTTATAAGCTCCAGTTCCTATGGGGTTTGTATTAAATGGTGAACTCATCAGATTTTGTTCATCTTTGAGAATATGGTAAGGGAGTATTCCCATCATCCAAGTCTCTAAAGCTTTAAAATAAACCTTTTTATATTTCACTTTTAGAGTTAAATCATCTATCGCTTTTACACTTTTTACAAACCTAAAATTAGCACTATATGGGGAGATAATTTTTGGTGAGATTAATGTTTCATAAGTGAAAACAATATCTCGTGCAGTAAACCTTTCACCATCATGCCAAGTTACATCTGGATTCAATTTAAAAATCAGAGTTTTATTATCCTCAAAATAAAACTCTGTTGCCAAATCACCAATAATTGTTGAGGAATCTTTGTCATATTTTACAAGACCATTAAATATAAATCCAGCAATCTCTGAAGATGAAGTATCAGTTGCCAAAATTGGATTTAATCTTCCAGGGTTTGTCGAAGTTGCTAAATTAAGTGTAGAGCTACAAAGCTCTAGTGTTAATAATAAAAATAATATATATTTCAAAATTTATCTCAACGACTTACCATTTATAGTAAGACTACCATCTTTTTGTTTTATATCATACACAAAATCTTCAGCAGATTCTTTTCCATAATGTTTAACAATCATAACTATTGGAAACTCTTTTATTAGTACATTAATTACTTTTTTAGATACTTTCAATGATGAATCTAGAGTAATCTTTTCTATAACTTGATTCTGATCATATTGAGAAAGTTTAGCTAAATCAGCATCCTCTGTTATAAGTATATTACTATTTATACTAAAACCATTGAGATTTTTTTCTTCACTGTAATCAATATTTTTTATAGATAAATCAACTAAACTTATCTCTAAACCTTTTGCTAAGATTTTCATAACAATATTCGACATTTTATCTTTTACTCTTTTTGATTGTAAAGATTTTGATTCAGAGAACAAACGCTGAAGTTTTTCATAATTATCTTTATCTATATCCTTTATAAAAAGATTATAATTAAAACCATCAAGACTAACTTTCTTATTATTGTTCATAATTTGTAATTTTTCAAATGAGGCTTTAGTTACTAGCTGTGCTTTATTTGCCCTTGTATCTGATGAGATATTTAGAGAAAGTTTTTTCATTTCAGCTAATATCTTTAGATTATTGACACTGTTTATCTCAAAACGAGATAGTTCTGTCTGAGTCATATAAGAGTAAGTATTAGAAGATTTTATGCTTGCAGTAGAAAGTATATTTTTAAAAATTAAATTTATATTTTCATTTGGTTCTACTATTTTAAGGGAGAGTTCTTTAGTTAGAGAATCTATTCTATCTGGTTTCATAGGCAAACCATCACCATTAAATGAAGAACCTTTGAGATTAAAAGTTATTTTTTTATCATTATCAATGGTATAACTCTCACTAATATTTTTGATATAACCATCAAACTTAGTTTTTATTATATTGTAATTTAGATGATACAAAAGAGCTTTTCTTTCTAAAAATGACTCTATGAATTGATGAAAACCTAAATCGTGTTTAGCAACTTCATCCATAAACTTTTTTGACAATGTTAACGGATATATATCCAAAGAGATACTTTCACTATATGGGATATTACTATGTTTAATATCTACACCAACAACAACACCATCAACTAAATCAGTTATATATGATTGAAGTTTGTTATCTGAGAACTGTTGAAGATATCTTACAAATTTATCACTATCTTTGACTATTAATTTATAATGCTTCGATGTACTGAAGTAGGTAAAATTTTCTGAACTATCTTTTTGAGCCACCCCATGAGATTTTAACAGATCTAATTTCTTTGTTATCTCTTTATCCATCATTTGACTACCAACTATTGGTATCAGTAAAGCTACAACTACAATAACTACTAAAAGTGTAATAATTTTTTTCACTATAAGACCCTCTTTTATTTGAGTGTATTATATATAAATAAGATTAATTTTTAATTGATACTATATTGTAATAATATAAATAGTTTTATGGTTTGTGGATAATTGAAAAAAGGGAACTTATCAATGCTATAAAAGCATTGATAAAAGTAGAAAAAATATTAACGCTTAGAGAACTGGCGAGAACGACGAGCTTTTCTCTTACCTGGTTTCTTACGCTCAACAACTCTTGAATCACGAGTCATCATACCCTCTGGTTTAAGGATAGCTTTAATCGCTGGATCAAATGCAACTAATGCACGAGAGATACCATGACGAAGAGCATCAGCTTGACCACCAAAACCACCACCAACAGTAGTAGCAACGATATCAACTGAACCATCTTGCTTAGAAAGAACTAATGGTTGCTTAACACGAAGTTTTTTTGCTTCAAGTCCACCTAACCATGCGTCTAAAGAAAGACCGTTGATTGTGATGTTACCTGTACCTGGAGTTAACCATACTTTTGCGATTGACGCTTTACGACGACCTGTTGCATATATTTTATTTGCCATAAATCAATCCTTACTTAGCTAATTGTGCAGTGTGAGGGTGTTCAGCACCTGCATAAATTTTTAATTTTTTAATCATTTTAGCACCAAGCTTAGTTTTAGGAAGCATACCACGAGCAGCTAATTTGAATAGTTTCTCAGGATTTTTTTCTAAAAGCTCAGTCATTTTAACACTTTTAGTTGAACCGAAGTAACCTGAGTGAGAAAAATATTCTTTATTGTTGATTTTACCAAGACCGTTAAATTTAGCCTTAGAAGCGTTAATGATTACAACATAATCACCACAATCAATATTTGGAGTCCAACATACTTTGTTTTTACCACGAAGTATAGTAGCTACTTCAGTCATCATACGACCAAAAGTTTTACCTTCTGCATCAATTAAAACCCATTTTTGGTCAATTTGCTCAGAAGTTGCAATTTTTGTAAATTTCATACTTGCACCTTTTTTAGTTATTTTTAAACGATATATTAAATATATGTTTTATTTGTGGAAGTATAGCCTTATTAGCTTAAATAAACCTTTATTTTAGGTTTATTTAAGCTTTTGTGTAGCTATTTCTCTTTTGGTTTATTCTTTTTCTTCTTCTCTTTTTTCTCTTTTTTTACTTTCTTTTGTTTAGATTTTTTAGCTTTAGAATCAGAATTATCTTTTGATTTTTTCACTCTTTTTTTAGATTTTTTCTCAACACTATTGTTAGGAGCATCACTATTTATTGCACTTTTTTCCTGCTTAGATGCTTTTTTACCACCACCTTTAACATCATTTTTTACATTGTTTACAATACTCTTACCAATACCTTTGATATTTTTCAAATCATCAGCAGTTCTAAGTTTATTAGATTTTCTGTATTTAATGATTGAATCTGCTTTTTTAGAACCAATCCCCTTAATACTCATCAACTCTGCTTTTGAAGCAGTTTGAACATCAATCGATGCAAACATAAATGATACACTTAACATCAATGCTATTATAATTTTTTTCATCTAACTTATCCTTGTATTTTAATTTGCTTAATTATACTTTAACTATCTTAACACTATCCTCTAGTAAATAACATATATAACCATCAATATTTTTACCCGTTATATCCTTTACAGCTTTTACATAATATCGTACTTGTTTTAGATGATGTTGTGAGTAGATAAGTGAACTTTTATAATCAATTATACTCCAACTGCCATTTTTATTTTTAACTAAGAGGTCTATATATCGTAAGTTATTTTTGTATCGAAGGGCTTTTTCTTTATGACACTCACCATCAACTAAGTTCATAAATTCAGATGATTCTATCAGTGATTTCACTCTTGATATAATATCTTGAATCTCTCTCTCCTCTAAAGAGCTACCATATTTGTTTATCATCATATAGGAAGCATTTAAAATAGATTCTAGTTTAAATTCACCTAGCATCTCAAGCATATAGTGCATAGCTAAACCAAAGTTTATAGCTTTTAAATCTTCATCATCACTCTCTTCTAATTTCAATATATCACTTTGAGTGCCATAATATAAAGCTTTATACTCTAGTGGCTCAAAACTGTTTTCATTTTTTTTACTAAGAGTTGATGAACATACTAAAACACCACTAACTCCACACGCTAAATCCAAAATATCAAAACTTGATTTTTTAGATTTCATAACTATAAATAAATTTTCTCTAGCTCTTGTGAATGCAACATATAAGGCATTTAAGTTATCTTCTCTTACTAAGCTCTTCTCTTTTGCCAAAGCATTCTCATACTTAGAATCTAGGGCATCACGACCTTTTGTACGGAGATATAGATTTTCTAATCTAATCCCATCATATTCATAAATAATAGAATCTCGTGCTGTTGGTGCATCTTTAATTCTATCCATCACTATCACATGTTCATACTCTAAACCTTTTGATTTATGAACAGTCAACACCCTCACACCACTCAAATCTGATGCAGCAGCTGTGATATCTAACCTCTCATATTCAAACAATAAAGCCTCAATATCTGAGTATTTTGAGAGTGCATTTAAAAAGCGTATAAGATGAAAATCATCACTAAAAAGTTTATAGTTATCTATCGCTTTTTTTATAACATCTAAAAGATTCACATTTGTAAAATCAACTTTTTTTATATCTTCAAGCTCTTTGTTTATAAGTGAAAAAAAGTTATGTTTATAAATCTCCTCTTCAAAATACAAATATTTTAAATACTCCAACAAAGCTTTTACACTTTTTTGGTTTATAAGCTTAGTTGTAGTTTCAGTCACAACCTCTATATTTTCCTCTTGAAGTCTATTTTTTATAACTTCCCCATCCCCATTAGTAGCACAAAGGATAGCAATCTCATCTATATCCGCACCTAAAGTAAGAACTCTTTTTACCTGTGTTATAGTCTCTTCTAAAAGCTCATCATTTTGTATAACCTCTACGAAACCACCACTTGCTTCTACTCTTACTTTTTGATCTGTATAGTTTTTTATTTTAGTATCAAAAGTTCTATTTACAAACTCTATCACCTCTTTTTGAGAACGGTAATTTGTTACAAGTTTTTGCACCTCAGTCTGATTCTCATCAACCACCTCACCAAACAAAGCACTCACCCCACCACGAAAACGGTAGATAGACTGTTTCACATCACCCACAAAAAAGAAACTCCCCTCATCAAAGATTCCATGTCCTGAGGTTATCTCTGTTATAAGTGGTTTTAGAATCTCATACTGCAATATACTAGTATCTTGGAACTCATCTAAAAGCATATGTTCTATCTGAGAATCTAGTCTAAAATATAAAAATTCACTATCAACCCTCTCTTTTAAAAGATAATGTACCAACAAAGTAACATCAGAAAAACTAAGTTCACTATCATCTTTATAAAGTGCCTGTTTCGCTTTTTCATAAATATCTACAAGCTCATTGAGTGCATAAAAAAAGTTCTGCTCTTTTGCGATACTATGATTTTTAATAGCTTCTTGAATCTTCACAAGATAATGATCCATCTCAGGGGTAAAACATTTAGAAAAAGTTCTATAATCAAGAGATTCTCGCCCGATCCAACTCTTAGCACTCAACTCATCAAAATTCTCTGCAACTACTGCTTTTTTCACTGTTGCAGAAGCCCCTTTGCATCTATCTATAATCTCTTTTAAAAGAGAAAGATTTAGCATCGCATCTTTTTCAAACTCTCTATAATTTTGCTTCTCAAACTTCAGATGAGATAACTCTTGCTTCCTTGCATAAAACTGATCTAAAAGTGAAAAAATATCTCCTAATCTTTTTTTAGATTGGAGAGAAAGAGTGATAAGAGTATCTTTTTTCCCAGCAACACTCACCTCTTTTAAAAAGCGAGATAAAAGTTTCATCTCATGTTGAGAAGCAAAGGTTGAAAAGTCTGGCATAAGTGAAGCGTAAAGTGAAAACTTTCTAAGAATCTTAGTAAAAAATTTATCGATTGTCATTATGCTTGTGTTAGAGTTTAAAAACTGATGCAAAATTTGTTGACGATTCTCTAAAAGATACTCTTTAGTAAAACCAGTAACACTCACAATCTCATCTAGTTCACCACGAGATTCTAACTCCTCTAAAGTAAGAACTATCCTCTCTTGCATCTCATAAGCCGCTTTATTAGTAAAAGTAAGTGCTAGAATCTTAGAGGCTTCAGCACCCTTAAACAAGAGTGAAAGGTAACGCACAACAAGCATAAAAGTCTTCCCACTCCCAGCACTTGCTTCGTAGGCTAGGTTGTTGATGAATTTATTCATGTGTTTTATCTATTAAGTATGATAATTCCATATCACTTAATCCTATCATAGGTTTTATTATTTCTTTATTCAAAGTTTTGGAGAGCCTTGAATACATTTATCAAGTAGAAATATTACATTATTATCAGTATTTTTAATATATGAAATATTGTCTTTATTTAAAAAAGCAATTAAGTAAGTTTCATTTAAATCTGAACATATATGATTTTCATTATTTGGATAGTAACTTGAAAAAATAAAAACTTTTTTTAAAACTTCATTCCTATAATAATCAGAGAATAAAAATTTATTCCATAATGGAAAAACAACAATTAAAATAATTGCTGAGCCTATTATAATGTTAATATATAGAACCAAAATATTATTAGTATCTTCATTTTTAACTTGTATTACTTTTTTATTATCTTTATGAATATCATAGAAAGTTTTAAATATAAAAAATACAAAAATAGATAAGAATAATATATATATAACGATACTCCATGGGATTATGCTAACTAAAGGAAATAGAATTTGTTGTGCAAGTGGAAACAAAGAAGGATTTACATGAGCAAATTCAACAATATAACTATTCACTAAAACACTAGAAACATACATTATCATCAAGGTAATAAAGGAAATCAGAACTAATATTATTTTATTATTAAAGAAACTTTTATAAATTGATAGTTCTTTACAAAGTAAATAAATACTTATTATTGAGGATAATACTATTAATACTAATATTATTAATAAATTTATATTAAAAAAATAAACTAATATTTCAGCAATACCAATTGATATGATAGGTATAGATTTAAAAAAATATTTTTTTAAATCTAACAATTTATGTAAATATTTCATTATATTCTTTTTGATCGTTACTATCTAAAATTCTACTATTTTTAATTTTAAACTATTTAAATTATTTTTTTTAAATTCTTGTATTAATTTATTATTTAAATTTATAAAATGTTTTATACTTAATCCTCTTGGTCTATTTTTTAAATAGATTATAATATAATCATCCGTTTTCTCTGTCTTAATTTTAACACTTGATTGATTAATTAATTCTCCACTTGTATCTACAAATTCAATTATTTTAGAGAATTGTTCATCATTTATTAATTTTAGACTATTTCCTGTAAATACTTTTGCACTTTTTATTTCATTTTTCTTATTAGAAACACAATTATCAAAACGATGTTTTCTTTCATGTTGATAATAATGGCGACCTAATTTTTCATAACAATATAAAACACTTTCAACATAGGTATAGTTTCTTCTAATAAATCCTGAACTTATATTGTCATATGTTTTATAAGAAGATAAAACTGTTTCTACTGATTTTAAAATATTCTTTTCATTCTGAGGTATGTTTTTATATACTCCTATAATTCTAATATTTTTTTTAGAATAAGGATACTTATTATCAACTATTATATTACTTTTAACATTATATTTAATACCAGTACATCCAGAAAAAACCACAACTAACACGGTACTTATTATTATTTTTAAGATTTTCAAATTATTCTACTTTAATGAGGATAAATAATTATATCAAAATAATATTATGAATTGATGTTACGATAATTAAAATTCAAGAAATTTTATAATTGTTACAATTTCAAGCAAGCATTAGCTCTCTAACTTTTTCATAGGCAACTTTGAGAGCATCAATATATATCTTTTCTTTAATAGCAAAATGATTTATTATACTTTCCGGTTCTTCTTTACTAGAGAGATAAACTTCTTTTATCTTTTTCAAACATTGGGATTGATTTATTTAAAAGTAA
>JAYEKJ010000141.1:0-9196 GCA_034660975.1 Campylobacterota bacterium
ATAATTTGCTTATACAGAGAGAAATGTAAGCAAAACTTATGTTTGTGAGTTTTACTGACAGATGTCGTCTGTTGTGAGTTGGGGTTGCATGAAACCCGTGAGGGAGAACCTAAGTGGTGGTTCGTTTTGATTGTCCCAACTCCGAATCTTCTAATTTTATTTCAATCGCTTTTTTAGGCTCACTACTAAAATAAGTAAAAACCAATCTCTTACTATATTCTGATGTTAAAATTACTGTATATTTTATATCACCCTTATTTTGAATGAATTTTATTCTATTTCTGTGTGCTGGAAGTTCAATATCATTTTTGATAATATTACCAATATTTAAGATATCTCTTGCAAATAATCTACCTACGCATTCATCACAATAATGTCGAAGTAAAATATGTCTAAAACCAAAATCATCATTACCAATTCTTAAAACAATAGTGTAATCATTAATGCTAAATTCAACCATTCTTTTAGCATATACAACAAAGTCATACATCGCTTGTTGATGAGGTTTATACTGCCATTTATTAGCTTTCTTCTTTTTAGCAGCTATAAACTCTCTTTGCAGTTGTTGGAATCTTTGGTTATATATTTCTGAATTGGTCATTCGTATATTCTCATTTGTAAATTAATTATATTTTTAAGTACTCAGTATTTATATGATTCTATCATATAATAATATTAAATGCTAAAAGTTAGGAGGTCGGGAAAATCCACCTTTTGTTCATCAATTTTTTGTTTGTTTTGTTTTTGTTACTTGGTGCTATGTTTAAGATTCAACCAATGTCGAGCAGTTATTTCAGTTGTAATTTTTCTTTTTTTAAGCAACGAGCAACGGAGTCAGTCACCATTTAGGGAGTGAAACTTAACTTTATCTTATGTTCATACATGCTTTATTGATTGACAATGTCAATATAAAATGCTATAGCAACAGGTGATGAATATCCACTTTATTTTCATAATATTTGTGGATATTATCTCTTTAAATCCTCTATAAAATACAAATCACTTTTATTCTCATCAAAACAGATAATAAACTCTCCATTTAAACTAAAACTTTCATAAGAATCTAAAAACTCTAAATCATAGTTCGTGAGATTTACTAAAGATTTATAAAACTCAAATGGGTATTCATGCACACTATCTACACATTTAGGATATAAAAGATAGTTGCCATCACCATCCATAACTCCCCATTTATTATCTAAACAAACAGATACCCTATCCTCTTCAAACACAAAAAAATCACTAAATATACTCTCTTGAATATACTCAGTTTTTAGGTTGATAAAGCCCTGTTTTTCTCCATCATAAAGAGTTACATAAATATCATCACTAAAACTATAAGCACTATCAGATTCTACTTGAAACTCTTTTTTATCGTCTTGTGTAAAAAAAAGAACTTTATCCTCATACCACTCTATATATCCGTCAAGAGATTCGTTATAACTATATGAATAATCCCAACAACAAACACCCTCCTCATCTGTATGGTTATGCTCTGAGGAGAAAACTACTCTATTTTTATCATCTATCACTAAAGAGGAGCCATCAAGTTGGGCAATCATCCTGCTATGCTTAGTGCCATCATTATAAACAAGCCCAAGAGAATCGTAGATAAACGGGATAATGATTTTTAGATTCTTATCTAACACTCCAGCCTTATCATCCTCTTTAGCTAGAATGAGGGTGCCATCTTCATTAGTTGTAATCTCTTGATATTTATACTCAGTGAGTTTTTTAAACTCTTTAGTGAAAA
This sequence comes from Campylobacterota bacterium, assembly GCA_034660975.1. GTDB lineage: Bacteria > Campylobacterota > Campylobacteria > Campylobacterales > Sulfurimonadaceae > Sulfurimonas. Next base: position 1,754 of record JAYEKJ010000141.1, read on the forward strand.
TTGCATATCTCTGTTTTTTTATAAAAATAAACTCTTTACTTATTTTTATATCTTCACATCCAAAATCTCTATAAATATCTTTTTTTATATCGTATAGTTCTATTTTATCCTTAAGATTTAAAACTATATATTCACCATCCCAGTGGATAAGAATCTCATCATATATTGGCTCAACAAGAAAATCACCCTGTTTATCTATAACCCCTTTCTTACCATCAACAAGTACTTTATGAAAGTTTTTAAAAAAGATTCTATGCTCACTATCATAATCAAACTCCTTATCAAAAACCCTATCCCCATCATAGTCATAGTAGATAGATTTACCATCAACCAAAATAGAAAAAAGCATCTCCTCTTTTTTATTTGAATATACTCTACACTCAAAACCTTTATCACTAAGGGGTATAAAATCACTTACCCTTTCATCTTTTTCATTGATAAAATAATACTCCAAGAGATTATCATATTCGTTAGTTTGAGTAACTTTAAAAAAATTCTTAGGATAGTATGCATTTGAGGATAAAAATTGATATTTCGCCTCTATAAGAATCTCTTGATTCTCATCCATAATTCCCCATAATTGGTTTTGTTTAAATGGTATATAGTTCATTTTATATCGCTTTTAGTAGGAGATTACAGCTAGAATATCTACACTGTTTTTTTGTATATCTTCATCAATAATAATTCCAAAGATAACCGTAGCATCCTCATCAATAGAATCATTTAAAATATCAACCACCCCAGCAAGCTCAATCAATGCCATATCGGAGTTGATTTTAAAGTTCAAAAGAACCCCTTTAACTTTAGGCTTAAATATATCATTATCTACAATCTGTTTGTGTAAACTCTTTATATCAGTTTCTATATTTAAAATAGACGATTCTTCCCCACAATCAACTACACATCTTAAATCTGCATAATCGATATTTATATTATCTTCACTACCATTTTTTATAATCACTTTTAATTTATCTAGAAGATTCTGTTTCTCTATCCCATCGACTTTCTCATCATCAAAAATATTTATCAAAATCTCATTTTCAATCTTGCATATCTGTTTTTTCATCTACCTCATCCTTATGTAATATTTTATCAAAATATCACGACGGCTTTATGTCTGAAAAGTACTCTAGATAAATTAGCACTCAGACGATTTCGGTATAATCACAAACTATGAATTTCAATACAAATGACACTCAAACACTACTAAATATTATGAAAAATAGACGCGATGTACGGGGTAACCGTTTCTTAGATAAATCTCTTGATGATGAAACTCTCAAGCTTATCCTAAAAGCTGGTTTAACGGCTCCATCTGTTGGTTACTCTCAACCGTGGAAATTTATAGTGATAAAAGATGAAACTATAAAAGAGGAAGTTTTTAACAACTTTATAGATGAGAATGAGAAAGCAAAAGAGATTTTCAAAACTAAAAATCTGTATAACAAACTAAAACTAGAGGGAATCAAAGAAGCACCTATTAATATTGCTGTTTTATATGAACAAAGTGAAGATGAGATTCTTGGGATGACTAGCATGAAAAAGATGGGTCAATACAGTGTAGTTTGTGCCATCCAAAATATGTGGCTGATGGCGAGAGCTTTAAATATTGGGCTTGGTTGGGTGAGTATTTTAGATGAACAAAAAGTTTTAAACACTATCGATGCACCAAAAAATACTAAACTTATAGCTTATCTTTGTATCGGTTATGTTGATGAATTCCTACAAGAACCAGAGTTAAAAAGCTTGGGTTGGGAGGATGAAAAAGATTTAGAAGAGTGTGTAGTTTTTAGATAATCTTATGGTCTCTTACTTAACAAAAAATCCACTATATACTTTAAGTTCTTATCGCTAATATTGCGAAAATAAAACACTGAAATAGGAATAGTATGTACACTAGAGTAGAAAAACTGGTTGAGAGTAGTAACTTTCAAAACTTTATTATAGGTTTGATTGTCCTTAATGGAATTACAATGGGGTTTGAGACCTCTAAAGAGATAGCACTTAATTATCATACATTTTTTAGTCTATTTGATACATTTGTTATCACGATATTTACCATAGAGATAATACTTAGAATCTATGTTCACAGAGTCTCTTTTTTCAAAAATGGGTGGAGTTTGTTCGACTTCTCTATCGTTTTAATCTCTTTAGTTCCGGCTAGTGCTGGGTTTGAAATTCTTAGAATCCTTAGAGTTTTAAGACTACTGAGAATTGTAACGGTAGTTCCTCAAATGAGAAAAATAGTGACTGCCCTCGCAAATGTTATCCCAGGGATGGCATCTGTGGGGTTTCTTTTATTATTGTTATTTTACATATCTGCGATTATGGCAACGCAACTATATAGTGAAACTTTCCCTCAATGGTTTGGAAGTTTGAGCGAATCGTTTTATACACTTTTTCAGATTATGACTTTAGAATCTTGGTCTATGGGGATAGTGAGACCTATTATGGAAGTTCATCCTAATGCTTGGGTGTTTTTTATCCCGTTTATTTTTATCGTTACCTTTATAATGATAAATCTTATCATCGCAATTGTTGTAGATGCGATGAGTGAGTTAACGGCCAAAGAGGAGGAGAATCTATCTCTTGAGATAAACTCTAGTACAAAAAGTACAAATGATGAGTTACAGAAACTTCATCTTGAGATAGCAGAACTTAAAAAATTGATTATTGAAAATAACACTAAGTAAACTCATCTCCAAGAAGTAGCATATTTCCAAAAACGAACTCATTGTCTCGTTTTTGGAAATCTAAATCAAATTTATATCGTGAAGTTATCTCACTCCCATTTGGTTTAGGTTTTATCACTAAAATCTCATTACTCAACACCACCGATTCCATTAAATCATGGGTGATAAAAAGTACCCCTAGATTACCCTTTTGAACTTGCACAAGCAATATATTATATAACTCTTTTTTAAGTCCAATATCAAGTGCTGAAAATGGCTCATCTAAGAAAAGTAATGATGGTTCAACCACTAAAGCTCTCGCAAAAGATACTCTTTGTTTCATCCCACCACTCAAATCTTTTGGATATTTTTTAAAATCATCTTCGTGTAATCCAAACAAAAGAGCAATTTTTTGAGCTTTATCTTGAATCTCTTTTTTACTCAGACTTGTCTCTTTTAATGCTAAAGAGATATTGTCAATCACATTTTGCCAAGGTAATAATCTTGGTTCTTGAAACACAAATGAAGATTTTTTAAAAGAGTTATTTACAGTTCCATCTGTTTGTTTTAAAAGCTTTGCACATATCTGTAAAATAGTTGTTTTTCCAGATCCACTAGCTCCTAAAATTGAGATTATTTTACCTTTTTCAAGGGTAAAACTTATCTCATTTACTATATTTTTCTCACCATCAAAACTGTGTGAGATTCCATCTACTACTATTTTCTCCACGATTCTAACCTCTGCTTCATTGGGTCTAAAAATAGCCTCTCAAACACTATAAGCATACTCACCATCAACATCAAAAGTGCCATCACTGAAGTGGTGTCGATATGACTTCTAGCTACTGCCAAAAGTGAACCCATCCCATCATCTGAGGAGATTAACTCTGCCATCATAACTATCTTCCACGATAAGCCAATAGCAGTCAGCCAAGCTGGAAAAATAAAAGAGAAAATATGGGGAAAGTAGATATTTAAAAGTCGTGTTTTAAGACAAAGCTCAAAACTATCTGCCATTATGAGTAGATCTTTATCTATGCTCTGCATCCCAGCAAACGAGCCTAAAAATATGATAGGGAAAGTAGCCACAAACACCACAAATATAACAGTGGGATCACCCATCCCAAACCAAATCATAGCCAACACTATCCATGCGATAGAGGGCATCCCAAGCATTATTGTAACAATAGGTGCTATCATATAAGAGATGGGTTTGATTAGTCCAGCCACCACCCCAAGAAGAGAAGCTACAAGAATCGAAGCCCCTAAACCAAAAAAGATTCTTTTCATAGTTATACCCATGTTTTGCAAAACCTCAGGCTCCTGAAGAAGTGTGAAAAACATAGAAAATGTGTCTAAAACAGGAGGTAAAACCAAATCCCCAAAAGTTCTATACCCAATCTCCCAAAGGATGAAAAATAGGGTTAGAGAGAGGAGCCAATAGAGGAGTTTTTTCATAAATTTACTTCAAAAAATAAAACCCATCATCAGGAAGTTTTTTACCCATTGATTTTGGATTATTTATCACTAAAGTGTTTAGTAACTCTTTTATTAATTTTTTATCTTTAGTAGTTTCTAAAGTATAAAAATCACTATTTTTTATCCCATTTTTTACAGCTTTTGGGTGAAGCCCTTTTATATATTTTACTGTTAGTTTTGAAGATTTATTTGGATTATCTACATACCATTGTAACGATTTATTATACTCCTCTACGAATCTTTTTATCAGCTTTTTATCTTTTATAGTATCGCCAACTGCTAAAAATCCAACCTGTGCAAAAGATGTTTTTGAGTTAAAAGTTTTTTTCCACGCATCGAGTAAGTTTATACTCAAAAAGAGTTTGTGGGGTTGTTTATCTGATGGCAAAGATTTTGCTTTTTTAAGTGCCATTGAGATTCTAGGTTCTGAGAGAATCGCACAATCAATTTTCCCTTTTAGAAGTAAAAGAGTGGCATTTTTTGAGGATTGAGTATAAACTATTTTAGTATCTTTTTTAGAATCAAGCCCATTCTTTTTAAGTAAGATTTTTACTAAAGAATCGGCTAAACCACCACGAGAACCTATCCCGATAGTTTTACCTTTTAAATCTTTTATGCTCTTCATATTTTTATCAGAAGACACTATCCCTCTAGCTCCACCCATCACGAGATGAGTTAGTTGCACCTCAGCACCACGGTTATAAAGAATAGACCCAGCAGTAATAGGAACAGCTATGAAATCTACTTTTTTGTTAAGAATCAAGGCTTTTAACTCATCAGGATTTTTCCATTGTTTGAACTTTATCTTTATACCGATATCTTTTAAAGAATCGTTTTGTATCATATGAAAAACAGGGTGTGAAACCCCAGCAGATGGTCCTGCTATGCTTATAGTTTCACTTGCATTTAGAGTTAGTATCAAAGATACCATTATAATTATTTTTTTTATCATTTTTTTCTCCTAAAACTTAGCATTAAGCCCGATATAAAAGGCTCTTGGACTACTAGAGTAGCCATCTACAACTTGATAATATTTGTCAAAAATATTATTTACTTTAAAATAAGTAGATATATCTTTTTTTATATCATAGTTTGTTACGAAGTTCATTAAAAGATACTTACCAGTTTGTCTCCCTCTTGTTTTTGAGGGGTCTTTTATACTGTACATATCATCATATCTCTCACCAATATACTCACCATTTAGGTTAAAGTTCAGCTCATCATTAAAGTAATAATCACTTAGCATTTTATAGGTATCTTTTACCCTTCTTCTTAAATCGATTCCATCTTTACCTTTTGCAGATAATCTTGTATAAGAAAAATCTACAAACAAATCATCTGTGATAGCTGTCGCATATTTAAACTCAAAACCTTTAAATACTGAAGTGCCATCTATATTGATATGTTGTAGATTTTTTTTATCATAAGAGATAAGATTTTCAACTCGATTATAAAAATAAGTAAGAGATGCTTTCATGTGCGTTGCAGTAATATCAAAACTATCAGTATCTTCAGCTTCTAACTCTAAATTCTCTTTACCGTTAGGGTTTAGAATCATTATAATACTTGGAGCATTGTAGCCAGTTCCATAGTTTGAACTAAAAGATGTATCGCTGTTTAAAGTGTATTTTATACCAACTTTTCCGGTTACTTTTTCATCAAAACTTGAGTAATCATCCCCTCTTAAACTTTGAGTGATTATAAAGTCATTTATGAAATTTGTATTAGTTAAAAAAATAGCTTTTGAATCAACTTTATGAGTATAGTTTGATCTATCTACTTTCATCGTATCAACAGTATCCTCTTTATACGAAACCCCAAGAAGAAAAAAATCTTTATCCCCATAAGAGATAGAATCATGAAGCTCAAGCTCATCTGTTTGCCCCTCATAAGTTTTTATCCCTTTTATGGCATCAACCTCATCTTTATAAAACTGTGCAAGGTTATATCTGAGTGATATATTTTGGTTTGAGAGTTTTTTTGTATAAACTACATTAAACAGATTTGTTTGATTCTCAACTCTCATATTTTTATTTTCAGTTCCCATCCCAACAACATAAGTATCATTATTACTTTTGATATCAATATTTACTAATTGTGCAGAGATTCTATCTGTGTCTGTTATGTTATAACCCAAAGAGAGGTTGATAGTTCTGTTCTCATACCCATCATCTTCATAATCATCTAAGTCGCTTCCATAAGGTGATTGTGCTGAATATCCATCTGTTTTATAGTAATTCACTGCAAATTTTGCATCATAACTATCAACTTTGTAAGAGGTAAATACTCCCAGCTCTTTAGTGTTAAAACTACCATAAGAAAAATTAGCCCCTGTGCTAAAACCATCTTGGGCTTGTGTTGTTATGATGTTGATAACACCTGCACTAGCATCAGCACCCCAGACACCACTTTGAGCCCCTGAAATCAACTCGATTCTCTCTACACTTGATAACATCAGTCTTGAAAAATCAGCACCATATTTACTAGATGGGTCTTGAAACCTAACCCCATCCACAAGTACTAAAACACGACCACCACCAACTCCACGGATATAAAGCTTACTAAGCCCACCAATCCCACCATCTTGTGTGAAACCAACACCAGCCAAAGAGTTTATAGCGTCTATTACAGAGATATACCGTCTCTCTTTAATCTCCTCTTTGGTGATAACCTGAGCTGAGGAGCTTACATCTTTGAGACTTTGAGATACTTTTGTGGCTGTGATTATAATACTGTCTAATACCATCTCTTTAGACAAAAGTGCAGATGTGAGCAAACTTATAATTATTATTTTTTTCATGATTATCCTTAATATTACGATTATTTTAGTTGTTTGTTTGTAATATTAAGCAGAGGGAGGGGAGTTGATTTTGATTCGAAGAGCTTTGCCTTCACAAGTACGAACAGCACTCAGCTTGGCAATAATTTTCAAAGTTGATACAAAGGCTTGTATAGCAACGAGAGAAAAATATACTTTTCCAAAACCTTTTACTTTCAACTGTTTATCCTTTTTTTATGAATGATAGTATAGTTAAATTAAATAAACCTAAAATTTGAGTATATAAGTAATATCCAACTTAAACCCGAATTATGCAATAGGAATTTATACCCCAAGTTACCATGTTACAAGCTAGAAGCTAGGTGATGAATATTAAGTGTAAAGGATGCTTTTACCCATTTTGAGGAGTAAACTCCTAAAATATTATTTGAGTTTAGGATGCAAAAGTGGACATTAATCACCTTCTGATGTGATGAAAAAGAAAAAATCACAACTGAAATAACTGCTCGACAT
>JAYEKJ010000142.1:0-9179 GCA_034660975.1 Campylobacterota bacterium
TGTTTAAATGTTGGGTGTATCCCAACTAAGAGTTACTTAGAGTCTGCTTCGTTTATATCTAAGATTCCCCACTTTAAAGAGATGGGTGTTGATTTGGATTTTAGTGGTTTAAATCTTGAACAATTAAAAGAGAAAACCTTAGCACTCAAAACTGAGATTCGCACAGGTGTTTTGTGGATGTTAGAGCAGTCAAAAGTGGAGATTCTTTATGGTGATGCTAGTTTTATAGATTCTAAAACTCTTGATGTTGATGGGGAGAAGATAGGTTTTGACAGATGTATCATCGCTACTGGCTCAAAAGTTCGTGAGTTGGAACAACTACCCATAGATTCTAAATTTATCATCTCAAGCAGTGATGTTTTTGACTTAGAAAAACTTCCAAAATCAATAGCTATTGTTGGTGTTGGTGCTATCGCTTGTGAGATGGCAACTTTTTTTAATGCCTTTGGTGTGGAAGTGATTCTCATTGGGCGAGGTTTACGACTTTTGCCTCGTGAGGATGAGGATGTATCTAAAGCACTTTTAAGAGTTTTTAAAAGATTTGGAATCAAACTACTCAACTCTACAACAATCCAAAAGATAGATATACAAGAGAGTGGGGTAGAACTATTTTTAAATAATGAAGAATTTATAAAATGTGAACTTGTACTAAGTGCAACAGGTAGAATCCCAAACTGTGAATCTCTTAATCTTCAAAAATGCAGATGTGAAACAAGATAAGAATCTTTTCATAGAGATCTCTCCATCATTTCAAACTTCACAAGAGAATATTTATGCTATTGGTGATTGTATAGATACACTTGCTTTTGCTCATACTGCTTATGCTGAGGCTAAGATTCTTGTAAATAACATCATAAATTCAGAATCTAAAACCAATATCCATATATCACCCTCAACAATCTTTACAAATCCCCAAATTGCAAGTTGTGGACTAAATGCGAATCAAGCTAAAGAACAGGGGATAGAGATTGAGCTTAAAAAAGCATACTATAAAGCCAATGCAAAGGCAAAGATTCATGGGGATGATTCTGGATTTGCTAAGGTGATAGTTGATGCTAAAAGTGATGTGGTTTTAGGTGCAACTATCATTGGAGTTGAAGCAACAGAGATTATACATGAGTTAGTTTTTGCAGTTGAAAAAAAGCTTACAATGACAGAACTAAGAGAGGTGATTCATGCACATCCAACAGTATCTGAGATTATCTCTTATCTCTAAAGGAGATTTATGAAAACTAACAATAATTTAATTAAGCATCTCATAAATAGTGATGTTTTAAAATCAAGTAATATAATAGATGCTTTTATAAATATAGATAGAGTAGATTTCGTTCTAGATCCAACTGCCTTAGATGTTTATGAGGATTATCCTCTTCAAATTGGGTATGCGCAAACTATCTCTCACCAAAAGAGGGGCAAAAGATTTTAGATATTGGGAGTGGATCAGGTTGGAGTACGGCACTTTTAGCTTTTATGGTGGGAGATAAAGGTTCTGTGGTTGGAGTGGATAGAGTTAATTCACTTGTAGAGCTTGGAGCCAATAACCTTAAAAAATATAGATTTAAAAATGCTAAAATTATTCAAGCTAAAGATGAGTTGGGGATAGTTGGTGAGAAATTTGATTCTATCTTGGTTTCTGCGGCAGCTAAGGAGTTTCCATCAGAGTTAATAGAACAGTTGAGAGTTGGTGGGAAACTTGTTATTCCGGTGAAAAATTCTATTTATGAGATTACGAAGAGAGAGAATACTAAGATTGAAATGGTAGAACATTATGGTTTTACATTTGTTCCATTAATTTTTTAAGTTTATTCCATCCTTGGAATTATGAGGTTTAAAATCGATGAAACATCATATTCATCTTTATGATTTTATGAACCAACTTATAGGAATTTCAGACCCAAACGGTAAAAAGATTTTTCCAATCTATCTAAGGCTTTATTGAGTCTCGTGTTATATTCTGTAATAGTATGCATGATATATCCTTTAAACTATAAGATAGTTTTGTATCAGCAATTATTATTCCACTAACTAAATATAACTAATAAAACTATCCCAAATATTATTCTATACACACCAAAAAGCACAAATGTAAAATTTTCTAAAAATTTCAGAAATAGTTTAATTGTTATATATGCGACTAAAAAGGAAACAACAAAACCTATACCTAATGTTAAAAGATTTGTATCACTAAACTCTTTGTAATGTTTGAGTAAATCATAGGTAGTAACAGCACTCATTACAGGAAAGGCGAGTAAAAAACTAAACTCAGCACTAGCTTTTCTACTTAGCCCAACGAGTAAAGCACCAATGATTGTTGAACCGGCTCTACTTGTTCCTGGAATCAAAGCAAAGATTTGAGCAAAACCGATAATCATTGATTGTTTGAGTGTGATTTTTTCAATATCATCAATCAGATGAGTTTCATTTGGTATAAAAAACTTCTCTACAAGTAAAAATACTACACCACCAACTATAAACATTATTGCAACTACATTTATACTAAATAGCTCTTTTATTTGAGAAGCAAATATAAAACCTACAACACCAATAGGGATAAAAGCTAAAAATACTTTCATCCATAAATCTATTTTTTTGATAGTAAATTTATCTTTATAGTTGAAAAATACTGCGAGTATAGCAGCAAACTGTATAATCACTTCATAAGCTTTTGTTACATTATTTTGTTCAATTCCTAAAAATTCACTTGCAACGATTAGATGTCCAGTTGAGGAGATTGGTAAAAACTCTGTAAATCCCTCAATTACACCTAAAATAATAGAATCAAATATTGTCATATCATACCTTTTTTATTAAAATTAATTATAAGATATATTTAAAGAAAAATATAATTTATTATGTTAAAATTTCAGATAAAATTTTAGCATATAAAAGAGATAAAATGAATGTACTTATAGTAGATGATAGTAAAATAGTAAGAAGGGTTTTAACAAATACAGTAAAAAGATATTTTACAGAGCCAACATACAAAGTATTAAATATATTTGAAGCTGAAGATGGTCTTATCGCTATGGATCAGATGAAAAAAGAGAAAATTGATATTATGCTTCTTGATTGGAACATGCCTAATATGACAGGTGAACAGGTTGTTGATGCTGTTCGTGCAAACAAGGAGTGGATGAAAACTCGTATCATTATGGCTACAACAGAGGGTTCTAAGGCTAGTGTACTAAAAATGATTAAAAAAGGTGCAAATGGTTATATGGTAAAACCATTTCAAGAGGATGCTATCTTTAAAACTTTAGATACTATAACTGCAAGAATGCCTAAAGAGTAAATTTTAAATTTATTTCGATATAATACGAGGTTTTTAAATAAATAAATTTCGTAGGAATTACTAAATGCTACTTTTTACTCCTGGTCCAACTCCAGTACCTCAAAATGTTCGTAATGCGATGAGTGATGCAACTATGCATCACCGTACGCCAGAATTTGAAGCAATTTTCTCTCAAACAAGAAAACATCTTTTTAATCTTTTTAATACTGATGAAGTTGTGATGATTGCATCAAGTGGAACAGGTGCTATGGAAGCTGCTGTTATCAATCTTTGTCATAATACACTTTTAAGTGTTAATTCTGGAAAGTTTGGTGAGAGATTTGGAAAGATTGCTACGGCTCATGGTCTTGAAAATGTAGAGATAAAAAACGAGTGGAATACTCCTGTAAGTGTTGATGCTATTGTTGAAGCTCTTAAAGCAAACTCTAATATTGATGCGATAGCTGTGCAGATAAGTGAATCTGCTGGTGGACTTCGCCATCCGGTGGAAGAGTTAGCTAAAGCTGTTAAAACTATCAATCCAAATATTATGATTATTGCTGATGGAATCACTGCTGTTGGTGTTGAGAAGATTGATGTAACGAACATCGACTGTTTAATTGCTGGGAGTCAAAAAGCTCTTATGCTTCCTCCGGGACTTGCAATTTTAGGTTTAAGTAATGGGGCTATTGAAAAGATAGGGGCTGGAAAAGGTTACTATTTAAACCTTGCTTCTGAGATTAAGAAACAAAAACAAAACACAACTGCTTATACAGCAGCTACCACTTTAATCATCGGTCTTTTAGAGGTTTTAGAAACGATTGAATCTGATGGTGGGATAGATGAGCTTTATAAAAAAACTGAGCTAAGAGCTAGTGCAGTTAAATCAGCCCTTCAAGCTATAGGTTTACATGTTTATCCAACATCACCTGCTAAATCAATGACAACAATTGATGATGAAAAAGCTGCAGAGATTAGAAAAGTGTTAAAAGAGGATTTTGCAGTTAATGTAGCTGGTGGTCAAGATCATCTTAAAGGGAAGATTTTTCGTATAAATCAGATGGGACTTATTCCAGATTATGAGATGGCTTGGGTTGTAAATGCAGTAGAGTTGGCTTTAGACAAAGTTGGTTCAAGAGCTTATGATGGAACTGCAAATAAAGTATTTAATGAGATTACATTCTCAATGGGTAAATAATGGTTTTAGAACATGAGATTCCAACAGGAAGTAAACTATATTTTGGTAATAGTGCAAAAATTAAAAGAAAAATAGAAAATATTGCAAGTACGATTCTTGATGAGAATGGTTTTGAGGAGATTGTTACTCCTGTATTTTCTTACCATCAACATCTAAGTATTGCTGATGATAAAGAGCTAATTAGAGTTAATGATGCTCAGAACAACTCTTTATCTCTCCGTGCAGATTCCACTATTGATGTTGTGAGAATTATTGAAAAAAGATTAGGTAGAAATACTTCTCAGAAAAAATGGTTCTATGTTCAGCCAGTTTTTCGTTATCCAACGGAGGAGCAGTATCAAGTTGGTGTTGAGTTCATGGATGAGAAAAAACTATCAACAGTTACAAATGTAGCGGTTGAGATTTTCAATAAATTAGAGATTCAACCTTTAGTTCAAATCTCAAATATTAAGATACCTGAACTTTTAGTTGAGATGTTTGATGAGTTGAGTATTGATGATTTCAGACATATAAATATTGAGAAATTTTTAAATTTAAAAGTTAATTGGTTAGAGAAACTTGTTTATCTTCAGTATGTAGAGCAGATTGATGAAGTTATAGCTCTTGCTCCAGATACCATAAAAGTTGAACTTAAAAAAATGAAAGAGTTATATTCAGAAATTTCGTATGATAATTCTGTTTTAGCACCGATGTATTACGCAAAAATGCTTTATTATGATGAACTATTTTTTAGAGTAATAGAGAAAAATGAGGTGTATGCTCGTGGTGGAAGATATAAAAATGAAGAGTTAACATCTGTTGGTTTTGCGATCTATACAGATGCTTTGTGTGAAACATTAAGTAAATAAATATTAAGAGATAAAGAGGAAATTTTATGAAAGCAGATTTAATAGTTGGTATTCAATGGGGTGACGAAGGAAAAGGTAAGATAGTTGATAAACTAGCTGCTGAGTATGATATGGTTTGTAGAAGCCAAGGTGGTCACAATGCTGGTCATACTATCTGGGTAGATGGTGTTAAGTATGCTCTTCACCTTATCCCATCAGGTGTACTAAACCCTAATGCTATCAATGTAGTTGGTAATGGTGTTGTTTTATCTCCAGAATCTATCATTAAAGAGATGGTTCAGTTTGATGGTTTAGAGGGTCGTCTTTATATCTCAGATAAAGCACACTTAAATCTTTATTACCACGCTTTAATCGATCAAGCAAAAGAGAGATTAAAAGGTGACAAAGCAATTGGAACAACAGGTAAGGGGATTGGACCTGCGTATGCTGATAAGATTAACCGTACTGGTTTTAGAGTTGGTGAACTTTTAAATCCTGCAAAACTAACTACCTCTATCATTGAGTATTTTGAGCAAAATAGAGCTATTTTTGATGTTTATGAGATAGCTACACCAGTAGAATCTGAACTTTTAGCTGAGTTAGAGGGTTTCAAAGAAAAACTTGCTCCGTTTATTACAGATACAACGCAAATGGTTTGGAAAGCATTAGATGCTGATAAAAGAATCTTGTTAGAGGGTGCGCAAGGTACACTACTAGATATTGACCATGGAACTTATCCTTATGTAACTTCATCGGCAACTGTAAGTGCTAGTGCTTGTACAGGTCTTGGAATCAACCCTAAAGATATTGGTAAAGTTACTGGAATTGTAAAAGCTTACTGTACTCGTGTTGGAAATGGACCATTCCCAACAGAAGATTCTGGTGAAGATGGACAAAGACTAGGTGAGCAAGGTCATGAGTTTGGAACAACAACAGGAAGAGCAAGAAGATGTGGTTGGTTTGATGCAATCGCTACTAGATATGCTTCTCGTTTAAATGGCTGTGATGAACTCTCACTTATGAAACTTGATGTTCTTGATGGTTTTGATGAAGTTAAAGTTTGTGTTGCTTATGAACTTGATGGGCAAGAGATAGATTATATGCCATCAGATTTAGATTCTGTTACACCAATCTATAAAACTTTTAAAGGTTGGGATAACTCAGTGGGGGCAAGAAAATTTGAAGATTTACCAGCAACTGCTCAAGAGTATGTAAAAGTTATCCAAGAGATTTCACAAACAAAAGTTGGAATCATCTCAACTTCTCCTGAGAGAGATGATACAATAATCCTTTAAGAATTTAAATATGAAAACTCGTTTTAGCTCCTTAGTAACTTTGAAAAAAAGTGCTATGGAGAAGAGTGAACAAGTTCTTCAAAATGCAAATAAAGATCTAGAGAGTGCTACAACAGTACTTGAACAATCATATACTTCACTTAGTAATTTAGAATCACCACAAACTGGTAAAATGGCAGATATGTTAGCTTCAAGAATGCTTGTAAACTCTCAAAGAGGATCAATAGCACATAATCAAGAGTGGATAACTTATGCACAAAATAAAGTTAATCATGCAAAACAAGAACTGAAGTTGACCATGGTAGAACATGAAAAATTTAAGTATTTAGAGATAGAAGAGATTAAAAAAAAGCTCAAAGATATAAAGACTCAAGAGGCTAAAGATTTAGATGAGATAGCATTAATGACTTATGCTAGAAAAAATAATAATTAGGAATTAGATATGAGAATTTTTTTATTAACACTATTTACATTAACATCTTTGATGGCTATACAAACAAGTGATAGACTTTTTGATTGTACAGAGATTTTTAAAGAGAGAAAAAGTGAACTCCTTGTAGAGTTAGAACGAATAGATGAGCAAAAACAAGCTCTAAGTGCTTTAAAAATAGCAACTGATGAACTTTTAGAAAAAAAAGAGATAAAAATTACTCAAAAAGAGGAAGTTGTAGAAAAAAAGTTGCTAGAAATTACTCAAAAAGAGAAATCTATAAAAGATATGTTAGAGAAAAATAAAAATGTTTTAGAAGAGATGAAAAAAATAAAAATGAGTAAAATAGCTCAAACTTTTGCAAAAATGAAAGCTGCTTCTGCTGCAAATATACTTGCAGATATGGAAAATAAAGATGCATTAATAATTCTACAATCATTAAAAGCAAAAGTTGTTGGGCAAATTTTATCAAAAATGGATTCTAAGAAAGCTTCTAAATTGACAATCTTGTTGAGTAAATAACTAAACTACCATTTCCTCTAATCATACCTTTACCTAACTTATAGTAGAATGCCCAAATTTATTTTAATTAAGTAAGGTCTATAAATGAAAATATCACTTAAAACTGTACCTCATATATCTAGTAAAATTGCTATTGACTTGAATAAGAGTGGTGTAGTGAAGATGACACAAGGCCTTGAACCTGTAATGCATGAAGCAGAGAAGATTCTTGTTCACAGCATAAATCAAGAGTTAGCTTTAGAAGAAAAAGTTGATGAGATTTGCGATGCTAATGAGGAAGATATAGAATTTATGCTTGTAGATGAGAGACAACTTTTCTTTATGATAAAGAAAAAACTTGCACCTGAATTTGGTGTAATTTTAAACTATGAAGAGAGATATTCAGATATTTCACATAAAATTTTAGATCAACTTTATGAAGAGGATTTAATCTTTTATGATGTAACAGAGAATCGTGTAAAAAATATTATTTATAATGCAATCATTTCATTCATTTCAGATGTTTCTGAGATTGAAGATTCAATTATGGATAAAATTAGAACATATAAGAAAAAATATATTCCGGGAACAGATGAGTTTGATATTTTACATGAAAAATTATATAGAGAAGAGATGATGAAAAGAGGGATGCAATAATGAAAAAAGCTTGGATATATCTTGAAAATGGAACACTATTAGAAGCGAATAGTTTCGGAGCAGATTCTACAACTGTTGGAGAGATAGTTTTTAATACATCTTTAAGTGGTTATCAAGAGATAATGTCAGATCCATCTTATGCTGGTCAATTTGTAACATTTACAATGCCGGAGATAGGTAATATTGGTGTTAATGCTGAAGATATGGAAAGTTCATCTGCTCACGCAAAAGGGATGATAGTTAGAAAATACCAAAAAAGATATTCTAACTTTAGAGCAGAAGAATCTTTAGATTCATTTTTAGTTAAACATAATGTTATGGGTATTTGTGATATCGATACAAGATTTTTAACGAAGATGATTAGAAGTGAAGGTGCTATGATGATGGTAGCTTCAACAACAATCAGTGATAAAGATGAACTTAAAAATATTTTAGAAAATTCTCCTAGAATTGAAGATGTGAACTATATAGAAGAGGTAAGCACAAAAGAGGCTTATATACATACATCTTCTACATATTCTCAAACTAAATTTGAGTATGAAGAGGCTCCAACTCCTGAAGCTAAAATAGCTGTTATAGATTTTGGTGTTAAAAGAAATATCTTAAATGAGATTGTAAGTGCAAAAATTGGTGTTGAAGTTATCCCTAATAACTTTAATGCTGAGGATTTGATTCAAAAGTATAATAATAAAGATATTGATGGTGTGTTTTTATCAAATGGTCCTGGTGATCCACTTGTACTAAAGCGTGAACAAGAGCAGATTAAAAAATTAATAGTTGCTAAAATTCCAATGTTTGGAATCTGTTTAGGTCATCAGTTATTATCTATCTCTCATGGTTATGATACTTTTAAACTTAAGTTTGGACATCATGGTGGAAATCATCCTGTAAAAAATGTAAAAACTGGTTTAGTTGAGATAACTGCACAAAATCATAACTATAATGTTCCTGATAATATTGTAGAGATTGCAGAAATAACACATACTAATCTTTTTGATGA
>JAYEKJ010000143.1:0-9060 GCA_034660975.1 Campylobacterota bacterium
AGTATATCTTGTAGTTGAGTTTGTGATTCTAGCATCTGGTAAAAATGGCATATTTGCATTTTCATCTATCTCACTCTCTACCCATTTATCTACATTCACACTCTCAATCATAATAGCACCCGATGGACACGCTTGAATACAAGCAGGGGTCTCACCAACATCAAGTTTTTCATGACACATATGACACTTCGTTACTATCTTTCTCTCTTCGTGGTAAGTTGGTACACCATAAGGGCAGTTCCATGTACAGTATTGACACCCAATACAGGTATCATCCTCATGTACCACGATTCCACTCTCAGATATTTTAATATAAGAGTTGGTTGGACACCCTTTTAAACACTCAGGGTCTATACAGTGGTTACAACTCATGGAGTTAAAAAGTTGACTAAAGGCTGGAAACTCTCCACCCTCCATCTCACCAACCCTTCTCCATTTTATATCTGCTGGATTGTTATTTTGTTCATTACAAGCAACCTCACAACAGTGACACCCAACACAAGCAGTTGCATCAAAGTGGAAACGGTATTGCTCACCTTTTTGAAGTTTTGGAATATCGATGGAGTAGTTACCACATTGCATCCCTGTTTGGGCTTTGTGGTCTATAAAATTTTCTAATGGTGTAGTTTGCATAGATAGAATCTCCATATATTATATGGGAAAATTATACAATAGTTCTAAAATATTTATAATTGATTATTGGTTAAAATTTAAACATAATAAAATTATAAAATGTTTAAATTTTGGAGTTGATTATTTAGAAACTCTATACTCTAAATTTGAAGCGAACATCAACTCTTTAAAAGTTTTATTTAAAGTTTTACTTTTAAAATTCTCAGTTACTAACTCTTTTTGGAATCTTACATAGTCACCAACTTTTGCTTCACTTCTACTCACTGCTATCCAAAAAGATTTTAGTTTTTTAGGGTCGTAACCAGGAGTTTTTTCATCAATATGTAGGTAAGTATATCCACCAGCATTTAAAGTTTCTATCACTTCACCTTGATAGTATGGTTTTACTGCCTCTTTAGAATCTGTACCTTTTTTTATATGTACTTTTGGAGCTTGAGTTGTTTGAAGTACCTCTGCTACTGATTGTGCGTTTGCACTTATAGTTAAAAGTGCTGTTGCTACGAGTGTGTTAATTATTTTCATCTATTTTCCTTTAAATTTTTATTTCTATAAGAGATGACTATCAAAGATAGAACCATCCCACCTGTTATATAAACCCAAGTTGGTATAGGAACTGGGTCACCTGTGGCGTAAGAGTGCATACCTGCCAAGTAGAAATTCACTCCAAAATATGTCATTAAAATTGATGCAAACGATACAACTGAGAGAACATTAAAAAGGTAAGGGGTATAAATTTTTTTAATTAATCTTAGGTGTAATACTATTGTATAAACTAAAATAGAGATATAAGCCCAAGTCTCTTTAGGATCCCAACCCCAGTATCTTCCCCACGATTCATTTGCCCAAATAGCACCTAAAAAGTTACCAATCACTAATAAAATAAGCCCTAGAATCAATGCCACTTCATTAATATAAGAGATGTTTTTTATATGTTGATCTATAAAATCTCTTTTTTTGTCCCTTAGAGTAAAAAGTATAAGAGTTATGATTCCAAGAATCGCTCCAACTCCAAAGAAACCATAACTAGCTGTAATTACCGATACATGGATAGATAACCAGTATGATTTTAGAACTGGGACAAGATTGGTTATCTGAGGGTCAACCTCACCTAAATATGCTGCAAAAATAAAGATTCCAGCCATAATTAATGAAGCACTTAGTGCAATAGTTGATTTTCTAAAAAATAAAACAGATGCTAAAATAGCTGAATAAGCGATATATATCATTGTTTCATAGGTGTTGCTAATTGGGGCATAGCCACCAATATACCATCTCAAAGCGATTCCAAACGAATGTATAAGAAATAAAATAATGGTAACATTACTGATGAGAATTTTTACTTTTTTACTTACAAGTTTATTTGAAAAGATAGAGCTGATACCATAGATTAAAAGTGCCAATCCAAAAAGAAGATAAACCATTGATAGTTTAAAAAACAGGTCAATTTGGTTATACCATAACTCAATATCTAACTTCTCTTTTGTTGGTATAATATCTCCACTAAACTCTTTTTGATAGGCTTTTATATCTTCTATATATTTAAAACCTTTCTCATAGTTTCGGTTGTAAGCAGAATCTAAAAGCCGGCTAGTACCTCTTTTGATTTGAGAGTTATCGACAAGAGCAAACATCCTTTTAAAATCCACCCATTTATTTTGAACATTATTTGGAAGTGGAAAAATGGTTAAAAGAACACCTCTATAACTCATAAAAGCTATATTTAATCTCTCATCAACTTTTACTAAATCTCTCTCAAATGTGCCTCTTTTTGATGGAACAAGTTGATTTGAATCTTCTACATATTTAGTTAGTTTATAGTCCCCTTTCTTATCAAAAAAATCTGTAAATTTGAGTAGTTTTTGATTCTTATCTACACCTAATAACTCTCTTAGTTTAGGCGTTTTAACTTTTATAATATTTACTTTTTTCCATAAAGTGGGGCGAGAAAACATCCCTAGAATCACTTGATTAGCACTCATCCCATCCCAAGTACTTTTTCCTGTAAGTTTATTTAAAATCTCACGATTTTGAGTGTCTAGTGGTTTCATTCTACCCACTGGACCTTGAACAAGCAACTCACCAAAAGCAGTTGCTAATTCTAAAGAGTTATTTTTATGCTCAGTGAGATAAGTATCTACATATTTACTATAATTTGCATAAGAGGGTGATTGAATGAGTAAAACTAAAGGTAAAATCAGTCCTGCAATGGGCATCTTTTTTATCTCTTTTATGAGGTGTTGGAATCTTGATTTTTTATCAAAAAGATTTAAAATTAATCCCAAAAATAAAAGAAAATAACCAAAGTATGTTATCTCCACACCGGGGTCTTTATTTACACTAAGAATCGTACCCATCTCATCATTGTCATAAGAGGTTTGGAAAAATTTATACCCATTGTAGGTGAGGGTGTTATTCATAAATATATTGGCTAAAAATATTTTATCGTTAGCATCATCAATCACTCGTACAACACTACTAAATTTAGAGGGTGACCTGCTACCGGGGTATCTTGTAAGTTTAAAATCTTTTAACTCCACAAAGAATCCAATCTCATGATTTTTATCTCCAACATTAATAATATTTGTTTTTTCACCCTCACGGATATTCATAGTGCCGTCAATTCCATAAACATAAGTGATAAAAGCACCAAAGAGAATCACAACAAAAGAGCTATGAAAAAGAGTTCGACTCTTTACTTTGTGCATTTTTGTTTTATATATAACTAGAATCAAGTTTATAGCTGATAAAAGAAGAGTAAACATATACCAATTAGAGTTATAAACTAACTCCTTAGCTTTGCCACTTCCAAAATCATTTTCTATAAAGGTACCGATAGATGCACCAATTGCTAAAATTGACAATAATAGAATCATTGTCACATAAGAACTTGCTATTTTGAAAATCAAGTAAAACCTTTAAATATTTTATTTTAAAATAGAATCAATAGATTGCATTTTAAAATAAAATAACTAGAGTAAAAATACTCTAGTTATAAAAATAAAATCTATTTTTTATAGAATGAATGAATCACATCCACATCTTTTTTAGATTCCATGTTTAAATCACCGTTTTTAACAGCTTCTTTATGCCACTCTTTTTCTAATGTTGCTTTAAATTTTAATTTTGCATCGATTAGAGCTTGAACTGGAACACCAGCTAGTTTTTGAGCTTTTTCTTTTGTTGTAAAATCAGGAGCTATATAGTTCATAACACCATGTTTTGCAAGAATTGAAACTAGTTTAAGCCTAGCTTGCATTGCAGATTCATTAGCAACAGAAAGTAATCTTAAAGTCTCTTCAGGAGCATGGAAGAATCCAGCATGAGATGCAACAGCATAATCCCATTTCCACTGACCACTTCTAATATCATTTCTAGCAGATACTAACTCAGCATCAGTTGCACCAGCTTCGATAGCTTTTGCAGTCTCTAAGTGAGCTTTTGCTAGGTTATCCATAGCAAGTTTATGAAGTTGCTCTTTTCTTTCATATTTTCTATGAACGATTTTTTTAAGCTTATCTTCACTCTCTCTATGACAATTCATACAGCTTCTATCCATAGTTTCCATTGGATTTTGTAGTTGATGATCACTATATTTTACTGCACCCTCTTGAGTATATGGCATGTGACAATCAGCACAAGACACACCTTTTTGACCGTGGATACCAGTTTTATAAAGTTCATAACCTGGATGTTGTGTTTTTAACATTTTAGTTTTAGAGATTTTATGAGTCCAATCTGTAAAGCCTAAATCATTATAATACTTCTCAGCACCTTCAGCAGTTAAACCGTTAGCCCATGGAAGAGTTACAACTTTAGCAGTTTTTTTCTTACCATCTTTATCAGTCCACTCAGTTTTATGGAAGTAGTATTCAACATGACATTGAGCACAAACTAAGTTTCTTTTCTCTTGATGAGTTGAATCTTTAAATGTTGGTAAACCAGCAGATTGAAGTGCTTTATCTAAATAATCTCTTCTCATCTCTAACTCACCAGTTTTATTGCTATGACAATCGGCACAACCGATAACATTTACAATCTCTGCACCATATTTAGCCCATTTACCAGTAAAATACTCTAACTCACCATCTCTTTCCATAATTCTTGGAACATCTGGAGATTTACAAGTCCAACAAGCAGTTGGCATTGGTCCAGTTTTAGAATCAACTGGAGCACCAGTTCTTAGTGTATTGATATTATCTTGTAGTGCGTAGTAGTGACCACGAGGAGCATTATAATCTTTTGCAAAACCATAACCAGCCCATAAAACAGCAAGTTGAGGTTTTTGCTCAACCATATCTATCATCTCTGTTTGAGACTTTGTAGCTTTCCATGAACTATATTGTCTAGGGTAATATTTAGCCCACTCTTCACTTTTATGTTTTACAGATTCAGCAACGATTGGTGCTTTATTGATAGCTACACGCTCAGCTTCTCTTTCGTTAATGTTACCAGCTAAAAGTGCCATAGCACCAATTGCAAGTGCAGAAACTCCAAGTAATAATTTAAACTTCATCTCTTCTCCTATTGTCTTGTTAATTCTTTAACACCAATATTGTGTGGTGTAGTTGTTATGCTTCTAACTTTCCCGTGGGGTACTTGCTTATGGCATGACCAGCATTTGCGACCATTTTCTACATTCGTATCATCAAAGTTATGATACTTATCAGCATTTGATGTCATTGTAGAAACAATACTTTTATGGCATGAGATACAGTTTTCTTGAACTCTTCTTGCACCATCATCACTGATTTTCATCGAATGATCGTAAGTATCTAGTGTAAATGCTACTGAGTGATTCCATCCATCTCTAGCTTTAGCTATGTACTTGTTAAAAAAACCATCTGTTGGTAAATGACACTCAATACATGTAGCTTCTCTGGCATGAGAACTATGTTGCCAAGTTGCGTATTGTGTATTCATAACATGACAGTTGATACAAGCTTTTGGATCACTTGATAGATATGAAAATGCTTTTGAGATATATAACATATACCCAAAAAAGCCAACTGCTGTTAAAAATGCAATAATTGCTATTTTTTTAAGCATATTGTTTTCCTTCATACTAACCTCCTTCATATTTTTCACTTAAATAGTTATTAAATAATAAATATAAAAGCAATATATAATAATACAATATTATTAATATAAAGGATATGAATAAATGTATAAATAATAAGCTTTTTATGATTAAATATGATAAAAACAAACAATTGATTAAAATATAATCAATTAAATTGATTTATAAATTTTTTTTTAGATATTATTCTGAAATTGTAAATTAATGAGGTGTTAAATGACAATAAAGGTAAAAGTTTTATCAACAGTATTTGGATTGCTGCTATTTTTAGCATTATTGACTACTTTTTTAGCAGTTACTAAGTCAACAGATGCGATGTTACAAAATAATATGGATAAGCTCAGCACGGTTGAGGCAGCTAAACATGGAGAGATAACGGCATATTTAGATTATCTAAAAGGTTTACTTACCTCTTTAGCAGTTCAAGAGGGGACAAAAGACGCATTTCTTGCTTTTGAGAAAGGTTTTTATACAATTGCACAAGATTTAAAACTACCAAATGATGAGATAAAAAGATTGGTAAAATCTGATTTGGAATCTAACTACTTGGGTGATGTAAACTACGCTGTGCCATCTTCTGCTCAAAGAAAATCTACTGATGAGTATTTACCAAAAGATATCAATGGGCTTATCGCTCAGTATGTATTTATAGTAGATAGTAGTTCAAAACTTGGTGAAAAAAACAACATGACTTATAACTCTAAGTATGATTCAACTTATATGTCTGCTCATAAAAAATACCATAAATCATTTAACTCTTTTTTAGAAGCATATTCACTTTATGATATTTTTATGGTTGATATGAAAGGTAATATGATATACACAGATTTTAAAGAGAAAGATTTTGCAACAAATCTTAAAACTGGAGTTTATAGTAATACGGGAATCGCAAGAGCATATAAAAAAGCTTTAAATATTGGTGAGGGTAAATTAGCTTTTGATGATTTTGCCCCTTATGAGCCTAGTTATAACTCCCCTGCTTCATTTATAGCAACTCCCATTTTTATAGATGGAATCAAAAAAGGTGTATTGATTTTTCAGATGCCAGTTGATATTATCAACAAAATCATGAGATTTGATGGTAAGTTTAAAGAGGCTGGTCTTGGTGAAAGTGGAGAAGCTTATCTAGTTGGTGAAGATTATATGATGAGAAGTAATTCAAGATTCCAGCCAGAGATAAAAGATAAGCTTGTTCAAAGTTTAGGTACAACAATAGGTGTATGGAAAGTAAAAACTGCTAGTACAGAGGCTGTAATGAGTAGTGATAAAAAAATAGGTAAACATATCATTGATGATTATAGGGGTGTTAAAGTTTTGAGTGTTTACCATCCTATTGATGTATTTGGTCAAGCAAAATGGGCTATTGTTGCTGAAATAGATGAAGCTGAAGCTATGCAACCAGCTTATGATTTAGGAAATATTATAACTATCACATCCATTGTTGTACTTGTTATTGCCATAGTTATCGCTTGGTTCCTATCAAATATAATTCTTGTTCATCCGTTAAAAGAGTTGGAAAAAAGAGTTGAAGATTTAGCACATGGTGAGGGTGATTTAAGAGCAAGACTGAAAATAGTGGGTAACAATGAGATATCAATAGTAAGTAAGCATATTAACAGTTTTATACAAAAAGTTCAAGATACTATTGTTCAAGCAAAACATAGTGCTAATGAAAACTCATCAGTTTCTGATGAGTTGGCTCGAACATTTATCCAAATTGGTGAAAAAGCACAAGAGGAATCTGAGATTGTAAGTGAGGTGAGTAACAAAGGTAAAGAGCTTCAATCTGTGTTAGAGATAGCGATAGATAATGCAAAACAAACTGAAAATAAATTGGGTGAAGCTGAATTAACTTTAGAAAAAACAAATGAGATTATTGTCTCTTTGAGTGAAAATATCAACATCCGTTCCGATGCAGAATCGGAGTTAGCAGATAAACTACAACACCTAAGTAGTGATGCAGGGCAAGTGAAATCTGTTTTAGAGGTTATAGGTGATATTGCAGACCAAACAAATCTACTTGCACTCAATGCAGCGATAGAAGCAGCAAGAGCAGGGGAACATGGACGAGGTTTTGCTGTTGTGGCAGATGAGGTTAGAAAACTAGCAGAGAGAACTCAAAAGTCCTTAACAGAGATAAATGCAACTATTAGTGTGATTGTTCAGTCGATTATAGATGCTAGTGAATCAATTTCTCATAATGCACAAGAGATAGAAAAATTATCAACTAATGCGAATGAAGCACAATCAGAGATATCTAATAGTGTTGCTATTATGGGTGTATCTGTAACTAATGTAAATGAGATGGTAGATGGATATGTTGAAAATACTAAATCTGTTCAGGTTATGATAGATAAAGTTGAACTTGTAAAAGAGTTATCAACTTCAAATGCAAAAAGTGTTGAGGAGATAGCATCAGTATCTGATAATCTATCTGGAATGAGTGCAAAACTTAACAATCTTTTAGCATCATATAAAAGCTAAATTTTAAGGGTGACTATGAATAATTTATTAAATATTTTTCCTTTTATACAAGAGACAAAAATTGCCTTAGAGAAACAAAATAAGCTTCTAAATAAAGTTACACTAACAGGAAAGATAAACGCACTCAAAGAGGCTGGTAACCTCTTTGAGTTTACAGATAAAACTGTAAATATTTTTACTCAATTAAATATTGAACTTGTAGATGCCCTACTAAATGAGAATCTATATAAAGTTACCAATGAGTTAAACTTCAAAGCAAACACTGCGATAGATGTTTTGATTAGGAATCTGTTTGAAAGAACGGCTGATGTTGGATTTCTTGCAACAGATTCTGTAATAGTTAATTTTTTAACTACGGATAAAATAGCTTTAGAATCGATGAAACAAAGATTAAATGAGTATGTTGAAAAATACTCTGTATATAATGAGATAGTTGTTTTTGATATAGATTCTAATGCTAAAGTCAATATAAATGAAAATAACATTATCAAAAATACAAAAGATTCTATAATCCAAACTGCTCTACAAACTGATGATTTCGTAGAGGTTTACAAACAAACTGATATTTTTAAATCTCAAAATAAAACTTTAGTTTATGCTCAAAAAATCGTTCATAATGGAAAAGCTGTTGGTGTGTTGTGTTTATGTTTCAAGTTTGAAGATGAGTTAAAAAGTATTTTTGATAAATTAACCACTCATGATAGTGATGTTTTAACATTAGCAGATAAAAATGGAGTTATCTATTCAAATAATAAGCATAATGCAAAAATTGAATGCTTTGATGATTCTGAGTATAAAATAATTAAGAATAAAAATATATTAGTTAGCTCTAAAACAACAGGCTATCAAGGTTATAGTGGAATCGA
>JAYEKJ010000144.1:0-4940 GCA_034660975.1 Campylobacterota bacterium
AACTCTTTTACCTTCAAAAAAATATCTTGTTTCATATAAAAATAGGGTCTGAGTTTAGGTTCTATTTTTAAGATTCTACATAACTCTTTAAACTCTTTTGGCATTTGGTTTTTTTTATTTGAATATGGAATTATAAAAATATAACAATTATCAAAACTAACTATAAACTTTCTTCCAACAACAACAGTTTTTTCAGATTTTAGAAGTTCTCTTTCACTAGCACTAATCATATACAACTGTGATTTCAGATATTTATCTATAAAAAATATATCAGCTCTAAGATTTTTTGAACTTTTAAAGTAGGTAAAATCATCTATTGTTTTTATCTCTACATTTTGAATAAGAGAATCCCTATCCTCATCCAAATAATCAAAACTTTTTTTGATTCCACTGAGATACTTTTCTAAAAGGGGGATAGAGTAGTTATGTCTAAATGAGTTTCTTTTTATATCCTCATCAAGATTAGTTTCATCTTCAAAATAGTGATGTTCATTAGCTTTGAGATAAATTAATAACTCTTTTTTATCTAGGTGTAAAAGTGGACGGATGATAGTATAAGAATCTCGTATATCCTCTTTTCTCATCCCAGCTATCTCAGCACAACCAGCACCCTTACAAAATTGCATCAACATCCACTCAAACCTATCACCTAGGTGGTGAGCTGTTAAAAGATTCTCATATTGATTTTCTTTTATAAGTTTCTCAAAAAAATCATACCGAATCTCTCTCGCCTTTGATTCAAAGTTTTTCTCTATTTGAGGTGCTTCATAAACGAAACATTTAAGATTATGGATAGATGCTAACTCCTTTGCATACTTCACCTCTTCTAAACTTTGTTCTCTTATGTTGTAGTTTACAATGGCGATGTCAAATTTTATATTGTTTTTTAGAAGTAGAAAGAAAAGGGCAGAGGAATCTACCCCAGCTGAGAAGGCTAAAAGATTTTTTTTATCTTTTAGCGAAGATAGAGAGTTATCCTCAAGCATTATCAACTGTAGCAGTTAAAATATCTCCAACTAACTCAGTAACCTTAGCCTTGTAAATTTTACCAAACTTTAAATCTTCATCTTTAGTTCTATCATTTACATAAATCTCACCATCAATCTCAGGAGCCCATATAGTTTTTCTAGCACTTAGAAGATACTCATGCTCATCACTCTCGCTATCTATCACTAACTCTATCTCAGTCCCAACTTCAGCTTGAAGTGATTTTTGCATACACTCATTAGTAATACTCCCAAGAATTTCAGCTCTTTGAGCAATTACATCATCAGATATTTTTTCACTCATATCATAGGCAGATGTTGTCTCCTCATCAGAATATGAAAATACATTGACTCTATCAAATCCAAAATTCTCAGCAAATTCACACATCTCATCAAACATCTCTTGTGTCTCATTTGGGTGACCAACTATGAAACTTGTTCGGATGAAAGAGTTAGGGAGTGACTTCATGAAGTTAAGAAGTTCAAGAGTTTTAGATTTACCAAATCCCCTTTTCATTATATGAAGCATCTCATCGTTAATATGTTGAATCGGCATATCAAAATAGTTGTGAAACAGTTTACTTTTAGCGATATTTTTTAGAAGTGCTATGGTTGTAGTCGTTGGATAAAGATACAAGATTCTAGCTGATTTTACACCCTCTATAAGTTCGATTCTTTGAATCAAAAGTGATAAACCATCTTTGATATTTTGGTCACGAAGATAAGAGGAAGAATCTTGAGAAACAAAAGAGAAATCGTAATACCCTTTTTTAACAAGCCCCTCAACCTCACGAGCTATAGAATCTAAATCTCTTGAGTTTAGTTTCCCTTTAAAAGATGGAATCGCACAAAAACTACACGCTTGATTACACCCCTCTGAGAGTTTGATGTAAGCATGGTAAGTTGAACCAGTCACAACTCGTTCAGCTCCATCTATAAGATACACTTCATCTGAGAATCTACTTTTCTTCTCAGCAAGTAGTTCATCTATATTTTCATAATCACCAACACCTGTAAAAATATCAACTTCAGGAATCTGTTCCATCAAGTCATCTTGGTATCTCTCACTCAAACACCCAGCCATAACTAAAACAGAATCCTCTTTTCTAGCCTCGTGCAGACTTAGAACGGTATTTACAGATTCCTCTTTTGCAGCATCTATAAAACCACAAGTGTTTACTATAATTACATCTGCATCCGATTCATCACTTGTAAGTTCAAAGTTTTGAAGTTTACCCATCATCACCTCTGTGTCAACAAGATTTTTTGTACAGCCTAAAGATACTATGTGAAGTTTATTGCTCATTTTTACTACTTTTGTTAAATTATTTTCGTATTATATCGTATAATAAATTTATGAAAATATATGATGTAATAATTTTGGGTGCAGGTGCTAGTGGCTTGATGTGTGCATCTCATTTAGATAACAGTTTAGATGTGATGATAGTTGATATTAATGAAAAAGTAGCAAAAAAGTTAAAAATCTCTGGTGGTGGGAAATGTAACATCACAAATGTAGATGTAAGTGCTAATAATTTTGATGGAGATGTGGAGTTAGTAAGTGAAGCTTTAGAAGTTTTTTCTAAAGATGATTTACTAAAATTTTTAAAAGAGAATGGTGTAAAACCTGTTATACGAAAAGATAGATATTACTTTTGTAAAAATAGTTCTGACGAGATTATAAATATTTTAAAGAAAAAAACCGGTTTTGCAAAAACTTTATTTAATTGTGAGATATCAGATGTTACAAAAAATAGTGATATCTTTGAGCTAAAAAGTTCTAAGGGAATCTTTAAAGCTAAAAAAATTGTAGTGGCTACTGGTGGAAAAAGTTTTAAGAATCTTGGGGCTAGTGATATAGGGCTTAAAATTGCAAAAGATTTTGGACTTGAAGTTACAGAGTTTACACCTGCATTAGTGGGGATGACCCTTCAACCTGCTCAGTTTTGGATGAAAAGTTTAAGTGGTTTAAGTTGTGAAGTTGAGATAAAGGTAGCAGGTAAAACTTTAAAAGAGGAGATGCTTTTTGCCCATAAGGGAATCAGTGGACCTTGTATATTATCAGCATCACTTTATTGGAGAAAAGGAGATATGAGTATAGATTTTTTACCAAATCATAATATAATTGATTTGACAAAAGGGAGTAAAAAACTAGTGAGTTCAGTGATTCCATTACCAAAAAGATTATCTAAAGAGATTTTAAAAGCACTAGATATTAAAGATGTAGAGTGCAAAAAATTAACTCTAGAATCTAAAGAGAAACTACAAAATATCCATAATTACGAGTTTGCACCAGCAGGAAATTTTGGTTTTACAAAAGCAGAAGTGTGCCGTGGGGGAGTTGTGGGTGATGAGTTAGATAAAAACTCTTTAGAATCTAAAAAAGTTAAAGATTTATATTTTATTGGTGAAGTGGTAGATGTAACTGGTGAGTTGGGTGGTTATAATTTTCAGTGGGCTTTTAGTAGTGGAATAGTATGTGCTAGAAGTATAAAAAATATTTAAGTTTATAAGGTGTAGTTTATGATAATAAAACAGATAATAATTTTTCTTTTAATGACTTTCTTTTTGACTGGATGTGTTGAGAATAATACAGAAGTGGAATCAGATTTTGAAACTATTGTAGATAATAATGAAACAGCATTTAGCGATGCTACTGTTATACTGACAACTAACAGTACAACAATAACACTTAATGAAGATAGAGTAGAGATAGATGTAACTGTCATAGACAGATTAAACAACCCTTATGAGGGTGGTAATGTTAAAATTATTTATCCTAATGATGTTAGAGATGGTAGGGATATTGGTGTTTTTACAAACTCTGTTGTTATGGTAGAAAATGGACATGCAAAATTTACATATACAGCACCAAAGAATATTAGTGAAAATACTACTGATATAGTATTGGGTTTTTATCATGATAGTGATATAAGTGCTGTGAAACAATACACAATAAAACTAAATCCAGAACAGAATCAAATTGTTTTAACAAGTTACAAGTTACAAGATAGCTATTGACGATGATGATGAGCCAAGTATGGGATTAGAGAGTAATAAACTAGTATCTTTTATGGTTAAAAATAAAAATGATGCACAAGTAGATGATTCTAAAATCACATCAATTACTGTAACAAGTTTAAACCCAAGTTTGGGAACATTGGAAAATACACTAGGAGATAAAAATAGTAGTTTAACTATGTATGGAAAAAATTCAGTTGCAATAAGTATAGAGTCAAATACCTTATCTGGAATCATCCCATTACAAGTAGATTCCGTATTTGTAGATGAAAATGGTGCAGTTCAAAATTTATCAGAAGTTTTTAATATTTTAGTATTGTCTGGTCCACCTACTGCGATGAGTTTATCTTATGCATCAACAGCACAAAATAAAGATAATGCAAAATTTATAGAAAAATGGATTTTGACTGTGACAGATAAATATAATAATTTAGTAAATACTAATCCATCAGTTTCTATGGGTATGATTGCAGGGTATGCACGAAGTAGTGGCACAACTAGCATATCAAATTTAAATAATAATTTATTTTATAACCCAAGTGTTGGTGGAACTATGAAGGGAGCAGAGAATGAATTTCATGCTACAAGAAGCGTATTTGGAAATGTTGACCAAGTTAATGATGTTCTTGTAACATTTGGGAATGGATACACTTATGAGGCTTCAGGAAAATGGGATATTAATACAAATACAAATAACATTTTAGATTTAGTAGATAGCTATAATGGTAAAGATACATCATCATTAGGTTTTGCTGTGGGGCATAACTACCGTCAAGATGGAAGTATGGAAGGTGTAGAGTGGGTAGGTAATGTATATCCAGAAGATAACAATTATATAATTGATGAAACAGGAAG
Organism: Campylobacterota bacterium; assembly: GCA_034660975.1. GTDB lineage: Bacteria > Campylobacterota > Campylobacteria > Campylobacterales > Sulfurimonadaceae > Sulfurimonas. Next base: position 4,863 of record JAYEKJ010000144.1, read on the forward strand.
CTTAAAAATAAATGTAGAGTATGACTACTATCTAACTGGTAAAGATGTTATGTTATGGGTGAACTTAATCGGGATGAA
>JAYEKJ010000144.1:5040-22039 GCA_034660975.1 Campylobacterota bacterium
AATTACAAACGAATTTTAAAAGGAAAAAAAATGAAAAAGAGTTTAAAAAAAATAATATTAGCAACTTTATTAACCTTGACACCCTTATTGGCTGAGGAGTGTAATGGTGAGTATGAGAATCTTTCATTGATAGGATTAGAGACTAGTTTTAATACTCTTGAAGTTGCAAATGATGCTACACCAGTTGTTGTGGATAAATATAACTTCTCTTCAGCAGCTATAAAATTAGGTGCAGAGATGGAGTATTATAGACTTTTCCTATCTGCTCGTTATTACCCAATATCTGATTTTGATTATGCTTATACTTTAGGAGCTGAATTACAATACCTGATAAATTTTTCAGAATCTATGAATTTTTTTATTGGAATAAACACAGGTGTTGCAGAGATGAAATTTTTAGATTCTAAAAATGTAAGTCGTACAATATCGGATCAATATTTTGGTGGGGATATTGGTCTTAATTATTATATAAATCGTTCTTTTGACTGGGAGGTTGGTGTAAGAGTTATGGGTTTAAATGCAGAGAATGAAATAGATAATATAACTTATACATTTGATAATATAATCTCAGCATATACAAGTATAATTTTTAAATACCAGATAAGTGATTAATAATACAATATTTCTTAGTGGTGACCACGCCCAGACTTGAACTGGGGACTTCTACCATGTCAAGGTAACACTCTACCACTGAGTTACGCGGTCAAATAAGAACAAAATTTTATCAAAAAATACTTAAACTAATTTTTTCTAAAGAAATTAAAAGAACTTAACTTTTTTATATATAATTTAGGTTTAGTAAGTGTATAATTCCATTATATTAAAAAATACCGTTGAGGGTAAATTATGAATGTAGCAGAATTAGAAGATTTAGGACTTAAAAATGTTGGTACTCTACACCACAATTTAAGTTATGATGAGTTGATTAAACATGAACTTGACAATGATGAGTGTGCCTTAACTAAAAAGGGTGCAACTGCAGTTGATACAGGTATTTTTACTGGTCGTTCACCAAAAGATAAATATTTTGTAGATTGTGATCCATCAAACAAGTATATCGCTTGGGGTGATGTAAATAAAAAAGTTTCTGCTGATATATTTGCTGAACTTTTAGTAGTTGCACAAGAGCAACTATCAAACAAAGATTTATATGTAACGGATGTTTTTTGTGGTTCAAGTGCTGCATCAAAAAGATCAGTTCGTTTTGTTTCAGAGATTGCATGGCAATCACATTTTGTAAAAAATATGTTTATCCGTCCAACTGAATCAGAGCTTGAAGTATTTAAGTCTGATTTTGTTGTATTAAATGCTTGTAAAGCTGTAAATGATAAATGGAAAGAGCATGGTTTAAACTCAGAAGTTTTCGTACTTTTTGATGTTGAGAATAACATTGCAATTATTGGTGGTACTTGGTACGGTGGTGAGATGAAAAAAGGTATTTTTTCTATGATGAACTACTGGTTACCACTAGAGGGTAAACTACCAATGCACTGTTCTGCAAATGTTGGTGAAGATGGTGATACTGCACTTTTCTTTGGATTAAGTGGAACTGGTAAAACTACACTTAGTACTGATCCACATCGTGCTTTAATTGGTGATGATGAGCATGGTTGGGATAACCATGGTGTGTTTAACTTTGAGGGTGGATGTTACGCTAAAGTTATCAATCTTGATGAGAAGAGTGAACCAGAGATCTATAACGCTATCACTAAAGATGCTTTACTTGAAAATGTTGTTATGTATGGTGAGGGTGAAGTAGATTACGAAGATGGTTCAAAAACTGAAAATACTCGTGTTTCATACCCAATAGAGCATATTGAGAATCATAAACATGATTTAATGGCTGGTCATCCACAAAATATCATCTTCTTAACTGCTGATGCTTTTGGTGTTTTACCTCCAGTTTCTAAACTTACAAAAGAGCAAGCAATGTACTACTTTTTAAGTGGTTATACAGCTAAAGTTGCTGGAACTGAGCGTGGAATCACTGAGCCAGTTGCAACTTTCTCTGCTTGTTTTGGTGAGGCTTTCTTACCACTTCACCCAACTGTTTATGCAAAACTTCTTGGTGAAAAGATTGATGAGCATGGTGTAAATGTTTATCTTGTTAACACTGGTTGGACTGGTGGTGGCTATGGTGTTGGTAAGAGAATGAGCATTAAAGATACTCGTGCTTGTATTAATGCTATTCTTGATGGCTCTATTAAAGAGAGTGAATTTGATGTTACTAAAACATTTAGACTTCATGTTCCAAAAACTTTAGGTGATTTAAAACCTGAGATTCTTAACCCTCGTAACGCTTGGGAAGATAAAGAGTTATTTGATAAAACAAGAGATGAATTAGCAGGGATGCTTGTGAAAAACTATACTAAATATCAAGATGGGGAGCACACGGATTATGCCCCATACGGACCAATCGTAGGCTCTTAAAGTTTCATCTTTACTGCATCTTGCACAAAAACTGGAAACGGCAGGCATTAGCCTAGCCTTATTCCAGTATTTTGCACAATCTACAGCAAATCTAAAACTTTAATATTTTTAATGTTAGTTTTGGAACCTCGAATTTATTCGAGGCTAGGGCTAACTTTGGATGTTTTGCACAAATTGCAGCAAATCTAAAACTTTAATATTTTTAATGTTAGTTTTGGAACCTCGAATTTATTCGAGGCTAGGGCTAACTTAAGTTTCTTATTTAATTAATTTTTCTTCTTCGTTGCTTTTTCCATATACAACCATAAACTTCCACCTAAAACTACAAGTATAACAGGTGCTATCCACGGTTTATCACTTATAACTCCAGCAAATTTTACTAAAACTTCTCCAGAGTAGTAACTTCCAAGACCAAAAGCTAATGCCCATACTGCAGAAGAAGCGACATTTAAAATAGCAAACTTTTTAAAGTCATATTTTGTTAGTCCAATAGCGATAGGGATTAATGTTTTTATCCCATATACAAATTTTTGAATAAGTATAATCCAGTTACCATTTTTTTTCATCATAATATGGGCAAGAGCCAATTTTCTTCTTTGTTTACGAAGCCCATCCATCATCATACTTTTTTGGTATCGTGCCATATAAAAAAGCATCACATCACCAAGAGCATTTGCAGTAAATGCGATGAAGATAACTAAAGTCAAATCCATTTTTCCCATAAAAGAGAGTACTCCAGCACCGATAAGTGCTATAAATCCACCACCAAGTGAGTAGAGAAAAAGTCCTATATATCCATAAGTTGCTAAATTGCTAAAAGTATCTTCCATTTTAAAATAAATGTCCTAAAGTTTTTTTATCTTCATAATCTCATCACGAACTCTTGCCGCTTCTTCAAAGTTTAACTCTTTAGCTGCTGCTTTCATTTTAAGCATCAACTCTTTAACTATCGCTTTTTTTTCTGTTGCTGGCATTTTATCCATTTTTTTATGTTTTTGGTAAATATCACCATGTTCTTCAAGCTTTAGATTCTCATCTAATTTACGAATGGTAGTAGTTGGAGTGATTCCATGCTTTTTATTGTGTGCTTCTTGAATCTCTCTCCTTGCAGTTGTGGTATCTATCGCTTTTTTCATTGATTTTGTAATTTTATTTGCATAAAGAATTACTCGTCCATTTGAATTTCTAGCTCCTCTACCTATTGTTTGAATTAGTGCTGTTTCACTTCTTAAAAAACCCTCTTTGTCTGCATCAAGTATAGCAACCAATGAAACCTCTGGTAAGTCTAGCCCCTCTCTAAGAAGATTGATTCCTATAAGAACATCAAATTCACCAAGTCGTAAGGCACGGATAATTTGATTTCTCTCAATAGTATCAATATCTGAGTGCATATATTGAACTTTGATTCCTAAATCTGCTAAATATTTTGTAAGAGCCTCTGCCATTTTTTTTGTAAGAACAGTGATTAGGATTCTTTCATTTTTTACAGTTATTTTTTTTATCTCATCATGTATATCTTCAACTTGATTATCAGATGTTTTTATCTCTAGTATAGGGTCTAGTAATCCAGTTGGACGGATGATTTGATGTGCTGTAACACTAGACATCTTTAATTCATACTCAGCAGGAGTTGCCGATACAAATAGATAGTGGGGAGCTTTATTAATATACTCATCAGCCATAAGAGGTCTGTTATCTAGTGCAGATGGAAGTCTAAAACCATAATCAACAAGCACCTCTTTTCTAGCTCTATCACCTGCATACATACCACGATATTGAGGTAGTGAAACATGAGATTCATCAACTATAACTAGATAATCTTGATTTCTTTGTGCAAAATAATCAAGCAAAGTAAAAGGAGCTTCCCCCGGTTTTTTATTTGTAAGAAGTCGTGAGTAGTTTTCAACTCCCTTACACATCCCAGTAGTTTGAAGCATCTCTAAATCAAACTCAACTCTTTGTTTTAGTCGTTGATACTCCAACACTTGACCAGATGATTGAAAATATGCAAGTCTCTCATCAAGCTCCTCTTCTATTCTTTTAATTGCTACTGCCATCTTTTCTTGAGAAACACTAAATTGTGAACAGGCATATATAGTAAATTTTTTATGATCTTCTAATCGCTTGTTATCTATAACTTCAAAAGTATAGATAGCCTCTATCTCATCACCAAAAAACTCTATACGAATAGCTTCTTGTTCGAAGTAGGGTGGGTAGATATCTAAGCTTTCTCCATTGACACGAATATGTCCAGAATCAAAGTAGGTATCATTTCGTGAGTACCCCATCTCAACTAAACGAAGTAGAAGTTTTTTTTGATTTATCTCATCTCCAACCTCTAATGCTTGAACCATATTGAGATATTCCTCAGGATCACCTAAGCCATAGTTTGCAGAAACTGATGCTATAACAATAACATCATCATAAGAGAGTAAATTTGCAGTAGAAGATAATCTCATTCTTTCTAACTCATCATTGATAGCAGAATCTTTTTCAATAAAAAGATCCTGACGAGGTATGTAAGCCTCTGGCTGATAATAATCATAGTAAGAAACAAAATACTCAACATGAGTATCTGGAAAGAAAGAACGAAATTCTGAATACAACTGAGCCGCTAAAGTTTTGTTATGAGTCATAATGATAGTCGGCATCTTCACATTCTCTATAACACGAGCCATAGTATGTGTTTTACCACTACCTGTTACACCTTCAAGTGTTTGGTAACGATTACCTTTTAATATGGAATCAGTTAGTTCTTTGATAGCAGTAGGCTGGTCACCAGCTGGTTGAAATGGTGAATCTACTTTAAATTCTGGTTTCTTTTTCATTGGTGGAATTATAGCAAAACGAAAGTAATATAAGTGTTTTAGATTAATGAAAATTTAGAGTTCCTAAAACATTTAACTGTTATTATTAGCTTGTTAAGGATTCACTATTTTCATTTTATACTAAATTTTTTCTTTAAAAAATACAATATTATTAATATGAAAAGTATCAATAATAAAATTTGAGAATATGAATTTTCTGATGATTTTCAACTTTATCGTGAGATTTTCGATTCTCTATAGTGAATGATTTTTCATTAAAAGACACATCAAGAATATTTGTTGTAACATTTTTTTTAAGTGTATTAGTTTTATTATTTTTTTCAAGATATATTTTTTGTATAAATTTTAAATTTTTACTATCTCTTAAACTATAAAGCTCTTTTAAATTTATGGCTTTTTTTGAATTTTTATCTATTTTAGAGTTGAATTGATTGATATTATTTTCATTAGAATATTTGACAACACCACTCAAATAATATAAATTATTATCTGTTTTAAGATAATAACTATCTTCAGCTATATCTACATATCCACCGGTATTATCTTGAAGAGCATCTTCGGATAGATTTAATTTATTACTATTTATCCGGATATTAAATTCTTCTTTTTTAGAATCTGAACAAAACACTCTAATTTCAATAGATTCTTTAGCATGTAAGATTGTTATACTTGATATTATTAGTATAAATAAAATATATTTTTTCATTATAATCCTTGTAAATATTATTTTAGCATAAAGCCTTTTGTTTTTAAAATTAATTAAACTAATTTTTGGTGATAATAAATAAAAAATTGCGCTAAAATTCCAAATCTTATTATTGATTGATAAAAAATAAACTTATATATGAGGACAAAAAATGATTAAATTTAAAAAATGGATATATTTAGCCATAATATTGGGGCTATTTTATTATATATTTATAGCAAATATATTGGTAACTCTTGGGATTATAGCTTTTTTGTATATTGCGTTTAAAGTATATAAGGTTTATGCTAAAAACAAACTCAAAAAGATATCAAGCTCTAAAGAGTTATTTAGAGAGAGTGAGTTGGGACTTTTTATTGCACTTGTTGCTAAGGTTGCTAAAGCGGATGGTAGAGTAGATAAGTTAGAAGCACAACTTATTGGTATTATGTTTGATGACATCTCTAAAATATTTCCAGATAAAGATAAAGTAAGAGTTTACTTAAAAGAGATTTTCAATGAAGAGAAAGAGAGAGATGACGATACAAAAGAGATAGCACAAGCTTTAAATAAACAACTTGGTCGTAGTAGATTGAAGCGTAAACAGTTTGTGGAGTTTTTAATTCAACTTGCTTTTGTTGACAATGGGATTAGTTCTGATGAAGACAAAGTTTTACGCGAAATTGTACACGAGTTAAATATCACTTCTGATGAATATACAGCGATGGTTAGTAGATTTGAAAATATGATGAAAAATAAACAGCAAACAATGAGTGTTGAAGAAGCTTGTAAAATTTTAGGTATAAATGAGAGTGATGATATGAGTACAATTAAAAAGACTTATAGAAAACTTGTGCGTCAATACCACCCAGATATAAGAAAATCACAAGATAAAGATGAGGCTTATATAGAGGAAGCAACTGCTAAAACTCAAGAGATAAATCAAGCGTATGAGATTATAAAAGAGCTAAAAAAACAGTGAGTCTATAGTGGTGATTACAGAGGAGAAACTAAAAAAGATACAATAGTTTAGTTTTTAATTCTGTCCCTTTCTTGTAAATAAATCACGCTTATATTTTATTTTGGTAATGCTATTGTAAAAAGAGCACCATTTTCTATATTTTTCACATCTATTGTGGCATCTATCTTTTCTATAATTTGTTTAGACATATAAAGACCAATTCCAGTACCTTTATCTTCAGATTTTGTTGTAACATTAACTTTAAAAATATCATCTATTATGTTTAATGGAATCCCACCTGCATTATCAGAGACAACTATTTTTATGTAAGAATCATCTTCTAGTAAAGTGATTGTTATTTTTCTATTTTGTATATTATTAATATTAAAAGCATCTTTTGAATTATTGATTAAATTTATAAATATATGTTTAAAGTCTGTCTGAATAATATTATAACTTAGAGAGTTGTCTCCTATGATTTTTATATCTATTTTATTTGCTATCAAATCATCTTTCATTAATTTTAAAACACTCTCTATCTGATTGGAAATATTAAAATATTCCCTTTTTTGATTTGGTCTAAAAAAATTTCTAAAACTATTTAAGGTATCTAAAAGATAATCTATCTGTGTTTTAGTTGTGTTAATAATGTTATCTATATCTTTATTATCAATCATATTGAAATTTTGTTTTATCTCAAGATTAGCAGCACTCACTTTAATTGTACTGAGCGGTTGTATCCACTGATGTGCTACTGCATCCATCATCTCACCCATAGACGCAATTTTTGATTGTTGAATAAGTTTTTTTCTTGAGCTAAATTTTTTTCAACTTCATCTTTAACTCTCTGTTTTAAACTATCTTCTTTTTCATGTAAAGTTAAATGACTTTTAACTCTTGCTAATACCTCTCTAGCTCTAAAAGGCTTAGTGATATAATCAACTCCACCCACTTCATAAGCTTTTTCCACACTCTCTTCATCAGTTTTAGCTGTTATAAATATTACTGGTATATCTTTTGTTCTGTTATTAGCTTTTAATTTTTTACAAACCTCATAACCATCTATATCAGGCATAATAATATCCAACAGTATTATGTCTATCTTTTCCTCTTCTTTTATAAGGGAAAACACATCTTCACCACTACAAGCACCAATTACATCATAATCCACTAAAAGTGTTCCCAATATATCCAAATTTACAACCGCATCATCTACCACAAGTATAGTTTTATTTTTCATTTTGTATTCCAAAATAGTTATAAGTTATTCGTACCATAAAGTATTGTATCTAGAATATCTTGATAGATACTTTATTTAGAGGTGCCCTTCAATACCATTAAGCTAAGCATATAGACACTTTGGAATCTCGAATTTATTCGAGGCAAGTGCTTTGGTTTCCTTTGTCAGCCTCGAATAAATTCGAGATTCCAATCCTTAACTTAATGGTATTGGAGGTGCCCTTTAGTCATATACAGAATCCATATCAAAATCGTCAACCTCTATCTCTGGTACAGAATCTATAGAATCTGGATTAACTTCAGAGCCTTTAAAATCGTAATTATCATTTGTATAAAAAGTTTGTTCTTTTGAGTATTTTTTCTCTTTTTCTATCTCTATTAAAATTTGTTTTTCAAGTCGCTCTTTTCGCTCTTTTTCATTATCTGAAACACTTGAAGCTAATAAGAGTGAGTTCAGCAGGATTATCAATGTTAAAATCTTCTTCATAATATCTCCTTTTATCGATATATAATTATTATATCATAATATAATAATTATTATAAAATATTTTTTTGATTTATTATATAAAATAAGTGTATAATTCGATTATGAAAATATGGATTTTAGATACACAAACACCAACCCATCGTCTTGTTCGATTTAATTGTGAAGAGCATAGTGATTATAAGTATATTGGTGATTTAACTGATGAGGAGTTGGAGTTGTTTTTTTTAAAAATACAACCTGACATGAATCTTGATAAAAATATGAAACTTATAAAATACTATGGTTATTTACATCTTTTTATCATACATAAACAATAAGAAATTATTAACCAATTCAATTCTTAATTAAATTGAAATTGGTCAGGCACTTAATAGAGTATTAAAATTTATATGAAAAAGATATTTTTAATATCTCAACAGAACTTCTTTGAGAACCAAATGATTCATCAACTGGAGTTGAACTAGGTGCTCCAATATTTTCAATTTTATCAAATTGTATGTAAGAATAATTTATTTTAAAAGTTGTAAGTTCACTAATTCTAATCCCATAATTGATAAAAAATGAATCATCTCTAATGTTACTAACTTGAGTACAATTAGAGTTATATAAAGCACCTTTATTTGCTGAAGTCCAGTCACCAAAAATATGGAACCATTCAAAGTTTATAAATGATTCAAAATCTAATATATCTACATCTTTTCTAAATCCAAATATATTAGAAGCTCCCGTATATCTTTCATTATCAAAAATAAAACTATTTTCAAATCCAGATGGTACACCACTTAAGCCTATATTATTAAGTATTTCATCTTTCACATTGATAGAGTTATTTTCATATAAGCTAAAAGCTAAAGCATTATAAAATGTCCATCCAGAGTATTCAGAATCATCATAAGAGAGACCAACTCCTAGGTTGTAAAATTCACCCGCTTGTTTGCCATCATAATAAACATCAGTATATTTAAAGTCATTTATGATTTTAAGCTTGTCATCTACAATTGTTTGTGTTACAAATACCCCAAAACTATTTTTTAGATGATGCTCATCAATATATTTTCCGCCAGGTATAAAACCAGTATCCAATACACCAATACCAGCAAGTATTTTGTTAGTATCACTAAATCTATATTTCATAAAAATAGCTAAAGGATCTAAATCACTAACAGTACTTATCCCCTCACCATCTTGGTAGTAATCACTTGAGTACTGCATAGGTGAGCTATTGCTAAATGGTAAAATACCTACACCAAAACTAAGTTTATCAATAGAATAACTCATATATAAACTTCTAAAAAAGAAATCTTTGAATTTAAAAGGGGTTGTATAATTTGAACCTCTTAGCTCATCTTTAGATTCTGTAAAATATATATAAGCATACGGTGTCATAGAGAAGTAAAAATTTCCATTTAGGTAATCAGCATGTAGTTGAATAGAGTTATAGTTTAGAAGTTCATCAAAATTAGTAACTCCCTCTTTATCTTTTTCCTTATGAATACCTGCAAAGTAGGTTTTAAACTCACCAAAATAGTTCCAGTTTGTCTCAATATCTTGGTGTTCTTCTTCTCCTGTAACATCAGAATATAATGAGCTAGTTATAAATAATGTTATAAGCAATAATTTAAATATATTCATTATCTTACTCTCCTTGAGTATCTTTTTTTAGATTGTCTTTGTTTGTCTTTTAGACCTTTAAGTATCGTAAATCTTTCTGTATCTGAGAGTTCAAAGCCATATTTTGTAATCTTCTCTTTAGAATTAAAAGTTCTTATCCAACTTTTTAAAGATTTTGACTTTAAATCTATTTGGTTGTCATGTATTATTTGATTGAAGTTTCTATTTTCTGCCACAAGCGTGCTATATAATAGTAAAATCAATATCGCCCATAGGGTTAATCCCTTGTGGAAAAATCTTTTTAGATACATTACGCTACCCCTTTGTTAGAAATTTATTTAATACAGATTCTAGTTTACTAACCTCAATAGGTTTAGCAATGTAGTCATCCATACCAGCTTGTAAGAATCTTTCCCTATCTCCATCAAGAGCATTTGCAGTAACAGCTACGATAGGAATATCTTTGATATTTTGCATCCCTCTTATAACCTTAGTTGCTTCTATACCGTTCATATTTGGCATATTTTCATCCATTAGAATGAGATCTACTTTTTCATTTTTTAATTTTTCAATAGCCTCTAAGCCATCATTAGCAACAATATACTCTAAATCAAAATCATCTAAAAGCATACTTAATAGAAGTTGATTTGTTTTATTGTCCTCAACAATTAATATTCTACCATTTAATTTACTTTCATTATTTGAATCCTTATCTATATTATCACTCTTAATCTCACATGCAACTTCACATATCTCTAATGTAAAATAAAAAGTACTTCCAACATCAAGCTTACTCTCGACACCAATTGTTCCACCCATCAATTCACAAAGTGCTTTTGATATAGATAGTCCGAGACCAGTACCACCAAATTTTCTTGTTGTTGTGCTATCTTCTTGTGTGAAGGCATTAAAAATATCATCTATTTTGCTAGTAGATATTCCAACTCCATTATCTATAATTTCACATTTTACTGAAGAGTTTTCTTTATCATATACAAGGTTGATAGTGATAGTGCCACCCTCATTTGAAAATTTAATAGCGTTACTTAATAGATTTGATAATACTTGTTCTACCCGTACTTGATCCCCTAGTATTTTTGTTGGAATATTTTCCTCAATATTTACAGATAATGTTAAACAGTTATCACTAGCTCTAACTTTAAATAGTTCTGCTACATGAGCGATAGTCTCTTTTAAGTTGTAAGGTATATTTTCTATAAGCAGTTTATTGCTTCCAATTTTGGAAAAATCAAGAATATCATTAATGATTCTAAGTAATGATTTACCAGATTGATTGATTATATTGAATTTTTTTAACTTCTCTGAATCGTTTTCCTCTTTGATAAGTATCTGAACAAAACCAAGTATTGCATTCATTGGTGTTCTAATCTCATGACTCATATTTGCTAAAAAATCAGATTTTGAGGTTGCAACATTTTTTAGTTCTTGAATCAATTGTGCTTGTTGTGCTTCATACTCTTTTTTTAGTGTTATATCACTATGAAAACCTACAACTCTTAAAACAGTATTTTCTTTACTAAAATGGGCTTTTGCTCTACCTAAAATCCAAACCCATGTTCCATTTTTGTGTTGAACTCTATATTCACACTCAAAGATGCTTTTCTTTGCAGTTAAAAGGGCATTTATCTCATCTAAAAATTTTTCTTTATCCTCTTTATGAATTCTATTTTTAAGTTCATAAAAATCATCTTTAAGCTCATTCTCTTCAAATCCTAAGATACCCTTCCAACGGGGGGAAAAATATGTTTTATTTTTTACTATATTCCAATCCCAAATACCATCATTTGAACTATCTATCGCTAATTGAAACCGTTCCCTTTCATCTTTTATTTTTTCTTGATGAAGAGTTAACCTATATAATAATATTAGGAAAATTAAAAGCACAAAAAATGAGATAATATTTTTATTTTCATATCTTGAGATAATATCTTTGATATATCTACCTTGAGAGCAAGAGGTGATATATGCGTAGGTGTTCTTTTCATCTAAGCTTTTTATAGGTAAAAACGATATAACATCTATATCAGAGTTTGAGCTATTTTGAATAAATTGTGTAAATGTTTCATAATTTTTAATATTGTTGTTAATAAGTAGCTCTTTGTTTTCCCATCCATCTTTTTTAAATTTCATGCCGGAAAATAAGCAGTCAGTTTGGATATTGTCTATATCAAGCATTAAATCTTGTATATATTTTATAGAATAGGAGATCTCATAAGCACCAAGATAGAGATCTTCATCATCGTATAGAGGAAAAAGGTAACTATAAGTTAGGATCTCATCCTCTATCTTAAATCCGGATACTTGTTGATGGAGTGGATTTTCTCGTAAGGGATTAACCTCACGGGCGATATTGATATCTTTAAAAGTTAGTTTACTATTGTGAATATTGTCTCCAAACTTTTTAGGTTTTTGCATCCTCAAAAAAACACTATCATCAGGAAGGATAAATTGAAAGTTTGATACACCCTCCTCTTTAACGATTTGATATAAAGGTTTTAAGTGTTTATAAAGTTTTTCTCTTAATACTTTTTTTAACTCTCTATCCCCATTTAATGCACTAGACATTGTGTCTATAAGAATCTCTTCCCCATTTAATATATCGCTAGTAGATTCTGCTTCTGCATGGTTTTCATTAATGATAGCATTAAGACTAAGTTGAAGTTTTTTGGAAAATTTATCCAGTTCTATATCTATCTCTAAGTTTTGATTATTTGTGTTGTAGTTAAAAAGAAGTGTGAATATAGTAGTAAAAAGTAATAAAAAAATAACTTTTATTTTTATATGTTCAAGAAGCAATGTAGTATCCTTATATTAAACCTTGGTTTAAAATAGATATTGTACCCAAATAATTCTGATAATATTAATAATTTTTTTATATAATATAAAAATTATTTTATAGAGGTGTGAATTATGGCTACAATTAAAGAGTATTTATCATCTGATCACAGCAGATGCGATGAGCTGTTTGCAAAGATGGAAGAGATGGCAACTAAATCTTTATCGGATGCAAAAGAGAGTTGTATCGAGTTTCAAAAAGAGACTGAGAGACACTTCCAAATGGAAGAGAGAGTTATGTTTTTAGAGTTTGAGACAAAAACTGGTATGACTCAAGGTCCAACAGCGATGATGAGACAAGAGCATATACAGATGAGATCTTTAATGACTCAGATGTGTGAAGCGATAGATGCTGATAACAAAGATAAATTTTTTGGTTTAAGTGAAACTTTAATGATTCTTCTTCAACAACATAATGTGAAAGAGGAACAGATGCTGTATCCTATGGCACAACAACATCTAATGGCAGAATCTGATAGAATAGTATCTATGATGGATTCCCTTATTGTTGAATAATATAGGAACTGTTTGTGGAGCTTAATGGTTTATCTATAGATCAAGCACCTCCAATATCTGTACCAGTTAGATTCTATATAACTGCTCCACTTTTTGCTATTATTGCTGGTTTATTAATGTTTTTTGGTGATGCAACAGTTTTGATGAGTAGGTACTCATTAGATTCTATTATAATAACTCATGTTTTAACTATTGGATTTTTAGGTTTTATCATGCTAGGTTCATTAACTCAGATGTTACCTGTTTTAGCTGGGGCAGTGATTCCAAAAGTTAGTTTAGTAGCAAAAATATCTCATACCCTTTTATTGTTTGGTACTATCTTTATGATTCTTGGTTTAAAGTTTGAAAATTCACTTCTTGATAGTTTTGCTATTGTCTTGTTATCTAGTGGTTTTGGTATGATTATAACGGTTATCTCAATTGGAATCTCAAAAGTAAAGAATTTTAATGCAACAGTAAAAGCTATGACAACAAGCTTAGTATTTGCAACATTCACCGTTATTATGGGCTTGTTTTTACTTTATACTTATATAGGTGGTGATTTTATAGAGTATAGAAATAGTGTAGCAAATATCCATAGTGTATGGGGGATTTTTGGTTTTGCTGGAATTCTAATAATTGGTGTGACATTTCAAGTTTTACCGATGTTTTATGTGGCACCAAAGTTTAAGCAGTTTTGTAAAAAGAGGGTAGTTTTACTAATATCATTAGGTTTAATGATTTGGTTTTTTACATCACTCTATTTTGAAGAGTATTCAATCATAGGTAAAGCGTGGATAGCACTTTTTTTCTGGGCATTTGCTACAACTGTTTGGATGAAACTCTCAAAGCGTCGTCGCCCTGTAAGTGATGTGACAGTTTGGTACTGGAGAAGTGCTTCTGTATTTTTAACATTAGGCTCTTTTCTTTGGATCTTTGATGAGTATTTTAAACATGAATATATTGTGATGGTAGCAATTTTATTAGGTGGTGGTTTTATCTTATCTATAATGATAGGGATGCTTTATAAAATAATCCCTTTTCTTGTTTGGTTTCATCTAAACGGTATGGGTTATATGAGTATCCCCACAATGAATGAGATGATAAATAAAAATTTAGCAAAAGCTCAGTTTTTTCTTTTTATAGCTTCATTAATTGGATTTGTTTTTGCATTTTATATTCCACTCTTACTAAAAGTATCAGCACTGGCTTTTATCGTAAGTATGGTTATTTTACAATATAATGTGATTACACCAATTTTAATATATAGAAAAGTTAAAAAAACAAAACCAGACTTTGATATGAGTATGTTTACAAAATAGGAGGGCAATTTATGAAAAATATTATATTTATAGGCTTTATGGGTGTAGGTAAGGGTAGTGTGGCAAGAGAGCTTGTTAAACACTCTGATTATATTGCTATCGATACTGATGATATGATAGAGAGTATGGAGAATCGAAGAGTTAAAAAGATTTTCCAAGAGGATGGTGAAGCATACTTTAGAGATGTTGAAAAAAATATCTCCTTATGGCTTGAAAAAAGTGTAAAAAATACACTAATCTCCACAGGGGGAGGTTTTTATAAGGTTAAGAACCTTAAAAAAATAGGAACAGTTGTTCTTTTAGATTCACCTTTTGATTCTATTTTAAAAAGAATTATAGAGCATCCAAATGCTGAGAAAAAATTAAAAAAACGACCACTTCTAAGTGACTTAAAAAAAGCGAAAGAACTTTATAATGAGCGAAGACCAGAGTATTTAGCTTTGGCTGATATCATTATAGATGTAACAGATAAAAGTGCATTAGTATCTGCAAAAGAAATTTTAAAAAAGGTGAAAAAAAATGCTTAAAAAGATTATATTAACAATCTTATTGCTAGCTACATCATTGTTGGCAAATGAGATTAATTGGGCAAAAGATTTTAAAAAAGGGATTAAAGATTCAATAGCTAAAGATAAGCCAGTTTTATTTATATCTTCTCGTCACTCTTGTAAGTATTGTGTGATTTTAGATGAGGGAACACTAAAAGATAAAAGAGTTGTAGAAGAGTTAAATAAAGATTTTATCTCTATCATCTCATATAGTGATGAAAATGATTATATGCCAAGAGAATTGTGGAGTCCCGGTACACCTGCTATATGGTTTTTACTCCCAAATGGTAAGCCTATGTTTCAACCAATCGCTGGTGCAATTGATGCAGATAGTTTCTTAAATGCTTTACAAATTGTAAAAACTGAATTTGATAAACTAAAAAAACAAACAACTATTAAATAGCTAAAATTAAATTTACTATTTAGCTATAATTCAAAATATTTTAAACTCTAGGAAACAATAAATGATATTTACTACAACTAACTCTAATGATTTCACATCTCAGTTTGATGAACTACTTCAAAGAGGAAAAATGGACATGGCTCATGTTAGCTCTATTGTTCAAAACATTATTGATGAGATCAGAGCTGATAAAAACAAAGCACTAAAGCAACACATAGCTAAGTTTGATAACTGGATACCAAAATCTGATGAAGATTTAAAAATATCAGCAGATTCTATGTCAAAAGCTTATGATGAGTTAGATGAAAAACTAAAATCTGCTCTTCACTTAGCGTATGACAGAATCAAAGTTTATCACGAAAAACAAAAACCAAAATCATGGTTTGATGATGAACCAAATGGTACAATTTTAGGTCAAAGAGTAACTGCTGTTGATTCTGCTGGTCTTTATATACCAGGGGGAAAAGCAGCTTACCCATCTTCACTTCTTATGAATGTGATTCCAGCTCAAGTAGCAGGGGTAGAAAATATTGTAGTTTGTACTCCAACACCAGATAATGACCCAAATTCACTCCTTTTAGCTGCTTGTCATCTTTGTGGAGTTACGCAAGTTTATAAAGTTGGTGGTGCTTCTGCAATCGCTGCTATGGCTTATGGAACGGAAACAATTCCAAAAGTTGATGTTGTAACTGGACCGGGAAATATCTTTGTTGCAACTGCTAAGAAGATGGTTTTTGGTGATGTAAATATTGATATGATAGCTGGACCTAGCGAGATTGGTGTTTTAGCAGACGATTCTGCAAATGCTAATCACTTAGCGATAGATCTACTTTCTCAAGCTGAACATGATGAGATGGCAAGTTCGATTTTAATCACTCCATCACAAAAACTTGCCGATGAGGTAAAGATAGAGTTAGAAAACTGGTTAGTAAAACTTCCTCGTCAAGAGATTGCTAGAAAGTCTATTGAGGAGAGAGGGGCTATTATCGTAACTGAGACAATGGAAGAAGCGATAGAGCTTATGAATGAGATAGCACCTGAGCATTTAGAAGTTGCGACAAATTCACCTTTTGAACTTTTACCACTAATCAAACATGCTGGTGCAATTTTTTTAGGTCATAATACACCTGAAGC
>JAYEKJ010000144.1:22139-62525 GCA_034660975.1 Campylobacterota bacterium
AAGCGATAGAGCTTATGAATGAGATAGCACCTGAGCATTTAGAAGTTGCGACAAATTCACCTTTTGAACTTTTACCACTAATCAAACATGCTGGTGCAATTTTTTTAGGTCATAATACACCTGAAGCGATAGGTGATTATGTAGCTGGACCAAACCATACACTGCCAACCGGTGGAACTGCAAAATTTTATTCTCCATTAGGAGTTGAGAACTTTATGAAAAAAACTTCAATTATTGCATTTTCTAAAAAAGCTATAAATGAGATTGGAGAGGAGTGTGCTTTAATCGCTAATACTGAGGGTTTAACTGCTCATGAAGAATCTGTAAGGGTGAGACTAACTAACTAATTAACTAAAATTTTATTTTAATCTTAATTAATGTTTATTAATGTTATAGTGGTGCTGTATATATAAGTTAAAACATTATGTATAAGATTTAAGAGGTGGGAGTTTTTAATGTCTGGTAGTATGGGAAAGTTGTTATCACTAAGTGAAAATTTAAAACTTCTTTATGTTGAAGATGACAAAACAGCTCGTGAAACAACATTGAAATTATTTGAAAATTTTTTTAAAGATATTACGGTTGCTGTTGATGGACAAGATGGGATTGAAAAGTTTAAAGAACAGAAATTTGATCTTGTGATTAGTGATATAAATATGCCAAATCTCAATGGTTTGGATATGGCAAAACTTATAAAAGAAATTAGAAGTGATATGCCGATTTTAATGCTCTCTGCACATAATGATAGTGAATATTTTTTAAAAGCAATTGAGTTAGATGTTGATGGTTATATCTTAAAGCCTTTGTCTCTTGGACAATTCTCAAAATCACTATTTAAAATAGCTCAGAATATAAAATTTTCAAATATAAGTAAAAATTATCAATTAGAGTTAGAAAATGAAGTAAAAAAAAGAAATGCAGAATTAGAACATAAACTACATTATGATGATTTAACCAATTTACTTAGTAGATACTCTTTTTTTAATGATATTCAAAAACTAAATGCTCCTGTTATCCTTCTTATAGATATAGATAAATTTAGAACTATCAATGAAGTGTACGGTAGCAGTATTGGTTCAAAAGTATTGTCAAAATTTGCACAAACATTAAGTTCAATCATTAAAGATGAAGTTTATAAAATTTATAGACTATCTGCTGATGAATTTGCAATAGTTGATACTACTAAGCATATTGAACCAGAAAAATATGAGATATTGATAGAAGAACTTTTTATACATCTAAATCATTTAGAAATAATAATAGATGAAAATATTATTTCAGTGGATATAACAATAGGCCTTTCAACTGTTGATGAAAACGGATATGAGAGTGCAAAGATTGCTTTAGATTATGCAAAACAACATAAAAAACCTTTTATTATGTACTCAACTGCGATTGATTATCGTAAAGAGAGTAGTTTAACTTTAAAATGTATAGATGACATCTCCTTAGCTATTAGGGATGATAGAGTGGTTGCTGTTTATCAGCCGATAGTTGATAAGCAGGGTGAGATTATTAAGCATGAAACTTTAATGAGGCTTCAAGATATTGATAGTTCAAACCTAATATCACCTTTTTATTTTTTAGATGTAGCTATAAAAACTAGACTTTATGAACCTTTATCATCGGTCGTGATTTTTAAAGCATTAAATATGTTAGCCACAACAAACCATACACTAAGTATGAACTTTACATATAGTGATATTAATAATAGTGAATTTATTAGAAAAGTTGAAAATTTTTTAATTTTACATGAGGGTGTAGGAAGAAGAACTGTTTTTGAGATTACTGAGAGTGAGAGTATTGAAAACTATGATGAGGTAAAAGGATTTATTAAACGCTTCAGAAAGTACGGTGTGAAAATTGCTATTGATGATTTTGGAAGTGGTTTCTCAAATTTTGAGTATATTTTAGAGATTGAACCAGATTATCTTAAAATTGATGGCTCATTGGTAAAAGATATAGATAAAGATACAAGAGCTCATACTTTAGTTGAAGCGATTGTTCAGTTTTCACATAAACTAGGGATTAAAATAATCGCTGAATATGTTCATTCTGAAGTGATTTTCAATATGTTAAAAGAGTTAGATGTTGATGAGTATCAAGGCTTTTATTTTAGCAAACCCTTAGAAAATATATAGGAATGGATTATTTATTTAATTAGGAATTTAATGTGATAATAGAAGAATTATTGAGATATACAAAAAACTTAAGTCTTCTATATGTAGAGGATAATAAACTAATCCAATCAGTATACAGTGACCTTTTTAGTAGTTTATTCGCTGATATTACAGTAGCAAATGATGGGGTAGATGCACTAGAAAAGTTTAAAAATAAAAAGTTTGATAATTGAAAAAAATATATACATTTATGGGATTATACTTTATATTATTTATATCTAGCTACCTGCTCTTATCATACGAAAAAGAGAATAAAATAGAGCAACATCTTCAAATTAAAACCAAACAGTATGTGCAAAATTATAACAGTATGTATAGTGAATATAAAAAGATAGCTGAGATAATATTTAAAACAAAAATAGATACAGATGAAACATTAGATATATTTAAAGATGCTACGGCTTACTCAATAGATAAAAGAGCTAAAGCTAAAGATAAACTACATGAGCATTTAAAAGATACATATTCCATGTTGAATACACATAATATTAAGCAATTGCATTTTCATCTACCAAACAATGAGAGTTTTTTGAGATTCCATAGACCTAAAATATATGGAGATAACCTTAGTAATAGCAGAGAAAGTGTTGTTTATGTAAATAAATATAAAAAACCGATAGATGGTTTTGAAGAGGGAAAAATTTATAATGGGTATAGATTTATTTTTCCACTCTTTGAGGGAAAAGATTATCTTGGTAGTGTAGAGATATCCTTTAGTACATTTGCTATGAATTTAGATTTTATGCAAAATTATGATGTAACAGCAAACTTTTTAATTTTAAAAAGTGTTGTAGAAAAAAAAGTTTTTGAAAATGAAAAAAAGAATTATATCAACTCTGCCTTTGAAAAATTCTATTTTGAAAAGGCTATGCTTGAGTCTATTATTAAGATGAGAGATGATAAAGTTATGCAAGCACTTTCAGATAAAACTTTAGCAATTATGGATAAAAGAGCTCAAGATAATGTTTCATTTTCATTATATGATTCTACTAGAGAAGAGGTTATGACATTTATAAAAGTGCAAAATAGTGTCACTAAAAAAGTTGTAGGTATTTTTGTTGTTAGAAGTGATGCAGTTTATATTTTGAATAAAATAAAGTTTTTTAATATAAGTGTTGTTCTTGTGAATCTATTTATTGCATTTATGTTATTTTTTCTTTACAAAGAGATTATATATAGAGAGAGATTAAAAAATACAAATAAAAAACTCGAAGATTCTAAAAATGAATTGCAACTTTTTAATTATACTCTTGAGGATAGAATTAAAGATGAGGTGAAGAAAAATAGAGATAAAGATAAAAAAATGTTAAATCAATCTCGTTTAGCTCAGATGGGGGAACTAATTAGTATGATTGCCCATCAATGGAGACAACCTTTGAGTGCAATAGCTGCTAGGGCAATAGGTCTTAAAGTGAAAATGGAGTTAGGAGTTTATGATTTTAAAGATGAAAAAGGGATAGAAAATTGTAGAATAGATTTTTTAAATGGTTTAGACGGTATAGAGGAACTAACTAAAACACTAACAACAACTATAGATGATTTTAGAAATTTTTATAAAAAAAGTAATGCTAAACAGCTAATAGATATTAATGTACCAATAATAAAAGCATTAAATATAATAAAAACATCTTTAGTAACATCTAATATAGAGATTATAGAAGATTATAAATCTATGCAAAAGCTTGAACTTCTTGATAGCGAAGTGATGCAAGTAGTTTTAAATATTTTGAAAAATGCACAAGACAATTTTATACTTAAAAAGATTGTAAATGCAATAATAAAAATATCTACAATTGATACAGAAAATAAAACTATTTTAACAATATTTGATAATGGTGGAGGAGTTTCAGAAGATATTATAGAGAATATTTTTGATCCATATTTCTCAACAAAAGAGAAAAAAAACGGAACTGGATTAGGACTGTATATGTCTAAAATAATTATAGAAGAACATCATAATGGTATAATATCTGCTAAAAATATAGATGATGGTGTTCTTTTTAAAATTGAACTATTTAAACAAGGAAAGAGTGATGGAAATTGATAATAAGCTTATACTAGAAAATTCAAAAAATTTAACTGTTTTATATGTAGAGGATGATGATCATCTAAGAGATACAACATTTAGATTATTTGAAAATTATTTTGCTAAGGTTGATGTAGCAATCGATGGTAAAGATGGATATACTAAGTATATCTCTTATTTTGAAAAAACAAATAGATACTACGATATAGTTATTTCAGATATTAGTATGCCAAATATGGATGGGATAGAGATGTCTAGAAAAATTAAAGATATCAATTTTGAACAGCCAACTATATTGGTAACAGCATTTAATGAGACCTCTTATCTTCACAGTGCGATTGAACTTGGTGTTGATAGATTTTTAACTAAGCCGATGGAGATGCAACAGTTGAAAAAAGTATTTTATAAAACAACACAAAGAATAAGTGATCGTAAAATAGTTGAGGGTCATTATAAACAACTTGAAGATATTAATATACTCAATATAGATAAGATAGATGCAACTAATTTTGATTCAGCAAAAGATATTATTTATAATCTTGAAGAGAATAAAGAAAAAATATCTCATTTATGGATGAATGATGTAGTTATTCATGATAGGTTGGAATCTCACTCAATAGATGTAGAATTTTTTAGAACCCATTATGGGATAAAGGTGGTAGAGTATTTTTTAAGTGTAATTAAAGGAGATTCCGAGCTTGGCAACTGTCCTGTTATATTTATAATGTTGGACTTTTTTAAACATAAACATCTTCCATTAGAAGATATTTTTATGATTTGTGTACTCTTTAAGAATACAGTTACAGCTTATATTTTTGATAGATATAGTTTTAATCATAAGTTATTTGATGATATATCACATATTTTGGATAAAAATTTTGAGGGTGTTATTATAAATTACCTTAAAATAAAGTCTGAATTTAAGGATGAAGTTGTACCTGATGTTTTAGAAGAGATAAAGAGTGATGATTTAGAAGAAGATATTAATCATATAAACTATATTGAGTATGTTCTAGATAGTGATCTATATGAACTTCAGGATTTAGAACAGGATATAGATAGTTTAGCTATCTCTGTTACAAGTTCTAAAGCATCTGTTGAATCTTTTACAGAATTATCTTATAAAATAAAAAGATATGGAGAGATATTAAAAAACTATCCTTTATTTTCACAATTAGGGATATATATCATTAAACTTGGAGTTAATATTAATGATAATGCTCAATTACTTTTTGATGATAAAGATAGAATGTCTCATATCACAGGTTTAATAGAAGCTTTTGTAAATGATTTAATTGTATGGAGAAAAGAGATATTTGACAATAATATACAAAATCCTCATTTTTTAGATAGCTCTTTTTTCTCTAATGTAGACACAATCATAATGTTTATTGAGTACAATGATTCTATAGATAATATTGATTCTATTGATGATGAGGATATTGAGTTTTTCTAGTTATAATAGTAAAATATTATATAACTTATAACTCAATTTTATCTTATCAAATATAAGTTTTTCATATTTACACAAGTGTCAGTTTTCACTATAATTTCTTTGCATTTTATTAAACATTTAAGTTTTCTTAGCTACTATTTATGTACTGAAAGCCCCTTGCTTACGAGTATAAGTGGTGCTTTTGAAATAGATTAGTCGTAGTTATAAATCTTAAATTTGCCATTCTTAGAGATGGCTAGAGGAGAATATATGCAATTAGGTTTCCTAGTTGATTTACATCTTTGTATGGGATGTAAAGGTTGTGAGATCGCATGTAAAGTGGAAAATGAAGTTCCACTTAGTACATGGAGACTTCGTGTTAAGTATGTAGATGTGGGGACTTTCCCAGAAACAAAAAGAACTTTTACACCTCTTAGATGTAATCACTGTGAGAATGCTCCATGTGAGAGAATCTGTCCAGTATCTGCTCTTCATTATTTAGATAATGGAATTGTAAATATTGATAAAGAGAGATGTATAGGTTGTGCTGGTTGTGTTATGGCTTGTCCTTATGGAGCTATCTATATTGACCCTCAAACACAAACTGCTGATAAGTGTACTTATTGTGCTCACCGTGTAGCTTCTTCAATGATGCCAGCTTGTGTAGTAGCTTGTCCTGTTCAAGCAAATATTTTTGGTGATTTAGATGATGCAACTTCAAATATCTCTAAGTATATTATGAAAAATCAAGCTGGAGTTCAAGTTCGTAAACCTGAGAAGGGAACTAATCCACATCACTTCTATGTTGGTGGTGGTAATGTTAGTCTTAATCCTCTAGCGTCTGAGAGACCAGAAGGGCATCACTTATTTGGTAAGATGACTTCTAAAATGCCTATAGGAGGTCACTAAAATGGCAGCACATGAAATTTTAGCAGCTACAAATGCTGTTGTAACTTTAGATGTAGGTATCCCTGGTGTTGTTTGGCCTTGGTTAGTTACAGTGAATATGTGGGCAAAAAGTATCGGTACAGGTGTTATCTTTATGCTTTTCTTACTTTTAAGAACGCATCCAGAATCGGCTAAAAACTTGAGATTGCCAGCGGCAATAGCTTCGTTTGTATTTATTAATATTTTCTTACTATTTACACTTGCTGACTTACATCAACCACTTAGAATGTGGCATATATTTGTTTATTCAAACTTCACATCAGCTATCGCTGTTGGTTCTTTTATGGCTTCAGGTTTCTTAGGTCTTTTAACACTGTTAGTGTTCTTAGGATGGAAAAAAGATGATGTAACTTTTGATAAAGTACTACTATGGACAACTATTTTAGCTATCCCTGTAACACTTTATACAGCAGCTCTAATGTCTCAATGTACAGCTCGTGAACTATGGCAAATGCCAGCAGAAGCAGCTCAAATGGTTTTTGCAGCATTACTTGCTGGTTCTGCATTTATGATTTTACTTGGTGGTGATAAACTATCTTATGAATCTAAAAAAATGTTAGGTACTGTTTTAGGACTTAGTGCATTAATGGCATTTATTATCTATATGTCTGAGTATGTATTTGGACCGATGAAAGCTGAAGAGATTGCATTTACTTTAGAGTATATCAAAGGTGATGGACCATATACAGTTATGTTCTGGTTAGGTCAATGGATCACATATCTTTTACCAATGTTATTTGTTCTATTAAGTAGAACTTCAAAAAGCGAAAGCGTTTTAAAATTAGCTGCAATATTTGCACTTGTGGGTCTGTTCATAGTTAAACATGTATGGCTAATGATTCCACAATTATTACCAATGAGTTAGGGAGAAGATATTAATGTATTTACAAAGTAGAAGAACATTTTTAAAAGGTGCTGCATTTAGCGTTGCTGGTGCTGCTATTGCTAAGGGTGTATTTACAGCAGATGCTATGGCAGAATCTGTAACTCAAAGCAAATTTACAAATACTCCTGATAGTTTATCATTTTATCCACCAATGGATGAGTGGTCTGATTTTAAAGAGTTAGATGGAGATGATTGGAAAAGAGGTGGTATTGATCGTCACGGTGTAAAAAGTGATGAGAATCCTGATGGAATCGAAGTAAATGATTATACTATCGTTCCTACAGCTTGTTCAAACTGTGAGGCTGCTTGTGGTCTTACTGCATGGATTGATAAGAAAACTTTTACTGTTAAAAAGTATATGGGTAATCCACTTCATGCAGCATCTCGTGGTAGAAACTGTGCTAAAGGTTACGCTACACAATCTCAAATGTATGATCCAGATAGAATTGCATTCCCACTAAAAAGAGCTCCAGGTTCTGCTCGTGGTGAGGGTAAATGGATTCGTACAACTTGGGATGAGGCGATGACTACTATCGGTAAAAAGATGGGAGACACACTTGAAAAAGGTGATGAGTTATCTAAAAAATCAGTAATGTTCCATGTTGGTCGTCCAAATGAGAATGGTTTTACTGGTAAAGTATGGCATACACTTGGTGTAGATGCATTCAATTCACATACTAATATTTGTTCATCTGGTGGTCGTACACCAACTATTCAGTGGGCAAATGATGATAGAAGTTCTCCAGATTGGGCAAATGCTAAACTGATTTTCCTTAACTCTTCTCATGCTGCAGATGCTGGTCACTACTTCCAACAAGCTGCTGGTCACATTGCAGATGCAAGAGCAAAAGGTGCAAAACTTGTTGTTATGGATCCCCGTTTATCTAACTCAGCTGGTATGGCTGATTTATGGATCGCTGCATGGCCTGGTACTGAACCGGTTATTTATCTTTATTTAGTACAAAGAATGTTAACTGAAAATAAAGTTAACAAAGAGTTTGTTAAAAAATGGATGAACTGGGAAGTGATGCTTGATAATAAAAAGTATCTTGAGTTTATGGTAGAGAAAGGCTATATCTCTAAAGTTCCAAAAGGTGATGACTTTGATACTTTCATAGAGTTACTTAAAGAGCTATACGCTCCTTATACACTTGAATATGCTGTTAAAGAGACACGCGTTCCTGCATATAAATTAGAAGAGCTTTATGATATGTTTATCTGGGCTGATACTTCTATATCTTCTTACTTCTGGAGAGCTGCTGCTGCTGGTAACCGTGGTGGTTGGATGAGTGGTAGAAGTGGTTTCTTAGCACTTGGACTGCGTGGAGCAATCGGACCTGAGGGTGGAACATTTTTCCATCACTGGCATGTTATCTCTGTTGCTGGTAAAGGTGGGTCTGCTACAGTTGGTCAAGGTAAGCGTGGTTCAAACATCCCTAAAGTTGATGTTTATAATGAGCTTACATGGCCACCGGAATGGCCATTATCAACTTATGAGTTATCTTACTTGTTACCTCACTTATTATCTGATACTGAATGGCAAGATAAATGGACTGCAAAAGGTTTAAGTGTACCTAAGAAACTCTCCGTTTGGATTCCTCGTATGTATAACCCAGTTTGGATTAATCCAGATGGTTTCAGATGGATTGAGACTATTAAAGATGAATCTAAAATGGAACTTACATTCAACTTATCTCCAGTATGGTCTGAGACTAACTGGTATGTTGATTATATTTTACCTGTTGGTTTAGCTGGTGAGAGACATGATCAACACTCAGAAGCTACTATGCCTGCTAGATGGACATCTTTCCGTCAACCAGTTATGAGAGTTGCATTAGAGAAAGCTGGATGGAAGCCGAATAACCCTGCAAGAGCTACACTTGAAGCTCATATTAAAGCTGGTCTTGGTGAAGTTTGGGAAGAGAATGAGTTCTGGTTTGATATGTGTGTTAACTATATCGATCCAACTGGTAAACTTGGCATCAAGAAGATGTGGGAATCTAAAAAGACTCCTGGAACTCCAGTTACTATTGCTGAGTGGTATGATGCTGCATTTGGTGATAACTTACCAAATCTTAAGAAAACTGCAACAGCAGATTCTAGATATAAAAATTCTGAATTCCCAGTATATGAATATATGAGAGATTATGGTGCATGGCTAGAAGAGGATAAAATCTATTCTGCACAAGAAAAAGAAGCTAAGTATGATGATGAAAATTTAATTGTACATGGTCATAAGTATGATAGAAATGATTTAACTAAAGATGATAGAACAGGTGTTATCTATGCTAAAGATCACCATAGTGAAACTAAGTATAAAGATGGTAAAAAACCAGTAGCTATTGAGATAGATGGCAAAGTGATGGAAGGTTTTGCAACGCTAGATAAAAAACTTGACTTTTTCTGTGAGTGGTTAGCTGATGATTGGAAATGGCCAGAGTACTCTATCCCATTTTATCCAAGAGATGAGAAAGAGAAAAAAGAGATGAAGCATATTGTTTCTCATGTAAATCACTCTTATATGACTGAAAAAGATTCGTACGCACTTAATACAGTGTTTCGTCTTCCATATAACATTCATACTCGTTCTGCGAACTCTAAGCACCTTATGGAGATTTCTCAAAATCATGACCCTATTTGGATCTCAACTGGAGATGCTTCTCGTCAAGGTTTCAAAAGAGGTGATGCAATTAGAGTTAGAATCTTAGATTCTGTTACTGGTCTAGAATCTGGTTACTTTGTAGCGATGGCTGTTCCAACTGAGGGTGTTCTTCCAGGTACTCTTGCTTGTTCACACCATGGTGGTAGATGGAAACTTGTAAACTCTGTAACTGTTCCAAATGGTGTAACAGATGGTAAAGTAGATTCTCAGCCAATGGCTCGTGATATGAACGATCCTAAATTTATGGCTCACTCACCAGAAAATGCTGGTAAAGAGGGTGGACAGATTAAGATTGAAGATTATGATGGAACAGGTGGACTTAATAGCTTCGGTGTTCCAACTGCTGAACTCGTGATGGATGGTAAAGAGGGTAAACTTAAATATGTAAAGGGTATCGTACCTTTCAAAGCTGATAGATTTGCTGATTATAATAGTGATTCTGGAAATATTTGGTGGGATGGTTTAAGTGGTTCATGGCAAAATGCTGTTGCTGCTCCACATCCAGATCCAATCTCTGGTATGCATTGTTGGCACCAAAAAGTTGTTTTAGAACCTGCTCAAAAAGGTGATAAGATAGGTGATATCCATGTAAATTATGAAAATAACTTCAAAATTTACCAAGGTTGGAGAGATGACTTAACTAGAGGTTTAGATGAAAACTCGCTCAAGCGTCGTCCTCAACATATCAAGCGTCCGTGGGTTCCATTATCGGATAAAGCTTACGCTGTTAATATTAAAAAGTAATATTTTTAATAATTTGTATGCGAATTTTTCGCATACAATATTTTAAAACATTGTAAATAGATTGGAGAATTACTCAAAAAACACTATTAGTGCTTTTTGAAAATAGAATATTTGTTAAGAGTTTATCTCATTTTTAATAATTTTTGCTAACTCTGAACACTCTTTAATTTTTAGTGAGTAGTTTTTATCTTCTTTTAAAAGTATATCTATAAAAGCACTTCCAACGATAACTCCATCAGCACCTTTTACTTTATCTTTTGCAGTTTTAGCATTTACACCAAAACCAACATATACTGGAGTTTGCGTATATTTTTTTATAGAGTTTAAAAATGCTTGTAAATCTTCAGCTTTTCCAGAACCAGTGATGCCAGTATATGCTACCATATAGATAAACTTTTGAGCATCACTAACAAGCTCTTTGATTCTAGCTTCAGAATCGGTTGGAGCAACAAAACTAATGTTTGCCATATTATTTGATTTAAAAAGATTACTGTAAAGTAAAACCTCTTCATGTGGTAAATCAGGGATAATAAGACCATTCACACCAATCTCACTTGCAAGTGGAATCAGTTTATTTATATTTTGTTGGTAAAAACTATTAAAATAACCCATCCAAAGCGTATCCACCTTTGGTGCTACCTCTTTAGATATATCTAAGAGATGTTGAAATTTGAAACCAAGCTCTAAAGCTTTGTGATTTGCTTTTTCTATTAGGGGTCCATCTGCCACAGGGTCTGAAAATGGAACACCAAGTTCAAGTGTATCAACTCCATTTTCTCCAAGAGCTAATGCTAAGTCAATACTAAAAGATTTTTCTGGATATCCAGATGTTATAAATGCTACTAAGTTTTTCATTAATTTAATTCTTCCATGTCGGGTAATTTAAGTAAAGAGTAAGTCACTCTTGATAATTCATTGTCTTGTTTTAAATCATCATTCCAAGTTGCAAACATATCACTAATTCGAATAAGCCAGTCTATCGCCTCTTGTGAAACAGGTTTGTGTAAATTTCTTAAATCTTCTAATTCATCCTCAACTAAAGCAGCTAGCCGATTCATAGAAATGATCTCTAAATACGCAGAGGCAGATTTAATATTATGAATTATACGAAAAAGTTCATCTATACTTCTTTCACGCATATCTTCATCAGATATATTTATCACGATTGTCTCCATACTCTCAGACATCAAATTATAATGGTCTAAAAACTCATCGACAATATCAAAATCGTAATTTTCTTCTATATGACTTCTGATACCCATAAAATAATTCTCCTATTTAGTGCAATTGTATCACTTTTTAGTTAAAATTCTTTTTACTAAATAAAAAAGAGTTTTAAAATGACTAAAAAAATGACTATTAATACTATTAAAAATTCTAAAGGTGTTAAACCATTAGTGATGATTACTGCTTATGATGCCCTCTTTGCTAAGCTTTTAGAGGGTAATTGTGACATGATTTTGGTTGGTGACAGCCTAAATATGAGTTTTGCTGGTCAAAGTGATACACTTAGTACAACAATGGAGCAAATGATATACCATACAAACGCGGTTTGTAATGGGGCTAAAAATAGTTTCATAATTTGTGATATGCCTTTTGGTACTTATATTAATAAAAAAGAAGCACTTAAAAATGCGATTAAAGTTTTTCAAGAAACAGGTGCTGATTGTGTAAAAATTGAGGGTGGTGAAGATAAAGCAAATATAATTAAACATTTAACAAGTAATGGTGTAGCAGTTTGTGGTCATATTGGACTTTTACCACAGTCGGTTAGAGGTGATGGTGGTTACAAAGTTAAGGGTAAAACAGATATGGAGACTTTACAACTTATAGAGGATGCTAGAGCCGTTGAGGATGCTGGCGTATTTTGTATGGTTATTGAGGGTGTAAAAGCTGAAGTAGCAGCAGAGATTACCTCATGTGTTGAGATTCCAGTTATTGGAATCGGAGCTGGTGTTGATGTCGATGGGCAGGTTTTAGTATTTTCAGATATGTTAGGACTTTTTGAAGAGTTCACCCCTAAGTTTGTTAAAAAGTATATGGATGGAGCAACTTTAGTAAGAGAAGCTGTAAAAAATTATAGTGATGAGGTTCAATCAAGAGAGTTTCCTCAAGAGATTCACACCTATTAAGAGTTTAAAATGATGGATAGAATTGTAGAGATAGAAAAGTTCAATGCCGACGAAGAGAGTAATGAAGTTACACTTCGTCCCGATGCTTGGAGTGAATATATTGGTCAAGAGCAGATTAAAAAAAATCTTGGTGTATTTATACAAGCGAGTAAAAAAAGGGACGAAGCGTTAGACCATGTACTTTTTTTCGGACCCCCGGGGCTTGGCAAAACTACTCTTGCACTTATTATCGCAAATGAGATGAATACAAACATCAAAGTAACAGCTGCACCGATGATAGAAAAAAGTGGAGATTTAGCTGCGATTCTTACAAACCTAGAAGAGGGTGATATCCTTTTTATAGATGAAATTCATAGATTAGCCCCAGCAGTTGAAGAGATTCTTTATTCATCTATGGAAGATTTTAGAATCGATATAATTATAGGGAGTGGACCAGCTGCACAAACAGTTAAAATAGATTTGCCGAGATTCACACTTATTGGTGCTACCACTAGAGCAGGGATGTTATCAAATCCACTAAGAGATAGATTTGGGATGAGTTTTAGAATGCAGTTTTATAATTCAGATGAGTTAGCTAGAATTATTGCTCAAGCATCAAATAAACTAAATAAAGAGATAGTTCAAGAGGCATCTTTAGAGATAGCAAAAAGAAGCCGTGGAACTCCAAGGATTGCTCTTAGATTACTTCGCCGTGTAAGAGATTTTGCTGATGTTGTTGATGAGTTAGATATTAACCATAAGCGTACTCAGTATGCACTAAATGAATTGGGAATTAATTCACATGGTTTTGATGAGATGGATATAAGACTTCTAAATCTTTTAGTGTCAGCCAAAGGTAGGGCGATGGGATTAAGTACAATTGCTGCTGCTCTTAGTGAGGATGAGGGGACGGTTGAAGATGTACTAGAGCCTTATCTATTAGCAAATGGCTATTTAGAGAGAACAGCAAAAGGTCGCAGGGCAACCCGTTCAACCTATGAGATTCTAAATATTAATCCACCAATGGAAGAGGGAACACTTTTTTCATGAAACCTCAATATTTAATAGCAATCCTTTTTGCAACTTCTCTTTATTGGATGTATGTTTTATATACCCCTTTTATTATGAGCATAACAATTGCTGCACTTTTAGCAGTATCTACATCAAATATTCAGGATTTACTAGAAAAATATTTTCAATCAAAACTATTATCAGCATTTATCTCTAGTTTTCTTTTGGCAATTCTATTTTTTGCTCCACTAGGTTATTTTTTAACTACATTAAGTTTATCTTTAAACTCATTAGATCAAGAGATTCTAATTAAAATAGAGTTGTATATTCGTCAATTTATAGAATCACCACCAGAATATATGAGTTTTTTAGTTCCATACACAAAAGATATAAGTGCTGATATAAATATTAATAATATCACAGCATTGGTTCTTGGTTTTGCTGGTAAGGTAGGTGCATTTAGTGCAGGTTTTGTAAAAAATGCCTTTTTAGTAATAGTATTTTATTTTTTCGCTCAATACAATGGTTCAACAGTAGTAGAATATTTAAAACGGATAGTTCAGATATCAGTTGATGAAACAACTCTTATGGTTAAAGAGCTATCATCAGTAATGAGTGTAGTTTTTTATTCTATAATTGTAACGGCTATGTTTGAGGGTGTCTTGTTTGGAATTGCTATCTCTTTTATGGGTTATAATGGTCTTTTATTTGGAATTATGTATGGGTTTGCATCTTTGATTCCAGTAGTTGGTGGTATATTTATGTGGCTCCCATTTATGGCTTATGAGTTCGCAATCGGCAATACTAACAGTGCAATATTTATAGCATTATATTCGGTAATAGTTATCTCAATAGTTGCTGATACATTTATAAAACCGTTAATAATCAAAGAGATAAACAGTAGACTTTTAGAAGATGATGATACAAAAATGGATGAGTTGTTGATATTTTTTGCAATAATCGCTGGATTAGCAACATTTGGTTTTTGGGGTATGATTCTAGGACCAGCAATCACAGCACTTTTCTTAACACTTCTTAAACTTTTTGAAGCAAGAAGTAAAGAGTGTGAGACTTAGGTATCTATTTTTTATTATAAATCTCCGGATTATCACTTTTCCATCGTCTATGTAACCAAAACCAAAACTTTGGTTCTTTGGTTATTATCTCGCTTAACCAATCTGCTTGAAGTTGAGTCGCTTTTAATATATCTGCTTGAGCATCATCAGTTTTTTCAACTGGAATCTCATCAAATAACATAAGAGTGTAGTTCTCCTCATCATCAGTTCGTATGGTTACAGGGATAATAGCAGCATTAAATTTTCTAGCTAAGTATGCAGGGGTTGAGGTTTGTCTTATTGGTTTACCCATAAACTGAACCTTGACACCCTCTCTTTTGTTTATATTGGTATCTATTAATAGTCCACTAGCTTTTTTCTCTTTTATAAGTCTTATCAGTGGTTTTACAACATTTGATTTTTCAAGATTTGAGTTTCCAAAACTAGCTCTTGATTCGAGTAGCCAATCCTCATAAGCCTCATTTTTTAGTTTTTTATAAACAGCAACAAGGGGTTCAATAAAAGCCCCGATTGAAGCACCACCTAACTCCCATGAAGAGTAATGCGTTGTTACATAGATAACAGCACGACCCTCATTATGAACTTTTTGAACTGCTTCAATATTTTGTACAGTGATTTTATTTTTAAGTTCATCTTTACTCATGTGTCGAAGTTCCATAAGATGTAAAAAATTAAATGATAGATTCTTAAAACTATATTTTGTAATATCATCTTTTTCTTGGAAACTCATCTTATTATCAAAAGCATAATCAAGATTTGCATAAGAGATACGGCGATGTTTTTTAGATATTTTGTAGCCTAAAGATGCTAAAGCAGAAAAAAAACTTTTTCTATAATTTTTTGGTAAAGCCATTAATATTTTTTCAAGTAGTAAAAATAGTTTAAATCCCATTATTAATTGTACCTCGTAGTTATATAAACATTATTATAGCGATATTTATTGAGAACATATTGTGATATACTATTGAATTATTATTAAGTTGGGTTAAAAGGAAGGGATTATGGAATTGAGTTATCAAGTTATTTTATATATCATTGCTGGTATTGCAGTTGGTTGGGTGATGAGTTTTATAAAATCTAGATTTGAAGTAAGAAAGTATAAACAAGAGATAAAAGAGCTAAAGAACCACCTTAATAGACAGATGGAGATAACAAGTGAGGGTAACAAAAATATAGAAAAAGAGTTGAGTAAACTTAAAAAAGAGAATGAAAACCTTAGAATATCTGTTCAATCTTTAGGTCAAAAACCGGGTCGTGCAGAGATTCGACTTCTAAATATCTATGATGTAGCACTAAGAAAAATGATGCTAAAAGCTCCCGGATTCTCATCAGCTTGGGAAGTAGCTCTTCAAGAATCGGAAAAAGAGTATGAAGAGAGTGAAAGAGGTATCAAATCAATAATCAAAAAAGTTTTTGGGCCTAGTATAACAAATATACCAGAAGAACAGCCATCACAAAAACCAAAAGATAAAGAGCAAAAAGATAGATTTGCTTACTAGTTTGTAATTATCACTTGATATAATTAGTTAAAAAAAGGGAACCTAATGGTAGCATCGGATATTCAAAATTTTTCTGAGGGTCGAACTAAGGCTAGGGCGTATTTTTGTTATCTATTTTCAAAAAATATTCCAAATAAACTTCCATCTCTTTCGGTAGAGATGATAATGCCTCGTCTTTTAAAGATTAAGGCAGATTTAGAAAATTGTGAGGGTGTTTACCTTCTTGATACTCGTGGTGTACAAGTTACACCAACATATACAGTAAGTAAACAGTTAGATGATGATACTGGAAGGATTAGAGCTGATAGAGCTTATTATTATCGTGCACTTCGTGAAGAGAGATGTACGATAACCGATCCTTATCCATCTTTGATAACTGGGAACTTAACAGTAACGGCATCCCAGCCAATATTTGATGAAAACGGTGATATTCAGTATGTAGCTTGTTTAGATATGCCTCTTGATGAGGTTATAAAAATATCTTATCAAAATAGATCTGAAGAGTTTTTTACAAAGTTATTTAAATTTTCTTATGGGATGTTTGCTATTGCACTTATAGCAGTTACTTTATTACTTTTTACGCACGGTGTTAAAAGTTTTTTTGAAAATGATATAATACTTTCACATTTAGTGATTGATGATATGTTTAAAGCTACAATCCTTTTAACTTTATCTCTGGCCATATTTGATTTGGCTAAAACCATAATAGAAGAGGAGATATTAGGGCGACATAAAGAGCGTGATGTATCTGGTCCAAATAAAACAATGGTTAAGTTTTTAGGTTCTATAATTATTGCATTATCAATAGAAGCATTAATGTTAGTATTTAAATTTGCCATAACAGATCCCGCGAAACTTTTGTCAGCAACTTATATAATAGGTGCAGTGGCATTACTAATACTAAGTTTAGCAATTTACATAAATTATACAAAAGTGAAAAATAACTAATGATAGCGATAGTTGATTATAATATGGGAAATTTAGCAAGTGTACAAAATGCATTTGCTAAATTAGGAAAAGATACAGTTGTAGAGAGTGATCCAAGTAAGTTTAAAGAGTATGATAAACTTATACTTCCAGGGGTTGGTGCTTTTGGTGATGCAATGGAGCATCTAAGAGAGCGAAATATGATAGAGCCTTTGAGAGAATATGCTAAAAGTGGAAAGTATATGCTTGGAATCTGTCTTGGTATGCAACTCCTTTTTGAGAGTAGTGAAGAGTTTGGAGATAATGAGGGTTTAGGAATCATAAAAGGTAAGGTTACTGCTTTTGATCCCTCTAAATTCAGTGAGCCTTTAAAGGTTCCACACATGGGGTGGAATCGTATGTTTACAGCTACGCACCCACTGTTTGAGAATCTTGATGAGGAGCATTATCTTTATTTTGTGCATACTTATCATATTAACTGTACAAATGAAGAGGATATTATTGGTCGTACTTATTATGGCTATGAATTTACATCGGCAGTATCTCATGGAAATGTGTTTGGGATTCAAGCACATCCGGAAAAAAGCCATGAAAATGGTTTGAAAATTTTAGAAAATTTTATTAACTTATAGGAAAATTACAAATATGACTTTATACCCAGCAATAGATTTAAAAGATGGAAAAGCAGTTAGACTTACAAAAGGTTTAATGGATAGTGCAAAGATTTATTCAGATGAACCGTGGAGCTTAGTGAAAAAGTTTGAAGAGATGGGTGCTGAGTGGGTTCATTTAGTTGACTTAAACGGTGCATTTGCCGGGGAACCTAAAAATTTAGAACAGATTATTAAAATTAGAAAAAATTGTAATGTTAAACTTGAACTTGGTGGTGGAATCAGAGATGAGACCACAATCAAAAAAATGCTAGAGATTGGAATTGATAGAATCATTCTTGGCTCTATTGCAGTTAAGAATCCACAGTTTGTTAGAGATATGGCTGCCAAATACCCAATAGCAGTTGGAATAGATGCTATTGATGGTTTTGTTGCAGTTGAGGGGTGGGGTGAAGTTAGTTCTATGAAGGCTACTGATTTGGCTAAAGAGTTTGCAGATGCTGGTGTTGAAGCTATTATCTGTACTGATGTTGGTAAAGATGGAACTTTAAGTGGTGTAAATGTTGAGTTTACTTTAGATATAGCAAGAGCAAGTGGCGTAAGTACTATTGCAAGTGGTGGTGTTAAAGATGAATCTGATATAGAGACCTTAATAGCAACCAAAGAAGTTGATGGAGTAATTATCGGGAAAGCTTACTATGAGGGAACATTAGATTTACCAAAGATGTTTAAACTCATAGATTAATAAAAAAACAAACAATTTTTTGCTATTATATGTGCATTAAATTTATTAAAAATATTAAATAAAGGATTTCAATTGAAATTACTTGTTGTTGATGATAGTTCTACAATGCGTCGTATTATAAAAAATACATTAGCTCGTCTTGGATATAAAGATATATTAGAGGGTGCTGATGGTGTTGAGGGTTGGGCTCAGATGGATGCAAATCCAGATATAGATATGCTTATTACTGATTGGAATATGCCGGAGATGAATGGTCTTGAACTTGTTCAAAAAGTTCGTGCAGATGAGCGTTTTAAGGATACTCCTATTATTATGGTTACAACAGAGGGTGGAAAAACAGAAGTTATCACTGCGCTAAAAGCTGGTGTTAATAACTACATTGTAAAACCATTTACTCCACAAATATTAAAAGAGAAACTTGGTGCCGTAATGGGTGTTGCTGAGTAATGCAAGAGTACTACTACCAATTAGTAGTTAAGGTTTCATCTCATACATCACTTTATTCAGATTTTTTAGCAGATACTTTACCTGTTGGTTTTGAAGAGATTGATGGTGGTTTCATTATTAGAAGTGAAGATGAACTAGATACTATTATCTGGGGGCTAGAACAGTTCGCAGAAGCTCTACAAAAAGCTTTAGGTCAAACTATTGATGTTGAGTGTACTCAGTCTAAACTTAAAAATAGTGATTGGGTTGATGTTTATCAAAAAAGTATTCAACCACTACAAATAGACAAGTTTTACATCCATCCAACTTGGGATGAACCAAATCCAGAATTAATTAACATAATGATTGATCCCGCTTTAGCGTTTGGAACGGGACACCATCCAACAACAGCATCAGCATTAAGAGCAATTTCTAAATATGTTACAAAAGATAACACTCTTTTAGATGTTGGATGTGGAAGTGGAATTTTAGCTATGGGTGCTGTAAAACTTGGTGCGATAGTTGATGCGTGCGATACAGATATTATTTCAGTTGAAAATAGTATTGAAAATGCCAAATTAAATAACTTGAAATATTCTAATATTTGGGAAGGCTCATGCTCTTTAACTACAAAAAAGTATGATGTTGTTGTAGCAAATATTGTAGCAGATGTCTTGACATTTATAGCAAAAGATTTAAAAAATGCAATGAATGAAAATGCAGTACTTATAATATCTGGTATTTTAGATAAATATGAGAAAAAAGTTATGAACTTTTACAAAGATTGTGAAGTATTAGAGAGAATTACCCAAGATGAATGGGTAACATTAATTTTAAAAAAGAGGTTAGATAAGTAAATATGTCTGAAAATCAAAATCAAAATCAAAATAATAATGATGAAAATAATTTTTTTAATAAGAACCCCCTAGTAACTTTTGCAATTTTTTCAGTTGTTATTATCTTAGTATTTAAAGTTCTAGTTGGTG
Organism: Campylobacterota bacterium; assembly: GCA_034660975.1. Classification (GTDB taxonomy): domain Bacteria; phylum Campylobacterota; class Campylobacteria; order Campylobacterales; family Sulfurimonadaceae; genus Sulfurimonas. The sequence continues at coordinate 42,413 of JAYEKJ010000144.1, forward strand.
ATAACTCATCACTTGATGGATCGGCACAAACTGCAAAAAGGACACAACAAGTTAGTTATTCCCAAATGAAAGACTTAGTTGATAAAAAAAGTGTTCAAAAAGTAGAGATTGGTCAAACTTTTATAAAAGCTATCTCTGTTGATGGAAGAACTGTTTATACAACAAGAATAGTAAGAGGTGATACAAAACTCATAGAAGCGCTTGATAAACAAGAGATTGAATATCAAGGTTTTAGTGAAACAAACTGGTTCACAGAGATGTTTGGATGGTTATTTCCATTTTTAATTATCATTGGAATCTGGATGTTTTTCGCTGGGCGTATGCAAAAATCAATGGGTGGTGGTATCCTTGGTATGGGTAACTCTAAAAAGATGGTTAACTCTGAAAAACCAAAAACAAAATTTGATGATGTAGCTGGTGTTGAGGAGGCAAAAGAGGAGGTTCAAGAGATTGTTGATTTCTTGAAATACCCTGGTCGTTATGTTGAGATTGGTGCAAAGATTCCTAAAGGTGTTTTACTTGTAGGTTCTCCGGGTACTGGTAAAACTCTTTTAGCTAAAGCTGTTGCTGGTGAAGCAGATGTTCCATTTTTCTCTGTAAGTGGTTCTAGTTTTATTGAGATGTTTGTTGGTGTTGGTGCGGCTCGTGTTCGTGACTTATTTGAACAAGCAAAAAAAGATGCTCCAAGTATTATATTTATAGATGAGATAGATGCTATTGGTAAAAGTCGTGCTGCTGGTGGTATGATGGGTGGAAATGATGAGAGAGAACAAACTCTAAATCAACTTCTAGCTGAGATGGATGGTTTTGGAACTGATACTCCTGTGATTATCTTAGCTGCGACAAATAGACCTGAAGTTCTTGATGCTGCTCTTCTTCGTCCTGGTCGTTTTGATAGACAAGTTTTAGTTGATAAGCCAGATTTTGAGGGTCGTATCAAGATTCTAAAAGTACATATGAAAAATGTAAAAATGGATGATGATGTTGAGATAGAGGAGATAGCTCGTTTAACAGCAGGGTTAGCTGGTGCTGATTTAGCAAATATTATCAATGAAGCAGCACTTCTTGCTGGTAGAAAATCTCAAAAAACTGTAAAACAAAAAGATTTATTTGAATCTGTTGAGAGAGCTATCGCTGGACTTGCTAAAAAATCTCGTAGAATCAACCCTAAAGAGAAAAAGATAGTTGCGTACCACGAGAGTGGTCATGCACTTTTAGCTGAGATTACAGAAGGTGCTAAAAAAGTTTCTAAGGTTTCAATTGTTCCTCGTGGTTTAGCAGCTCTTGGCTATACTCTTAATAAACCTGAAGAGAATAAGTTTATGATGCAACAACATGAGATGTGGGCAGAGGTAGATGTTCTTCTTGGTGGTCGTGCGGCTGAGCAAGTGTTTATTGGTGAGATCTCTACTGGTGCTGGAAATGACTTAGAGAGAGCTACTGATATTATAAAATCTATGGTTCAAACTTATGGTATGAGTGATGTAGCTGGTCTTATGGTTCTAGAGAAAAGTCGTCAATCATTCTTAGGTGGTGGACAACAAGCTTCTCGTGATTATAGTGATAAGATGGCTGAAAATATGGATGAATTTATTAAAACATCTTTATCTGAGCATTATGATTCTGTATTAGCTAGTCTTGAAGAGTACAGAGGTGCTATTGAAGATATGGTAAAACTTCTTTATAAAAAAGAAAATATCACTGGTGAAGAAGTTCGAGAGATTATTATTAACTTTGAAAAAGAGAACAATATGACTTCTAAAGTTACAGAAGTTACAGATGATATAGCAGAAGAGTTAAAACAAGATGCTAAGATGTCTGATGAAGTTTTAAGAGATGAAGAAGATAATCAAAATACAAACGAATAATTAAAGAGTGTCAATCCTCAATTAAATATGTAACCTTATCTTAGGTTACATATACTTTTCCCAATTACCTATTAATATTTATGACTATTTTGTTTTTCAAATAATAATTGATCTAAGTTGATTTTAAAATTGAAATAATCTGAAGTGAAGCCACTATCCCCAACCATACCAAGTTGTATAGATGCTCCTTGATTATTTTGCACTTGCAGATATAACAAACCTAATGCATATCTACTCTCTAGGAAATTTGTATCTTTCATTTTAGAGAGTTCTAACAAAATGATAGCATTTTCATGGTGTTGAGCTGCCGTTGAAGCTACTGCACCTAGAAACAAGGTATTAGCATCTCTAACTCTTAGATTGTCAATGAGATGGTTATAGAGTGAATATGATTCCTCAAATACTTTGTCATAAAGTGATGCTAATGCTAAAGAACTAGTAAGTTCTCTTTTATCATGAGTTGTACTCTCTAACACATCTTTAATCTGTTGTCTTAAAAAATACAATCTACCGGTAATTAGGTTTTGTTGTATATATAGATACCTAGTGATATATGGTCCATGGTAAAGATCATTAAAGTGAAAGTTTTGTACTTTTAAGTATTTAGCTACCTCTTTTGCATACTCTTTAGTTTCTAAATCAAAAAACTCCACATCTATATTCATCATGTGGGGTAATATATTGTTTGGAAGTAGTGTTACTAATCTTTTTGCGGGTTCTTTTGCTAAATCATGCCTACTAAGATTTAATGCGACAATAACTTCAATAGCTAAATATAAAGGTCTCTCTTTATAATCATTATCAAGCCAATCGACAGCTCTTATGAAATTCTTTTTACTGATAGTAAGAAGAGTGGTAAGAAAATCTATTCTTTCGTTTTCCTCTTCATCTGAGAGTGCATTAGTTATAATTGAACGAAGTTTATCACTATTTTTATTAATAAGTTGTGATGTCATAATCGCGTATATTCCAGATAAATAGTTTTTAGCATCAAGATGATATGAGCGTAAAAAATGTTTATGTGCTTTTGGTATATTCCCCATTTGAGCAAATGTCAAAGCTATGTTGTAGTGTAAAATAGAGTGTTTAGGTTGTATTTTAAGTAACTCTACTAACTCTTCATTTGCTTTTCGTATTTTAAATGACAACGCTTTTTTTATAGCTTTTGCTATACCAATATTTACACTAGATGAAGAGATACCTTTTCTTAAATAATCTTTTGCTCCATCAATTGCATCAATAAATATATTTGCATTCCCTTTTCTAATATAACTAATAGTGTTATTTGCATTAAAAATTTTATATGGTGAGAAATAGAATATTTTTTGATAATTAAATGCGGTACTTGATACTATATTTTCTCTATAATTTTTTTGTGCTAAATCTGAGATAAATATAGAATCTTTTAAAGTTACAGTTATAGGGTATGGTTCATAAACTTCTTCGGGGAACATATCAGTAATATTTTTTATCTGTTTTGCTCCAGTAGCAACTTGACCAGCCTTTAAATTTACCAAACCAAGAGCTAGTTGAGATTTTACAGGTTCAATATTTTGTAAAATTGCATCTTTAAAATATTTTTGTGCAAGAGTGATATCTCCAACTCTAGCATACAATAAAGCTATATTAAAAGCATCCTCTTGAGTATAGTTTTTTTCCATAGCTTCAAGTGCATCATAATTATTCTCAAACAATGCATTTATCTTAGTAGTTAAATATTTTTGTGATGCTGGATACTCTTTGGAACTTGGATTATTTAAAGCACTTAATGCTTCAAGATAATTATTGTTATAATAGTTTATGAGTGCATAATAGTAAGAATATAATGGGGAATCTAACTCATTTGGTAGATAGGCATAAGCTAAATCAATATAATAATTAAAACTATCATTTTGTTCTAAATGTAAACAACAAACAGCAGCATTGATGGCACTTACACATCTCTTTTCATCATTTAGTATAGCTTTTTGAAATGTTTGTAGAGCAAGTTTATATTGTTGATTTTTTAGTTGTGCTACACCTAGATTATAAACCGATATAGCTTCACTAAAAACGGCAATCTGTTCATATAATGATAAGGCTTTCTCTTTTGAACCACTTGTGTAGAGATAGTTGGCTTTTGCAATCATGTTCTCTAGTTTGCTAGGCTCAATAGGTATCTGTTTATTTTCTTTGAGTTTCTCTTCTATATCTCCAAGAGAAAGTTCACTCTCTTTATCAGAAAATTTAATATAAGCTAATACTACAATAAGTATTATCAATACAAATGCAATTGCTGCTCCACCAAAGATAAGAAGCTTTTTCTTTTTAAGCTCCTCCTCATTCTCATTTTTATAACTGTTTGTATTTTGTTCAGAATCATCAAAACCAGCTGCATCATCTTCTGCAATAATTACTATATCATCTTCAAATTCAGCCATTATTTTCCTCGGTTTATGAAACTATTTTAAGATTTTAATTTTAGCTAAATATATATTAAGGGTACCACTAACACCATTGACTTAAGCATATAGACACTTTGGAACCTCGAATTTATTCGAGGCAAGTGCTTTGGTTTCCTTTGTCAGCCTCGAATAAATTCGAGATTCCAATCCTTAAGTCAATGATGTTGGAGGTGCCCTTAAGTTTTAGTTTGTTTGATACCTATAAAGAGTAGGGCTAGCGCTAAAAAAAGATATGCTTTTGGTGAGATTGGGACTGAGACTACTACGGGAGGAGTAACTACTGGAGCAACTGGTGGACTAAATAGATTCCATACATCACCGGCTGTTAATTCATGGTCATATATACGAAGGTCATCCATTAAGCCTGTATATTGAGTGTCAGTTCCACCACCAAATATACCACCCATAAAACCACCACCACCACCACCATTTGAGCCACCCACAAAAAGGTCTTTTCCTAAGCCAAATTGATTAGTCCCATCAGTATCTAGAGCGACGATAATACCATCTATATACATCTTTTCGCTATTAGTATTATTGTTAAATGTAATGGTTATCATGTACCAGTTATTATTATAAATACCAGGATTGTCTTTTTCATCTTTTTGATCACCAAACAAGCCATTATCATAGAATGCTGTTAGAGAATCGGTATCAGATAAAATCTCTATATTCTCACCATCACTCATAGAAAAAAATGATGTGTCATTGTTATTTGGAGTTTTTATCCAAAATGAAATTGTCCCATTATCACTGTTCGTAAATGAATTTTCCACTTTTAAATAATTATCACTAGCATCAAAATCGTAACTTTTAGCCCCTCTAATTGCAGTTGCACTATATGCTTTAGCTCCACCATCATAAGTGTTTAAATGATGACCATTCCCCGTAGAATCATCTGTTGTATCTTCAAATTCATAATGAGCAACCAAGGCAGCATTAAGTGAACCACCTAATGAAATCAATAATAAAAAAAGGACAATTTTTTTCATCTTTCACTCTTTAGTGATTCTAAAAGTGGAATAAACCATTTTGAGCTTAGCTCTTTTTGCGTTTTTTCCTTAAAACTATAAGAGTGAGTTTCCCATAACCAGTAGGCTATTATCAATGGTATAAAAGTTGGAATGTAAGCACGAAATAAGATCGCTATAAACTCAACACCCTCTGTAATTATTTGTGTAATGCCAAACATCTGAAAATAATTTATAAGTTTTATACTTGTAAGCGATGCAAACAACATAATATCTGTCATTATTATTGCAACACTAAGGGTATGGATAAAAATAACAATTAATGATGCTATGGCTACTGTTTTTAAACTTCTAGCAAATAGTAAAATAAAGGCTAAGATGAGTGGGGTTTTAGTGAACATATTGAACATATTATCTATATCTATTTTCGTAAATTCAATACCAACTCTACTAATCTCATTAGTTACAGCATTGTGCATAGTTGCATTTGATACAAGTTTAATCTCTTGGAAATAATTTTCAGAGTTTAAAACTCTCATATCAAATATCTCCCCTACAAAAAAAGATGATAAAATAAGTATAAATTTGTAGTAATCATAAATAAAAAAATGATATAAAAGATAGCTAAATGACAAAATAAATATAAATAAAACAGTTAACTCTAGGGGTGTTTTTGATTTAGTATTTAAAAGTTTCATTGCACCCCCCTTGTGGTAGTTTTCATATTTTGCGTAAAAATTAGAAAAAGTATAATAGCTAAAAATATCATCATATCTTGTGTTACATAATCATGCATCAAATCAAAATAATAGTTGTGATATTCAATCACATAAGCTAAAATTACTAAACGAAATATATTAATAATACTTATTAGTAAAATACCTTGCCCCAAATATTTCAATTTATCTTTTAATCTTGCTTTAAAAGCTAAAATACCCGCGATAAATATCAGTAAAGCTTCTAGTCCATTGCACCCAAAAATCACTTGCAGTGTAGAGGATGGCAACAAGATGTCAATACCAACAGAGATAGCTTCAATCCCAAGCATATTTATAAAATATGTAACGATTGGATTTATTGCACTTGTGTAGATTAGTTGTAAATCAACACTCTTTTGATAACTAAATAGTAAAAAAAGTACAATAATGTTTAAAAGATAAAATATAATAAATCTAAACACCGATACTTCTCTCCTTGTAATTACTTTTATTATATCGACATAAGAATTAATTTATGTAGTTTTAAACTAATCATTTTCTTTAAATTTATATTTTAATAAGATAATGTCACTTTTACTCTATAATAATATGATATAGTGTTTTATGAAAAAAATACTATTTTTATTATTAATTATTACAACACTTTCTCAAGCACAAGCTAGAGATATCTCTTTGGTACTTCCTTGGAAACATCAGTTTCAATTTGCAGGATATTATGTCGCTAAAGAGATGGGTTTTTATGAAAAAGTTGGACTAAAGGTTCATATAAAAGAGTATGATTTAAAAAGAGATAATGCAAAAGATGTCTCAAATATGAAATACGATTTTGGGATAGGACACTCATCAATTATCCTTGATAAAATAAATAAATATCCAAATCTTAAATTTCTAGCTGTTATCCATCAATCTTCACCAATGACATTGATATCAAAAAAACGCTCCGATATAAAAACTCTTGAAGATATTGCTGGTAAAACAATTATGATGAGTAGTGACCAAGCCAATACTGCCTCTATAAATGCTATGTTGTTTTCTCAAGATTTTAAAGAAAATAGTTATGAAGTTGTAGAAACTAGTTTCAATCCAGTCGATTTAATCAATGGCAATGCAGACTTAATGCTCTCATATAGTTCAAACGAACCATTTGTTTTAGAGCAAAAGGGGATAAAATATACTATCTTTGATCCTAAAAACTATGGTTATGATTTTTATAGTGACATACTTTTTACATCTTCGCAGATGATAGATGAGAATCCTGATGTGGTTAAAGCTTTTTATAAAGCAACATTAGAGGGTTGGTTATATGCTTATAGCCATATAGATTACAGTATAGATATTATTTCAAACAATTATAATACACAAAACAGAGATAAAAAAGCTTTAGAGTTTGAAGCAAAAACCTTAAAGAAACTAGCATTTAAAAAAGATATGAATTTTGGTGATATAAACCCTATACGATTAAAAGAGATAACAACTGCTTATCGTTTATTGGGTCTTGTAAAACAATCCTCCGTCGTAGATTTCAATGATTTTATATACTACACCGGTATAGAAAAAGTTGTTTTAACAAATGAGATGCAAAAAAAAGATTTATTAAAAAAGTTTTATTATCAGTATCAAAGATATATACAGTTATTTATTTTTATATTTATTAGTATATTTTTGATTGCTATATACATAAGATATAAATTAAAATTACTTTTAAAACAAAAAAGTGAACAATTAGCTAAGCAACATAAAATATTTGATGAAAATATTAGCTCATCAAGAACAGATATAGATGGTACAATTATCTCTGTATCTAAAGCTTTTTGTGATATGAGTGGTTATTCTGAAAATGAACTACTTGGGAAAAATCATAGAATCCTAAAACAAAAAAATAACCCCAAAGAGATATATCAAGATTTATGGAAAACAATATCTAATGGTAATACATGGAGTGATGAACTAAAAAATGTAAAAAAAGATGGGGAGGAGTATTGGATAAAAGTTATTATATCCCCTATATTTGATAAAGATAAAAAGATTATTGCTTATGATGCTATTGGACATGATATTACCCTCAAGAAATTTTTATTAGAATTTAATAAAAAGCTTGATAAAAATGTACAAGAAAAAACAAGTGAATTAAAAATTTTAAATCAAAATCTTGAAGATAGAATCAAGCAAGAGGTTGAAAAAAATAGACAAAAAGATAAAGCTTTATTTCAACAATCAAAACTTGCTTCAATGGGAGAGATGATATCAAATATAGCACATCAATGGAGACAGCCATTAAATAGGATGAATTTAAGTTTAGAGGTGATTGTTTCAATATTGAAAAACGAGATTATAGATAAACAGATGATAGAAAATAAGATTAGATCTTCACAAAAGAACCTTCATTATATGTCAAATACTATTGAGGACTTTTCAAACTTTTTTAGACCTGATAAACAAATATTGAAATTTAATATACAAAAATTGATTAATATTTTGATTGGAGTTTTAGGTAATAGATTAAATCAAGTAGAGTTTATTTATGATAAAAAAGATGTTTATATCGAATCTTATGAGAGTGAGATTTTACAAGTATTTCTTATTATAATAAACAATGCATTAGATAATTTTGAGATAAAGAATATCCCAAATCCACAAATTAAATTTTTACTTAGTATAGATACTAATCATATCGAGATAGATATTATTGATAATGGTGGTGGAATCCCACAAGAAAATATAGATAAAATTTTTGATCCATATTTTACAACAAAATTTAAAAATGAGGGTACAGGGATAGGACTTTATATGGCAAAAATGATTGTTGAAGATAGTATGGATGGGGAATTAAGTGTGACTAGCAATACTAATAATACAACTTTTAGGATTGGTTTAACCCGGATTATACAATAGAGAATTAAAAATTTAATCTATCATTGTAACAAGGCACATTCAGTTTATATTGCTCATTTGGGAACACTTTATCATTTATTTAAGCAATTGATAAAATTTTATGACTACTTAATACTATTATAGTTAGAATTATTTTTATAAAAAATAAGGTTTTATAATGTTTGGAAATAGTAAGAAACTCGAAGATTTAAGTAGGCAACACAAGATAGAAGTTGATGCTTATAAGAATGATATACAGAGGCTTGAAGCAGAGATTGCAGAACTTAAAAAGCCTACATATCAAGTTGATACAAAAAAAGATGAGTTTGTAGATGTTCTACTTCAAAGCTATGAAGATGGTAATGCATTTTTACAAAAAACAGTTGATAGTCCACTTGAGATGCTGCAAGAGATTAATGAATTAAATAGTGCTAATACTGAGAAGATGACTGATGTTGAGAAAGAAACGGCTGATATTGCTCATCGTATAGATAAAATACAAGAGTACACATCAACTCTTGGAGATGATTCAAATTCTCTTAATGATAGTGTTAATTCTATTGCAGATATTATAACTATGATTAAAGATATCTCAGACCAAACAAATTTACTTGCACTAAATGCTGCTATTGAAGCTGCTCGTGCAGGGGAACATGGTAGAGGCTTTGCTGTTGTTGCGGATGAGGTGCGTAAACTCGCAGAGAGAACTCAAAAAGCTACAAGTGAAGTTGAGATAAATATCAACTCACTTAAACAAAACTCAAACTCTTTGATAGAGATTAGTAATACATTTAATGATGAAACAAATAAAGTAACTGAGACTTTAGATCTGTTTAATGAAAGTGTTCAAATAGTAATGGGTAACTCTAATAGCATTAAGTCTAAAACTCAATATGTAACAGATGAGTTGCAAGTTACTGTTGGTAAAATAGAGCATATCTCTTTAAATGTTCAAGCATATAAAGCACTTATTAATAAATCTTCTACAAAGATACAAGATGAAAATAGTTGTAGATTTGGTCAATGGTATGCAAATGCAACAAATAGCTTCTTAAAAGGTAATTCAAACTTAACAACTATTACAAAACATCATAGTAATGTGCATCAAGGTTTACAACAAGCGATAGACTTAAATAGTGAAGCTAAACATGAGGAAGCTCTTACTCGTATGAAAGATGTAGAAAACTCTAGTGAAAGTGCATTCCAAAATTTATTTGAGATTGTTAAATCAACTCAAAAATGATGCTATCTAGCTTCAATTAGGCAGTTATTCAATAACTAGCCTAAGAAACTAGTACCCTTAGATTCCTAAATAAGGCTTTAACACCTCAGGAATATCTATCGACCCATCTTCATTTTGATAATTTTCCATTATAGCTACAAGTGTACGACCAACAGCAAGAGAACTACCATTTAGTGTATGAACCATCACATTTTTCTTAGCATCTTTATAACGGATTTTTGCTCGTCTTGCTTGGAACTCTCTTGTATTACTTATTGAAGAGATTTCACGGTATTGGTTTTGACCCGGTAACCACACTTCTATGTCTGTTGTATGAGCTGCTGAGAAACCTAAATCACCGGTACAAAGATTCACGATTCTATGTGGAAGTTCTAGAGCTGTTAAAATATCAGAAGCACAAGATACCATCTCGTTAAAAATCTCTTCACTTTGTTCAGGTTTAGATAATGCTACTAACTCAACTTTGTGAAACTGATGTTGTCTAATCATCCCTCTTGTATCACGACCAGCTGCACCTGCTTCTTTTCTAAAACAAGATGTATAAGCAGTCATCTTTTTAGGTAGCTCATCTGAACTAAGAATCTCATCTTGGTAAAGGTTTGTTACTGGAACTTCAGCAGTTGGAATCAAGAACAACTCTTGTCCATCCATCTTATATAAATCATCTTCAAATTTTGGAAGTTGACCAGTTCCCTCTAATGCAGCACGATTCACAAGTGCAGGAACACTTACTTCATCAAATCCTCTCTTAGAATTAAAATTAAGCATAAAGTTTATTAAAGCACGCTCTAGTTTAGCACCCATACCAAATGAAACAGAGAATCTACTAGTAGCAAGTTTTACACCACGCTCAAAATCTATCCAGCCATTTTGTTCAGCTAATTCCCAATGCTCTTTTGGAGTGAAAGAAAACTCTTTTGGTGTGAGAACTTTTTTTAGTTCAATATTATCATCTTCATCCTCACCATCTGGTACAGAATCATCAGGAACATTAGGGATTGCCATAGCCATAGATTCTAGTTCCTGAGTTTTTTCTCTTTGGATATCAAGAACTTTTGTTATCTCTATCTTATTAGCATCAACTTTAGCTTTAAGTTCAGAGATATCTTTTCCCTCCCTTTTGTAAACACCAAACTCTTTACTCATAGAGTTTTGCAATGCTTGAAGAGTTTCAAAGTTGTTTTTTGCAACTTTTAATTCTTCATTTTTTTCTTTTAATTTTTCTAATAGTGCTAAATCAACACCTTTACGGATAAGTTTAGCACTTAGTCCATCAAAATCTTTTTGTAATAGTTTTAAATCAATCATAGTCATCCAATGTTTTAAATAGTATTGTGATTATAACAAAATATATCTTTGCTTAAAAAGAATGAAAATTAATTTAAATTCAGTTACAATATATTAAATTTAATTTTTGGAAAAATATAAATGAAAAAACTTACTATATCAATCGACATGGGTGCAAAAAACAATGGTGTTTTTATTGCAAAAACAGATAATGAAACAATTTTAGAAAATAAAGCCTCATGTGTAGTTATTGATGGGAATCTTATTAATTTTTCTAAAAAAGATAGAAGAGAAAATAGGCATAAAGATAGAAACTATAAGAGAAGAAGATTAGCTAGAAGAGTTTTAAATGAGTTAGTGGATTTTTCACAATATAATGAGAAACAAACAGAATCAATAATGGGACTTTTAAAGAATCGTGGATATACTTTTTTAAGTTCTACAACAGAGTTTGAAAAACTTGAAAAAGAAACTTTAGAGTTTATAGATAATTATTTATCTGATATACAAGGTTATACTAACAAAGATAAATTTGAAGAGTTCTTTACTAACGAGTTTGAAGATGAAAAAGAGTTAGTAGAATTTTTACAAAATCAGATTCAAAATATAAACAACATCTCAAATGATTTACAAAACTATTCTAACAAGAAAAAGATTCTAAGTGATTTAGAAAGTTTACAAAGTAGAACTATAACAAAATTCAAATCTTTCTCTTTTATAAAAAATATGCTTTTTAATTATGATTATAAAGATTTAGGTAAAAATGAAAAAGAGATAACAGCGTCACTTAAAAAAGATGATTTTGATAACTCTAATATAGATTTTGAAAAAGAGTTTGAGTATATTAATAAACTTAATTTTACAACAGAGAGTGAAACGAACAAGCCAACTATAAGTAAGAATCTAAAAGAGTTAAAAGATTTTTTTATTGGAATAAAAAAAGAGATAGACACAGGTTCTAAACCTAGAAAAAAGTATATTAAAGAGATAGAAGATGAGATAAAGAATCTTGATTTTATAGAAAATAAAGAGAAGTTTTTAAATCTTATAGCAAATATATCAAATCTTCAACTTAGAGTTCTTAGAAAGTTTTTTAACTATAATTCGCAAAAAAATGATAGATATGAGATTCTCAAAAAATACTTCATATCTCATCATTACAAAAAAGAGAGTGAGAAAGAGACAAAAAAAGAGTTACTTACTTATTTAGAATCTAATGATAATTTAGTAGATTTTTTACAAAATACACCACCAAGTTTAACAATTCCACCTTATGAAGATATGAATAATCGTAATACCTATAAATGTAACTCAATGCTTATAAAACCTCAAGAGATAGATTCTGAGTTGAAAAATACCATTGATATAATTTTAAAGAATCCTAACTTTGAGGCTTTGCTCATAACTGATGATTATGGACTTTTTGAGAGGAAAGAGGAGTATAGGGTAAAACCTCAATCTAGTGATAAGTATATTAAAGATGATTTTACATATAGTAAGTATTTACAAAGAATCTTAGATTCTACTTCTGAGAGAACAACAAGAGAGTTAAACCCTAGAGAGGTGTTTAAACACAAAGCGATGTTTGAGAGGGGAACTATCTCGGCAATAACTATGTTCAAAAAAGAGTTTAGTGAGAAGCTTTATAAAACACTAGAACCTATTGCTACAAGATATTATGCAGAAGAATCTAAAATTATAAATGGGATTTACGAAGAGAGTAGCTCTATGTTTATGAAGTGTAATACAAATACATCCTATAAAAACAATGTAAAGCATACTCTACTAAAACCTATCTATTCATACAAGTTCACAGAAGATGAAGCAGATAAATTTATAAAACTCATAGAATCCAAAAGAGGTTTGAAAACTGCTTTGGAGCATATATCTAGTGAAGCTAAAAAATATCAAAATAGTTTTTATTCTACAGTTCTCGCTTGTAAAGAGAATGAAAAATGTTCAGCAGATAAAGAGATTGTAAAAATAGTAAAAAATCTTGATTCCAATATAGCCACAATTAAAGAGATATTGGCAGAGTTAGAGATTAAAAATAGTTACTTTGATTCTATACAAAAGATAGATGAAGAAAATATAAAAAGAGTGTTAAACATACTCAAACAAACTTATGAGATTCTTTTCAAAGAGTTAGGTGGTTTTTCAAAAACTTGTAAACATTGTACAAAAGAAAACTCCATAAGAAGTGATGAGAATCTTGTAATTGGCAAACGGCTTTTAAGTGATGTAGCAAAACCAATAGATGGTATGCTTGATATGATGTTAGATAGACTAGCTTATGAGATAAGTGAGCAGATAGATTCTAGTGATATAAAAGATGTAGAAGAGTTAGAGATACTACTAGAGCAAAATAGATTTGAGTTTGAGGAGAATCTCAACACTATAAAAAGAGCCTCAAATTCACAGATTAAAAAGTACAAAAGAGATTCTAAAGATGCTTTAAATGTAAGTGTTTGTCCATATACAGGTAAACCTTTTGATAAAGGGGACTACGACCATATACTTCCACAAAGTAAAGGGGTTTACAACTCTAAAGCAAACATGATTTACTGTTCAACTGATGGAAATAGTGAGAAGGGTGCAACTATCTATAAATTAGAGAATCTTCAAGCGACCCATTTAAAAGCTGTTTTCAAGTCAGACAACTTAGAACAGATTAAAGAGTTTATATCTAAACACATAAAGAGCATAGATTCTAATAACTTTACAAACTTTGAGAATCTTAAACTTCCTCAACAGATAGCTTTGCGTTATGCTTTGTTTATGCCAAATGGTAGTGAAGCGTTTAAAAAAGCATTTACCTTAGTAAAACTAGATAAAATCAAAACCATCACAAATGGAACTCAAAAAAGGTTAGCTAGAAAAATCTATGAAAAATTGGTGCAAAAATTTCCTAAAGCGTTTAAGCAAATAGCTGTAGATTCTAAAACTGTAAGTAGTGAATTAGTAAGCAGTACAAGAAAACTACTCTCAGAAACAAAAGAGCAGATGAGAAAGCAAACTATACAAAACTCACACTCACACTGTATAGATGCGATGGTTGTTTTTTACCTTGCAAACTCAAAAGTAAGAAAAAATGAACCATTAGAATCAAGATATGATTTTGATGATATTTACTTAGAAGAATCTACTATAAACAATCTAGTAAAAAACAAAACTTTTATAAACTCAACATTTAAACAAAGTGCATCTGTAGCACTTTTCCAAGGAACTATTTATAGTGAAAACTATTATGTAATCAAAAAAGTTGATGAGAAGTTTATAGCAAAATCCAAAGAGATAAAACTTCAAGATATAGAGAATCTTATCTATCATAAACTACTCTATAAGAATCAAAAAAACAAAAAGTATTTTATAGAAGATAGCGATAAAATAGAGCCTAATGATGATATAAAAATAGATATTTCAAAACTCTCAAATAAGCTCTATGAACTATTTAACTCTAATGATACAGCTAGTTTAAAAGCATTAAAATTTTTAGATAATTTTCGTTATAACACAACTAGAAAAGAGATAGAGAGTATCTTTTTTGATGAAAAAAGAACAAAATTAAAAGAGTTTGAAAAAATAAAAGATATACCAGCAACTAGTAAGAATCTTTTCAAAGCAGTACATAAAAAATTAAGACTATCTCAAAACTTATTTAGAGTAAATGATGAAAAACAATTCTTAGATTCTAATATTTTAAATGAGTTACTAAAAGATATGTTTTCCTCAAAACAGAAAAATGAGAATAAAGAGCAAAGAAAAAGAGCTAAAAAAAGACATAAATATACTCTTCCTGTAATGGGTCAAAATGCTAAATACAAGATAAAAAGAGATGATACTTGGCAGATTTTAGGTGGTGAGAATATAGCAACTAAAAATTATTTGATAGGTGGAACTATTAAAGCGATTCCTTACTTTACAAAAAATACTTTACCACTCAAAATAGCTGATTTGATAGATTGTTTATTGGTTGATGAAAAAAGTATAAGTGTTTATGATGTTGCAATTAAAGTAGATAAAATTTCTAATTATGTGAGTAAGTTAGAATATTTTGTTACAGAAGCATCAAGACATACTATTGTTGTGACATTTAGAAAAAATGGTTTTGAAGATATTGATTTTGATACAATAAAACAATATGATGGGGCTAAAGATAATTTTTTTAAAGCTTTTATAGAAAATTATATAGATAACAAAGAGTTAGAAATTTATAACTATATTGGTTCTATAAGAGATGGGTTAAAGGCAAAGGCGACAGTCATTAATAATACCAAAGATTCTATAACTTTAAAATACAAAGCAGGGTTGAATGTAAGAAAAAAAGAAATCATCCTAGAAAATCTAAAGGACTAAAATGCAAAAAATAGACACAACTTATATAAAAAAATGCAACCTTGCATTGCAAAGAGCTAGTGGTGAGCTTAAAAAACATTCAGAAGATGATTTTATGTATGAGATGTATAGAAGTGCCACTATCAAAGAGTTTGAGATAATATTAGAACAGTCTGGGAAGTTACTTAAAAAAGTTTTAAGAGCCTATTTTCATTCCAACAAAGAGGCAGATAAACTTATGTTTAAAGATATATTTAGACAGGCTGGACTTCATAGTTTGTTAAGTATAGATGAAGTTGAGAGATGGTTGATTTATAGAGATAACAGAAATTCAACTGCTCATGATTATGGTGAGTATTTAGCAAATGAAACTTTGGTTTTGATAGAACAGTTTATAAAAGATGTTGATAAACTTATAGAGGTTATAGATGCTTCTGAGAAATAAAGATAAAGAGTCTATACTCCAAATAGCAAAACAAACATTTAAAAATCCCATAAATATATGGGCTTATGGTAGTCGTGTAAATGGTCAAGCACATGATATGAGTGATTTGGATTTGGCACTTATATCTAAAGATGATGAGAAAATAGATATAGATGAATATATCAGTTTTAAAGAGTTACTTAGAGATTCTAATATCCCTATACTTATTCAAGTATTGGATTGGAATAGAATACCAAAATATTTTCATAAAAATATATTAGATAATTATGAAGAGTTGATTTGAAACATATAATCATAAACAACTTCGGAATCTTCTTAGGTCTAAAATCTCAAAGATTGACTGTAAAACAAGATGGAAGTATAAAACAAGAGATAGCACTTACAAGGGTGAAAACTATTCAGATTCTCTCTCGTGGAATCTCACTCTCTTCTGATTTAGTAAATGCTTGTAGCCATAGAGGGATTAAGATATTTTTTAACACCTTTAACTCTTTTTCAGCACTTCATACCCTGTATGAACATAAATCTGTAATGGTAAGAAAGAATCAATTTTTAAAATGTGATTCTCAAAATGGTTTAGAGTTGGCTAGAAAACTGATAATGGGTAAACTAAAGAATCAAAGAGCAACTTTACTTTATAGTAGTAGAAATATACAGGATGAAAGAAAAGATACAGTTATAGCATTCTTTGATAAATCGATATTGCAATTAAAAAATAAAAAAGAGATAAGTAAAGATTTTATAATGGGTGTTGAGGGTGTGAGTGCTTCTTACTATTTTGAGTATCTTAGAGCTATGAATCTTTTCCCATCTACATTTGAGTACAGAACAAAAAGACACTCCGAGGAGATAACAAACATAGCTCTAAACTATGGCTATGCGATACTTTTTAACTTCATCTATAAATCTTGCATAAATGCAGGGTTAGAGCCTTACTATGGAGTGCTTCATAGTGTAAGAAGTGCAAAGCCATCTTTAGTTCTTGATATTATGGAGGAGTATAGAAGTTTTGTGGTAGATAGAAACATCATAAAACTACGAACTAAATTAGCCAATGCTAAAGAGTTTGATAAAGTGAAAAGAGATGTAGCAAAAAGCATACTCTCTACACTTACAAAAAAATATAAATACAACCATAAAAAGCTAACACTAGAGAGCATCATCCAAAGACAAGTTTATAAAATATCGGGTTATTTTTGCGAAACTGCAAAATACAAACCCTACATATTTAGGTGGTAAAATGTATAGTCAAATAATAGTGAGTTATGACATAAGTGATACAAAAAAAAGAAATAAGTTTTTTGATGAACTAAAAGATTTAGGGCTTATATCAATTCAAAAATCTGTATTTTGGGGTTATGTTTTGGTAAGTGAGAAAAGAATCATAAAAGAGCTTTTTAAAATCTACTGCGATAAAGATACAGATAAAGCTTTTATCTCAAATGCTTCATTAGATAAGGATTTAAAAAATAGTTTTGGTTATGATGCAGATGATTTTAAACATCCTGAGAGCTTTGAGATACTATGATTCCTATAAACCTCATCAGACAATACAACTTTTGCCCTAGAATAGTTTACTATAATCTCCTAACAAATATAAAACCAAGTTTTCCAAGGCAGGTGAGTTTAGGAGAGGAGTATCATACTTTACAAGAAAAGTTATCAAAAAATAGAAAGTTTAAAAAACTTCATATTGAGTATGAAGAGGTGATTTTAGAGAAGTATATAGAAAATGAAAAATTAAATATCTGTGGTATTGTTGATTTGGCTTTTTTGTCTAAAGATGAAGTGATTCCTATAGAGTTTAAGTTTGTAGATTCTAAAAAACCATCTTATGCTCATATATTGCAACTGTGTGGTTATGGAATCTTACTGAGTGAAAAGTACGGTAAAAAATTTACAAGAGCATTTATAAGCTACTCAAACAATATGAAAATCTTTAAAGTAGAGATAACACCAAAAATAAAAGAAGATTTTTTTATTACACTTAAAAAGATTGAGAAAATAGTTGAGAAAGATATATTACCAAATAGTAGTGCCGATGAAAATAAGTGTGGTCAGTGTGAATATTTGAATTATTGTGATGATAGATTTTAGCTAAACGATTTAGGGGTGGGTATGTCCGAAAACAGATGACCCATTTCATTTGTATTTATCCCAAGGTTCGTTCAAACCTTTATTATGATTTCAACCAGAGGTAAAAACCAGATATAATTTGTTAGAAGTTAAGTTTATCATTTTTTCCACAAATGTGCAAGTTTTTACACTTATTTTCATTATGGAAAAAAGTAGTTTCTAAAGAGCCAAAAAAGCCCTAAAAATAGGGGTGTTTTTTTGCTCTAACAAATTATACCTAGCTTCTACTTAGTTTGAAACTCAGAATTGAGATTAAGCTTACTACCTATAGTTATCTAACAAATTATACCTAGCTTCTACTTAGTTTGAAACGTTGTAAATGAGATATTTGCAGTTCTTGATACAACTAACAAATTATACCTAGCTTCTACTTAGTTTGAAACGCTTGTGTAAACATCTGTAAAGATTGTGTAACACCTAACAAATTATACCTAGCTTCTACTTAGTTTGAAACTCACGAAGCCAACCAGCATTTGAACTTCAAAGAGATTCTAACAAATTATACCTAGCTTCTACTTAGTTTGAAACTCTTGAGGAGTGCCATTGAACATTCCATTGTCACGCTAACAAATTATACCTAGCTTCTACTTAGTTTGAAACCTATCTTTTACCCAAACCCAATCATACTTATAATCCCTAACAAATTATACCTAGCTTCTACTTAGTTTGAAACTCAAGTACAGTCTCGCAAGTCTCAGTATCATAATGTTCTAACAAATTATACCTAGCTTCTACTTAGTTTGAAACTTACGCATTTACCTCTGCGAAACTTGCATCTACTACTAACAAATTATACCTAGCTTCTACTTAGTTTGAAACATCTCTTCAAACAGGAGATGATTTCAATCAAGAGCTCTAACAAATTATACCTAGCTTCTACTTAGTTTGAAACAAATAATAGGACGCTCTGAGCAGAATATCAAGTACTAACAAATTATACCTAGCTTCTACTTAGTTTGAAACCTCAATAACTTTGATTGCTTGTCGTTGAGCTTATTCTAACAAATTATACCTAGCTTCTACTTAGTTTGAAACTCAGCCGTCCCAGCTTGAATTGTCTCGGCACCTGTTCTAACAAATTATACCTAGCTTCTACTTAGTTTGAAACGTACTCCGCTAAATTGCCTGATAGATGAGTGTTACACTAACAAATTATACCTAGCTTCTACTTAGTTTGAAACACATACCCCTCAAACTCACCAAATTTTGGAATCTTTCTAACAAATTATACCTAGCTTCTACTTAGTTTGAAACTTTGCTCTAGCATCCACATCATAGATAATAAAATAGCTAACAAATTATACCTAGCTTCTACTTAGTTTGAAACATTGACTGAATCGAGATGGTTAGAGAGTTAGTATTCTAACAAATTATACCTAGCTTCTACTTAGTTTGAAACAAAAGGGGCTGGTGATGAAATAAAAGTAGGAGAGAGCTAACAAATTATACCTAGCTTCTACTTAGTTTGAAACGTTGCCCATCTAGCTCTTTTTCTTGTGTGATATACTAACTAACAAATTATACCTAGCTTCTACTTAGTTTGAAACAAATCAGTATCGAAATAAATGAATCCACCAATAGCTAACAAATTATACCTAGCTTCTACTTAGTTTGAAACATCTGCTGCATCCCAATAAACCACCGTGCCGACTGCTAACAAATTATACCTAGCTTCTACTTAGTTTGAAACTTTATACCAATATATCTTTAGCAATTTGAAACTGATTAGCAGTCATGAGGTGAATCTTTGGGTGGTACTCTTTGAGAGAATCAAAAAGATTTTTACTCAGTTCA
>JAYEKJ010000145.1:0-9049 GCA_034660975.1 Campylobacterota bacterium
ACTATTGAGGTTATATTTCCACTTTGGGTCATTAAGATATTTCGAGCTTCATCCTCGCATCTTGCTTTTCTAAGAATCTGACCTTGTGAAGTTACTACAGTATCGGCTACTAAAAGTGGATAATCTTCAATTCCAAATGTTTTTAGATTAATCTCATACTTTCCAAGCGTTGCTTGATACACAAAATTTTTAGGAGATGAAGCGACGATAGAATCTTCATCAAAATCGATTGATTCTTGAATAAACTCAATGTTCGCATTTTTTAAAAGCATAGCCCTAGTCTCTGAGCCTGAAGCTAATCTAATCATTTTATAAACTCCAAAAGTTCTTCGATTTTCTCTTTATATTTTACTTTTGACCAGTTATTAAAAGATGGATGAGGAACCTCTATAAGATTCTCAAACTCATCCATTGAAAAATTATCATGAAAAATCTTTTGAACAAAACCACCACAAAGGACAATCTTTTTATCTTTATGAAGCTCTAATCTTTTTTTGAAATCTTGTGCAAATATGTCAATCATTTTATTCACACGGCAATCTTTTTTTCTCTTAGATGGATTCTGTCTAAAAAGTACAAAATCTTTAAAAATGAGTTGAGTTGGCAAAGATGAGAAACTCTCATCAGATTTTATATCATAAGCTAACTCTTGGAGTGGGATATTTGAAACATTAAGAATCCCAAAATTAGAGACTTTTTTCTCATTAACCAACTGACCAAAAGAAAATTTTTTAAGTTCAGAATCTTCCATAAGAACCTTAGACATATCCTTACCACTCTTCCCAGCAACAGGATAGCCATTTTTCACCTCGTAAACATGGGGTGATTCTAAAACAAAGATAATTTTTGTGTCATTGTAGAGTAAATCATCTACGAAATAATCTTTGAAATTATATTTTTCTATAAACTCATCCATTTTCTAAATCTCTTACTATGTATGTGAAGTCTTTAGATTTATCAAAAAGATAATTAAATCCACTTGTTAATATTATTTCTACTTTATTATCAATGATAATATATCTATCATGTAAACCTCTATGATAAATATTTTCTGTGTCTTCTTCAATTATCCAAGAATTATATATATTTATTATCTCTAATTTTACTCTATTTAATTGTCCATGAGTATAGGAAATCACTAAATCTTTTCTAGGCACTAAATCTTCAAAAAAAATTTTACAATTATTCCAATTATTAGGTTTACTAATATACTTATCATATATAAAAATATTATTTGCATTTTTTAATAAAGCTTTTATATGAGTCTGTGCTTTTACTCTGTTGATATTTTTATAATGAGTTGATGTATAGTTATTTTCGATTTTATCTTTATTAATACTTACATAAGGATATTCTGTTCTTTCTTTGTCTAAAATTAATTTATATTTTGTTTGCTCTGCTAATTCTTCTAATGTTTCACCTATAATTCCGCTAGCAATTACCGCGGGAGTAATTGATTCGTCTTGAATACCAACTCTTAACATTTGATTTATATTTGTTTTATGTGTTGACTTATAAGAACTTAATAGCTTTTCAATAATTTCACTGTCATAAGATTCATTATTTTTAAAAGCATTGAATTCCTTTAATAATTCATCACTTAATACTATTGAGTATTCCATTACATCATCGCTAGTAGTTCTTTCAATGTAGAATCAAAGAAGCCTTCAGGAAAAGCTCTCTTTATATTTTCTTCATTAATATAATGACCATTATTATTTATATTTATAGTGATGAAATTTTCTCTTATATTTGGCTTATAATAAATAATAGCATCATCTTTAGAAATCTTTTTTTTATAAATATTGTATCTCAGTTTATTTATCAAATGCTCTGAATGAGTTTCTATTATTACTTGAATTCCAGCATTAGCCAAGAGAACAAAAAAATCAGATAACCTTGCTTGTGCTTTTGGATGAAGATGTATTTCTGGATTCTCTATAATTAATATATTACCTTTCTTGCAACTAAGTCCCATTATTAGAATCTTAGCTAGATAACTATTTCCAGCTCCTAAATTAAATGGTGACAAGCCATCTATCCCATCTGAATTAAACTTCACCGTAATAGCAGTATCAGTAATTTTTTCAGTTACAACTCTCAGCTTAACTTCTAAAATATATTCTAACCAGTAACTCAATTGCCCATCAAGAGATTTATGCCCTTCATATTTAATTAGCTCATTCTCTACAAAAATATCTTTATTTTGTTCAAAGTAACTAAAAACATATTCTCCATTGATACCAAATTTAATATCCTCATCATACAAAGCAATATCTTCTTGCCCTATTCTGTTACCTGATATATAAAATAAATTTTCTTCAAAATATAAGTAGTTTTCAGAATAGCGAACAAATTCCCATGTACTTTCACCATTACAAAACATATTGGCAGAATTATTTGTAAAATCAGCATTCAAAGAAATACTTTTAGCATTTAAATATTTATTTCTTACATTTGTATAGTTTGAGAACTTCTTTATATGTTTATTTAATAAAGTACTATTGGAATGCATCCAAGATAAAAGTAATAAACTCTGTATCACACTAGATTTACCAGTAGAGTTCAAGCCAGTTAAAATTGTAATAGGCTTAATATCAAACTCTTGCTTTTCAATATTCTTAAAGTTTTCAATACTTAATTTATTTAGCATATTTTTTTCCTAATTCTTCAACTTTACTATATCTATATTCCATACTTTTTGTACTTTCTATACTCTTTCGAAAATATGTTCCAGAATCAAACTCTTTTTTTAAAACAATAACATCTTGCTTAAAGTCTGTAAAATTTATATCATCATCTATTAATGTATATAAATAAGTTAATACATCAAACAAAGGTGCACTTATATGCCTTTTAATATCACTAGTTGATTCAAATATAAAACCTTCACCATCAAATAGTTGAATAGATATTTGCATTGCATTTATAAATATATCTTTTAAATATAAAATATCACTATAATTTTCAAACTCATTCAAGTACTTCATAACTTCAGCTGAAAAATCATTAATATTACTTTTATATTCAATATCTATTTTTTTCATTTTTAAAAGATAAAAACCAATGAAACGAAGTATTAAGAATCTGTCTTTCATTCTCTTAGAAGATAGCTTTTTATTCGTAGCTCTTTTAAATATTTCTAGCTCACTTAACTCTTTTAAAAGTTTTGTAGAATTTCCTCGATAGAGTGCGTTTCTCATCTCTTGATTATTTAGCTGTGTTCCACCACGATTAACCCTATCAAAAATATCAAACTTCACTCTCTCTGGTGTAGGTGGTTGAATTACGAAAATACTAAGTGGATAGTCCTCAATCTTTGCTTGTAAAAATGGGTCTAATTCATCAAAACTTTGATTATTAATATTTGGGAGCATCTGTAGGCTTTTTAACTTAAACTCATTATTCATAAATTCAATTAATGTAGTAATTCTTTGTCTTCCATCTACAACCTCTTTTTTGCCATCTATTGTTTCAAACAAATATATAACTGGTAAGGGGATACCCATAAGAATAGATTCTATAAGTTCAGATTTTTGTTTACCTTCAGTCCAAACTTTTCCTCTTTGAAAGTCAGGATTTAAAATAATATTTTGTCTTTTTTTATCTTCATATTGTCTTTTTAATTCAAATGCACTATATTGTAGTTTATCAATTTTAACTGTAGCATTTGGATAAATTCTATCATCTTTAGAAGTTAAGCTTTCATCATTTTCTAAGTCTTCTTCATATTCACTCATAATAATACCTCTTATTCAAATAAATCGATACTCTAAAAAACCGACGAAAAATAAGTACCCAAGAAAATAGCAACAACACCAAGAGCGATATTAACGGGAACCATATATTTTCCTATCATCTCTAGTTGTGCTTTTGCTAAAACCATTTCACCTTTTTCTATTGCTTTTTGGGCGTTGTTTCTTCTTCTTATCATTACAGCTAGATTTAGAAACATAATAGTCCAAATAGCCTCTTTTGCGTAAGCAAATGTTTTATACTCAGTATCTGAGATGGAGTAGCCTTTTATCATTAAAATGGCAGTAAAAAGTAAAATAAGAACAAATGGAGCGACTATACAAAATAGTCTTTTTAGAGCATCAGCAATTCTCTCTAGTCGTTTAAGTGGGGATTCTATCTCTATAAATGATGGGTGAGATGCGTATCGCATTGCGACCATGCCACCAACCCAAACTACGGCTGAGATGACATGTAAGAATACAATGATTACCTTGTATTCTAAAAAAAACTCTTGCACTACGAAAGAGCTTCTGTTATGAAAGAGAGAGATGCCTCTTTAGCCTCTGGTAGTTTAGTTTTATCTTTACCACCAGCTTGTGCAAAGTCTGGACGACCTCCACCACCACCACCTAAAATAGGAGCGATTTTTTTAATCCAATCACCAGCTTTAGCACTCGCATTTTGTACACCACAAGCTATAAGAACTTTCTCACCTTTTACTTGGAAAAGCATCGCACAAAGTTTCTCATTTTGATTTTTCAGTTCATCAATTTTCTCTTTAATATCACCACTTGGAAACTCTTCGATAACAACTGCTACACCATTTACCTCATTTGCAGTGATCTCCACTTTTGAAGATTCTAATGCCTCTTTTACTTCCTCTTTTAACTCAGAGATAGTTGTTTTCATTCTTCCTATTCCAGCGATAACATCAAGGTTTTTAACTTCTGATTCTACTTGTTTGATTAACATTCTTTGCTCAGTGAAGTGTTTATAAGCAGCTTGACCACATACAGCTTCGATTCTTCTCACACCAGCAGATACACCAGATTCTTTAGTGATGATAAATGAACCGATATTTGCAGAGTTATCAACATGAACACCACCACAAAACTCTATTGATGCTTTATCAAAACTTACAACTCTTACACTATCGCCATACTTCTCACCAAACTGAGCTTTTGCACCTGAGTTTTTAGCATCTTCTATACTCATAACTTCCGTTTTAGCAGGAGTTGCTTTTAAAACTTCATAATTTACTCTAGTCTCAATCTCAGCTAACTGTGCATGAGTTACAGCTTTAGGGTGTGAGAAATCAAATCTTAATCTATCAGCTTCCACTAATGAACCAGCTTGTGAGATATGATCACCTAAAACATCAAATAAAATAGCATGAAGTAGGTGTGTGCACGAGTGATGTTTAACAATCTCATTTCTTGAGATATCTACAATAGAATCTACCTCATCACCAACTTTTAAATCAGCTGTAACCTCTATTTGTGAAAGATTTAAACCAAAGAATTTTTTAGTATCTAGCACTTTTGCAAGATTTCTTAACTCTCCACAATCGCCCATCTGTCCACCAGATTCAGCATAAAAAGGTGTAGAATCTAAAAGTACCCAACCTTTTGAACCAGCAGATAAAGAATCTGAATGTTTATAAGAATCATCAAGAAGTGCTAAAACCTCTCCTGAGTGCTGAGTGAACTCATATCCAACAAATGTGTTTTCACCAAATTTCTCTAAAAGCTCTTTAAAATCACCATGAACAGCGTCATCCCCACTCCCTTTCCAAGCAGCTTTTGCACGAGTTCTTTGCTCAAGCATCAACTCTTCAAACTTAGCAGAATCTAGTTGTAAATTATGACTTTTTAGCATATCCTCTGTAAGGTCAAGTGGGAAACCAAAAGTATCGTAAAGTTTAAAAGCTACATCACCAGAAAATACATCCTTAGTAGTTTTTAACTCCTCTTCAAATAGAGCGATTCCAGATTCTATTGTTTTAAAGAATCTTGCTTCTTCAAGTTGAATCTGCTCTTTTACAACCTCAGCTTTTGTTTTAAGGTACTCATATTCACCACCCATAATCTCTACAACAGTATCTACAAGTTTAAACATAAATGGCTCACGAAATCCTAAAAGGTAACCATGACGAACAGCACGGCGAAGGATTCTACGAAGAACATAACCACGACCCTCATTTGAGAAGTTTATACCCTGTGCAAGTAAGAAAAGAGAGGTTCTAATATGGTCAGCGATAACACGATACGATGCACCAGTAGCATACTGATACTCTTTAGCTATAAGCTTTTCAACCTCATTGATAATTGGCATGAAAAGTGAAGAGCCATAATTTGATTGTTGCCCCTCTAAGATAGCTACAACTCTCTCTAAACCCATACCTGTGTCAATAGATGGTTTTGGAAGTGGTGTCATTGTGCCATCAGCAGATTTTTCATACTGCATAAAAACAAGATTCCATATCTCTAAGAATCTATCACCCTCACCACCGAGATAATCCTCTTCACCTGAAAAATTCTCTGCACCCTGATCATAAAAAATCTCAGAACATGGACCACAAGCACCAGTATCGCCCATAGACCAAAAGTTATCGGCATCACCAAGTCTCAATATTCTATCAAGTGGAACATGTTTTTGCCACAGTTTTTCAGCTTCATCATCAGAATCGTGAACAGTTACCCAAAGTTTATCTACTGGTAGTTTTATAACATTAGTTAAAAAATCCCAAGCATTATCGATAGCTTCCTCTTTGAAGTAATCGCCAAAACTAAAGTTACCTAACATCTCAAAAAATGTATGGTGTCTAGCCGTGTGACCAACATTTTCAAGGTCATTGTGTTTACCACCAGCTCTTAAACATGTTTGACATGAAGTAGCTCTTGGGTTAGTAGGTGTTGGAATCTCACCTGTAAAAATGGACTTAAAAGGTACCATCCCTGCGTTGTTAAAAAGCAGTGTTGCATCCTCAGGCACTAATGGTGCTGATGCTATTCTAGCGTGGTTTTTTGATTCAAAATATTTTAAAAATTCTTCTCTGATATCCATTATGATTCTCGCATATAAAATTACGCGATTATACCTAAAAAAGTTTAAATATTTAAACCCGAATTATGCAATAGAGAATTAAAAATTAATTAGTATTCCCATTATTTCGTACTCATTTTTAATATTGGTGTAAATTCTATCTCTGGGTTATCTAGAAAATATTCACATCTTGATTTATAGTTCTCATAAAGTTTTGATGGATTATCTGCTTGTAAGTTTTTAAAATCTGTATATGCAGATTCTACATCCCCTTTTCTAAAAAAATCAATCGCTTTATAATAAAGCTCTAACTCCTTATCACCTACACTTTTGTTTAAACATATAACTTCATAAATCTCAACAGCTTTATGTTTCCCTTTTACCTCTACTAAATCAATAGGACGAATCTTATAATTACCTTTTAACAATAAAAGAGTGCTATGCGAGATTAAAATCTGTGCATTATACTGTTTTGTTAGCCCCTCTAATCTTGAAGCTAAATTAACATTATCACCAATAATCGTATAATCAGATCTACCAAATGAACCCATATCACCTGCTGTTACAACACCAGTATGAATCCCTATACCTATGTTTATATTTACATCATATTCCAAAATAATATTTTTATTTACCTCATCTAACATCTCAATCTGCTCAATTGCACTTTTAACAGCCTCATCTGCATGATTTTTAACTTTTATAGGAGCATTCCAATACGCCATGATAGCATCACCAATGAACTTATCAATAGTACCCTTATGTTTTACAATATTTTCAACCATTGGTGTCATATAGGTATTTAACATGTGAATCACTTTATCTGGTGAACCAATTTTTTCAGATATTGTCGTAAATGAGCGAATATCACTAAAAAGTATAGTTACCTCTAGTTCACTTGATTCAATCAACTCCTCTTTAGAATGTTTAAGTAAATATTCCATAACAGCTGGTGATACTTTTTTACCAAGCATCCTTCTCACCTCATCTTTTTGATGAGATGCGATAATATAATCTATACCAACAGTAATAATTAGTGTTACCAAGTAAGCTATAAGAGGAAATAATATATTTAAAACTATTCCATGTTCAAAAAGTAATATAAAAAATAGTTCAAATAGTCCGTACAGTACAGCGATAGCAACAGGGATGATGAACCAAGATTTTATTAATGAAAAGAGAAATACAAATATGAATACAATCAACCAAATAATCAGTAAATCATATACAACCATATCAGCAGGTTTATGTAAATAATCACCACTAAGGATATTATCTATCGTGTTTGCATGAATCTCAACTCCGGCTATTGCACTATCAAAAGGGATAGATCTAAGATCAGATAATCCAACAGCAGATGTTCCAACAAGTACAAACTTATTTTTAATATCTTTAATATCAAAATCACCATTTAAAATATCCATCGCACTAATATATTTAAAATGTTTAGACTTACCTCTAAAGTTCACTACAAGTCGTCCAACCTTATCGGTAGGTATGATAAAATCTCCAAACTTAATAGTTCTTACACCAGCTTCATCACCAATAACTTCAACTTTTTTTGCACCACTATATATTCTAATCATCTCTAAAGCTAAGGATGGATAAAGTACACCATCATACTTCATAACTAGAGGTACACTACGAATCATACCACCCTCATCTGGAGTGTTATTAAAAAATCCACTTGAGTACATAGAATCTTGAAGTGTTGCTATATTTAAAGTCACACCCTTTGGTTCCAAAATAGTCTCTTTTTTCATCCCTTTTTCTATAAAAATAGCAGGAATCATAGGTGAATCTTTTTTATTAGAATTATCAAATCTAAAAACATATCCACCAATAACTGGTGTTTGTGTTAAACACTTGGCTAAAAGCTCATCGTAGTTTTCTAATTTGTCTGCTAACTCTGGAAATCTACTAGCAAATCTATGTGGGGAGCTTCTATCAGCCTCTGCAAAAACAATATCTAGTCCAATTATACCTACACCGGCATCACTAAGTTTATAAAGTAACTGAGCAAAAACATCCCTTTGCCATGGCCACTGCCCATACTCTTTTAAAGATTTTTCATCTATATCTATAATAACGACACTATCACTTTTTGGTAACTCTCCACGAATAATAAACATAAAATCTCTTAAACGATTATCAAAAGAGAAAAATGCTTGTGGCATAAAAAGATATGCCCAAGATAAAAAAAATGCTAAAAAGGAGGATAAAATAAGCTTAGATAGATGATTTTTCATATACTTTAGTATTTTAC
>JAYEKJ010000146.1:0-6942 GCA_034660975.1 Campylobacterota bacterium
ATATCTATTTTACTTCAGATAATCATGAGATGATGGTAGATATATCAAGAAAAGTTATTGATATGCAAAATGATGAAATAATAGGTGTAATTATCGCTAAAATATCTATGTACTCTATTCAGGAGATGATTAGTGATAAATTGATTGATTTTGATGCTATCGCTTTGTTGAATGTGGATACAAATCAATTTTTATATAAAAGTAGCTATGCAAATAGGATAGAAGATGTGAAGTTGTTGTCTTCTAATCAAGAGACATTAACGATTACATATAATAATGAAGCATACTTAATGGTTACAAGTTTATATAATAATCAGCAACTAAATATGAAATTTTTTGTACTTATAAAAGAGAATAATCTTTTTAAAAATATAAATGAAACTATAAAAGAGAATCTACAACTTTTAATTATCACCATTTTTCTCTCCACTTTTATAATATTTTTTATAATAACATATATGTTTAAATCTCTTAAAAAATTAACTAATAATATTAAAGAACTTTCAAAAGAGATAGACACAGAATCTATAAATAATGGAGATAAGAATTTAGATGAAATTCAAGAGATAAAGTTCTATTTTGATGGATTTGTGGAACTAATAAAAGAGGATAGACAAAAACTTAGCGATTTTAATATGAATCTTAAAAATAAAGTTGATGAAGAGATTCAAAAAAATAAAGAGAAGGAACAGATGCTGTTTCAACAATCAAAAATGGCAGCTATGGGCGAGATGATAGGAAATATCGCTCATCAATGGAGACAACCAATAGCAGTGATATCAATGTGGGCAAATAATATAATAGTCGATATCGATATGGAAGAGATTGAGAATGAGAATTTAAGAAGATATGCTAATAAAATAAATGAACAAACCAAACACTTATCCCAAACAATAGATGATTTTAGGAATTTCTTTAGCCCTAATAAAGAAAAAAATAAGTTTGCTATAAAAGAGAGTATAGATAAGACTATGAATCTTCTAACTGCTTCATTTAAAACACACAATATTGAAGTGATAAAAGATATAAAAGATGTAGAGATATTTGCACTAGAAAATGAACTTACTCAAGCGATACTAAATATTATAAAAAATGCTAAAGATATTATAGTTGCACTTGATAATAGCAAAAAATTGATTTTTATAAATGCTTATAAAATAAAAGATAATGTAATTATAGAGATAATTGATAATGGTGGTGGAGTGCCAAAAGAGATAAAAGATAAAATATTTGAGCCATATTTTACAACAAAACATAAATCACAAGGGACAGGGATAGGGCTTTATATGACAGAATCAATCATCACTAAACATCTTCATGGAGAGATAGGTGTTGAGAATGTTGAGTATAAGCATAACGATATTGATTATCTTGGTGCTAAGTTCACTATAAAACTACCTATAAATTAGAAATATATTTTGGAGATTGTTTTATGCAGTATATACGATTTTTTCATAATTTAACAATAGACGATATCTCAATAGTTGGTGGTAAAAATACCTCTCTTGGGGAGATGTATAATAAGCTCAGCTCTAAAGGAGTTGATATACCAAATGGCTTTGCAACAACAAGTGAAGCTTACTGGTTGCTTTTAGAAGTTAATTGTATAAAAGATAAAATAAAAAATATTTTAAGTGATTTAGATATATCAGATACAAAAAATCTTCAAATACGAGGTCAAAAGGTTCGTCAACTTATTTTAGATTCTAATCTTCCTAAAATTCTTGAAGAGGAGACTCTACAAGCTTACACTCTTCTCTCAAAAGAGTATGGTAAAGATTTTGTAGATGTAGCTGTTCGTTCATCAGGAACTGCTGAGGATCTTCCAGATGCCTCTTTTGCAGGGCAACAAGAGAGTTTTTTAAATATTAACAATCCTCAAGCCTTACTTTCAAGTGTTAAAAAATGTTTCGCTTCACTCTTTACAGACCGTGCTATTAGCTATCGTGAGAGTAGAGGATATAATCATTTTGAGGTGGCTTTATCTGTTGGAATCCAAAAGATGGTACGAAGTGATAAATCTTGTAGTGGGGTTATGTTTAGTATCGATACCGAGAGTGGTTCAGATCAGCTTATACTTATAAATTCTATATGGGGTTTGGGTGAAAATGTTGTGAGTGGCAGGGTAAATGCTGATGAGTTTTATTTGTTTAAACCAACTTTAAAAAAAGGGATAAACACAATTTTAAAACGCTCTTTGGGTTCTAAAAAAGAGAAAATGCTTTACTACAACAAAGAGACAACAATAAATGTAGATACAACTAAGGAGGAGCAAAATAGTTTCTCTATAAGTGAACAAGATGTTATAAAATTGGCAAAACAAGCTCTAATAATAGAGGAACATTATGGGCGACCTATGGATATAGAGTGGGCAAAAGATGCAGATGAAAATAAACTTTATATAGTACAAGCAAGACCTGAAACAGTACAAAGTAAACTCAAAAATATCTCTAGCTTTGAGCAATACTCTATCGATATACAAAAAGATGTAAAACCTTTAACAATTGGGAGAGCTATTGGTGAAAAAATAGGAGTTGGAGAAGTAAATATTATTCACGATACAACAGAATTTGAAACTTTTAACGAGGGTGAAGTTTTAGTAGCAGATACTACAAACCCTGATTGGGAACCAATTATGAAAAAAGCATCAGCAGTTGTCACAAACAGAGGAAGTAGAACTTGTCATGCTGCGATTGTTGCTCGTGAGATTGGTGTACCTGCTGTTGTAGGTTGTGCAAATGCTATGGAGATTCTTGAGAATCAACAAAGTGTGACTGTGAGTTGTGCTGAGGGTAATGAGGGGTATGTTTATGATGGTGAACTTCCATTTAAGATAAATATTGTAAATGAAGAGGAGTTAAAACCTATAAAAACAAAACTATTTGTAAATATAGGTAATCCAGCAGAGGCTTTTAAACTCTCTAAAATGCCAAATGATGGGGTAGGGTTGGCAAGGATGGAATTTATTATGAATCACTCCATAAATGCTCACCCTATGGCACTTGTTAATATGAATAAAAATATAAAAGTAAAAGATGAAGATTCTATCAAGCTATTTATGATTCCATATACTAACACTAAAGAGTTTTTTATAGAGAAAGTGAGTGAGGGTGTAGCGATGATAGCTGCTGCATTTTATCCAAAATCAGTTATTATTAGAACTAGTGATTTTAAAAGTAATGAGTATAGAGATATGTTAGGTGGGTCTGAGTATGAAGATATGGAAGAGAATCCAATGCTCGGGTTTAGAGGTGCTAGTCGCTACTATGATGATAGTTATAAAGAAGCTTTTGAGTGGGAGTATGAAGCACTCAAAAGAGTTCGTGATGATATGGGCTTAACAAATATAAAAATCATGCTCCCTTTTGTAAGAACTCCTCAGGAGGGAAAAAAAGTTATAGAGATTATGAACTCCAAAGGGCTAATTCAAGGGGTAAACTCACTTGAGATATATGCGATGTGTGAGATACCAGCTAATGTGATTTTAGCTGATAAATTTTTAGATATTTTTGATGGTTATTCTATCGGTTCAAATGATTTAACTCAATTAGTTTTAGGGGTAGATAGAGAGAGTTCAAAAATTGCTCATATATTTGATGAGAGAGATGAAGCTGTAAAACGGATGATAAAAATGGTGATAGCTGAGTGTAGAAAAAGGGGTAAATATATAGGAATCTGTGGACAAGCACCATCAGATTATCCTGAGATAATTCAGTTTTTAGTTGAGAATGGGATAGATTCTATCTCATTGAATCGAGATTCGCTTTATAAGATGCATAAAGTTGTAAATGACTTAGAGAGTAATCTCTCTACAAAGGAAAAATAATGGTAAATAAATTTCTATTTTTTAACATAGTGTTTTTAGTTCTACTGAGTGGTTGTTCATCAAAGATTGATTCTATTGATGAAACACTAAAACATGACAAAGATACTCAAGAGCTTAGTTCAATCATGCATGAGTTGAATTTGCTTGTTTATGATAATGTTAAGAGTGAGTTAGAACTTGATAATGTAAGACGGAGGTATGCACTCACTCTTGCCCAAAGAATAAAAGAGTTGACAACTAAGGCTGAGGGTATCTCTGTTGAAAAATTGGGAAAAAAGATATCTCAAAAAAATATAAAACAGTTTACTCAGTACATGAAAGAGCTTCGCAAAAATGGTGAAGAGATTTATGAGATAGCACAAAAATATGAACTTGAAAAGCTAGATAATAAAATAGAGAATTTAAAGCAAACTTGTAATAGTTGTCATTCTCAAATAAGGGATTAGTGATGAATAAAAATCTAAAAACAGTTTTTATAATACTAGTAAGTTCATCAATTTTATTTGCCTCAGATAGTGTAAAAGGTAGTTTGGAACTAACAAATACAGATACTGTGCTGAGTGTTGGTGGACGGATACAGTTAGACAATACTTATGGATGGCCAGAGGGTATTCATGGGGCTAAAACAATCCCCCTTGAAACAACTGGTGAGCAGGGTCAACTAACAATGAGTGCAAAATTTAGTAGAATTTGGGTAAAAACTAGAACACCAACTGAGTATGGGGTTGTGAGAACTTTGATAGAGACCGATTTTGCAGGGGTTCAAGGAACAGAGACAAATACAAACTCGCACGGTCTAAGATTAAGACACGCTTATGCACAGCTTGGAAATTGGACTATTGGTCAAACAAACTCAGCTTTTAATGCTTATGTGACTTTAGATATTTTAATCACGGCGATTAATGATACCTTTGTGAGACAACCACTCATCAGATATGGGTATGAGAATAAATTGTTTTCTTATGATATATCGTTTGAACAGCCAGAGACTACACTTATCGATTCGGATGGAGAGATAATTACACCTAAAGATGATGTGGTTCCAGATATTATTGCTAGAGTTGTACATTACCCTAAATGGGGTGAAGTTGCTCTTTCTGTTATGGGGAGATACATCACGCAAGACCATGCAACTTTGAGTGATGGAACTGTTTTAAACAGTAATGATTCTGCTTTTGGATGGGGTGCAAATCTATCAGGAAAAATAAAAGTTTTTGATTTAGATAATATCCGTTTTGCTTCCCATTATGGTGTCGGGATTGGTAGATATTTAGCTTATAATGCTTATGCAGCAGGTTCTATTAGTCGTAATGGTGATATAGATTTACAAGCATCTTTTGGTGGTGATATAGGGTATCAACATTGGTGGAATCAAAAATTAAGATCAACCATCTCTATCTCTTATGCAGGAACAAAAAATAACCTTGATAATCTCACTAGCTTTGATAATGTAAACAAAGATGTTTACTCATCACAACTCAATCTTCTTTGGATGCCTATACCAAATTCACTAGTTGGAGTTGAGTATGCCTCAGCAAAGCGTAGAGTAGAGAGTTCAAAAGAGGGTGATATGGAGATGTTGATTCTGCTTTTTAGGTATGATTTTTAATTTGTATAGTTAAGGTGGATAATATGAATATATTAAAAAAACTAAGAGAAAAAGCAAAATTTTTTAGTATCCTTTGTGTAGAAGATGAAGAGGAGTTGAGGGAGTCTGTTGTAATATTTTTGAAAAAGTTTTTTAAAAATGTTGAGTATGCTGAAGATGGTGTACAAGGGTTGCAAAAGTATAATGACAATCATTATGATATTGTTTTGACTGATATTGAGATGCCAAATATGGATGGATTAGAGTTATCAAAAGAGATAAAAAGTATAAATCAAGATACACAAGTAATTGTCCTCTCAGCATTTGATAATAAAGAGTATCTATTAGAAGCTATTGAGATAGGAATCGATCATTATATAGTGAAGCCAATTGATAGAGATTTTATGGTTACGACACTTATCAAGGGTCTAGAAACTCTTGAGTTAAAAGAGGAGCTTGAAAAGCAAAGAGAGGTTATAATGAACCAATCAAGAAACTCCTCTATGAGTGATATGCTTTTTTGTATTTCACACCATTGGAGACAGCCCCTCAATGCAGTTGGAGTAGCTATTCAATCTCTTCCATTGATGTATGAGTTTGGAACACTTGATAAAGAGTACCTTGATAAGCAAGTTAAAGAGAGTATGGAAATAATCCAAGATTTATCTAACTCTTTAAATCAATTTAGCTCTTTATTTGATAGCTCTAGTAAAGAAACTTTTAATCCAATAGTAGCAATAGATGAAATTTCTCTACTTTTAATAGATGTTTTTAAAAATAATGGGATTGATATCACATATTTATTTGATAATAAAGATGAGATTTATAAAGCAAATATAAAAGGTGATATAAATGAGTTTAAGCAAGTTATTTTAGCTATCTTAAATAACGCTAAAGAGGCAATCCATAGTGCAAAAGAAGATGGTAAAATTGATAAAGGCAAGATAAATTTTAATTTCATTGATAAAGATAATTCAATTGAAATAATCATAGAAGATAATGGAGGGGGCGTTAATTCTGAGGTTTTAGATAATATATTTGATCCATTTTTTACTACTCACGATATAGCGAATAAGAAGGGCTTAGGATTATATATCTCTAAGATGATAATATCTAAAAAAATGGGTGGTGATTTAATATTGAAAAATGAAACTAAAGGTTTACAAACAATTATAAGTTTACCGAAGTTATAAATCGCAATGGATTTTATTTTTTAA
This sequence comes from Campylobacterota bacterium, assembly GCA_034660975.1. Lineage (GTDB taxonomy): Bacteria > Campylobacterota > Campylobacteria > Campylobacterales > Sulfurimonadaceae > Sulfurimonas. Next base: position 6,632 of record JAYEKJ010000146.1, read on the forward strand.
CTTTTTATCTGTATCTAGTTGGATTATGATATGACTAAAACCATAGTTTTTTAACTCGTTTTTAATTTTACTAGTTATCTCTTCACACTCTTTTAGCATTAAACAGCTATCATCCAAAACAATATGAAATGAGATAAAATTATGTTTTGAACTAGGTTGACTAATATGCAAATCATGATACTCTAAGATTCTAGTATCACATTTTATAAGTTTATTTAATTTTTGTTCTGATATATCAACTGTGTTAGCATCCATTAATGATAAAAAGCTTTTTTTGAGTAAAGGGTAGGAGTGATTTATAATATAAAGGG
>JAYEKJ010000146.1:7042-8882 GCA_034660975.1 Campylobacterota bacterium
TAAAGGGAAAAGAGTATAGTTAAAATTGAATCGATATAGTATATTTTAAAATAATAGATAAATATACCAGCAACCACAACACCCACAGATATAAGGGTATCTAAAAGCATATGTAAGTAAGCTGATTTTATATTTGCATCTTCATGGTGGTGAGAGTGCTTATGAGAACTACAACTATTTGCACCAATACTATTTAAAAAATAAGCACTAATCCCATTGGCAATAACGGCAATAATCCCAACTACAATCATATAAATAGGCTCAATAATCTCGGGCGTAAAGAATCTGTTTACAGCCTCATAAATCATATAAAACATAGTTACAAATAAAAACAGAGTATTTGTAAATGCTGCCATCATTTCAGCTTTTAAAAAGCCAAAAGTGTATTTAAAAGTAGTTTGTTGTGAGCCAAGTTTTAATGCAAGATAAGTGATGATGATAGCTATAACATCCCCTGCATTATGCAAGGCATCAGCTATTAGAGCAAATGAGTTTGAGATGAGACCAAAGACAACTTCACTAATTATGATGATGATGTTAAAAATTATAATCAGTAGTATTTTTTTCTCTTTCATTTTAAACTCTCTTTGGACTTATCGTTAGAGTATATTATGAGCTAGTTTTAAAAGTTCAGAATCTAGTTTATAAGGTTTGTTTGCAACTTCATCGATAGACTTGTAGTTAAAACTACTATCGTTATAACAGATAATAGAATCTTCTCTACCAGCTAATAATCCATCAATAGCTTCAGTGATAAATCTATAAGCCATTAGTCTATCACGAGTACTAGGATTTCCACCCCTTTGTATATGCCCGAGAGTTGTCACTCTAGATTCTATACCGATTTTTTCCTCAAACCACTCAGATATCTCATTAGATGATTGTTTTATACCCTCAGATACAACAGCTATAAAATATCTGCGACCACTCTCTTTTTGTTTTTTGAATTCAATCTCAAATCTCTTTAAATCATATTTATGCTCAGGAATCAAACATACCTCAGCCCCTGATGTAAGTGCTGAAACAAGAGCTAAATAACCACAATCTCTCCCCATAACCTCTATCACAAAGGCTCTGCTAAATGAGGATGCAGTATCACGGATAGAATCTAATGCTGAGTTGATGATTCCAAGTGCAGTATCAACACCTAAACAATAATCAGTTCCTTTTATATCGTTATCTATGGTAGATGGAACACCTCCAAAGGCGATATTTGTTTCTTTGTAAAACTTATCTATCCCTTTAAAACTACCATCCCCACCAAGAACTATAAGTTTGTCGATTCCATGTTTATCAAGATTTGCTTTTGCGATAGAGCGATACTTAGATTCCATAAACCGTTTTGACCTAGCAGAGCCAATTTTTGTCCCACCACGGTTAATGATTCCAGATACATCACTATAAGTAGCAGGATAAATTTTATCATCAATCAGCCCCTCATACCCATCATACACGAAGTATGGAGTAAGAGAGTTTTGTAAACTATACTCCACAAAATGTTTAATAGCAGGATTCATCCCTGAAACATCTCCACCTGAACATAAAATTGCAATATTACCCATAGCCACTTCCTACTTTAATTAAAAAATTATATAATAGTTTTATAAAAATAGAGGTATATCAGATGGATAAAAATATAATTATAGGTGTTGGAAATCTTCTCTTTTGTGATGATGGAATTGGTGTGATAGCTATAAAATATTTAGAGCAAAACTATGATTTTAATCCAAAAATAGAACTATTAGATGGTGGTACTTTAGGATTCAATCTAGCAGAATACTTTTTAGAGTATGAGAATGTTTTTATCATAGATACTATCTCAACAGATGATGAGGCGGGA
>JAYEKJ010000147.1:0-8829 GCA_034660975.1 Campylobacterota bacterium
AATAACTTATATATTGCTTGAAATTTAAACTCGAATTATGCAATAGAATATTGTATAATTCTCAATTATAAAAAGAATAAGTCATTATTGATTTAGAAATATTTGGAGTAATCTTATGAAATTAATTAAATTTAAAATTATTAAAGATTATATTTTCGATTTATACTTTGAAGATGGAAGTAAAAAAAATGTTGATTTAAGTGATTTAATACAATCAAAAGTATCTAAAGATGAACTCTCTAGTGCTCATATTGATTCTGATTGGGGTTGTTTAGAGTTTAAAGATGGCTATGTTGATATAGAGCCTAAGACTCTATATTCATTTGCTAACAGTTAATCACTTCAACCTTTATAGATTTAAACGCAGCGGTCATAATAACCTCATCTGCTTTATCTCCAAAGAGAGCATTGATTTTTGATTCTTCATGGTGGAAAGTTGTGAAGAGTGTTTTTGCTTGTACTTTGTCTGTCAGTTTTATAGTGAGTGGTGTAGTTTGACCAAATTCAGTTTTTAGAATCACTTTCTCAGATGTGAAATCACTTGCATCATTTTCATTTACAAGTAAAATATCTTCAGAGTATCTTTTGTTTAAACTCTCTGTTTTATTTGTTTGAGCAGCGTTGTTGTAGTGTGCTAAAGTTCTACCAGTTGTTAAGTGATAGCCTGTTAAACTCTTAGTTGTAATCTCTTGAATCATCCCACGAAGTTTATATTGGTTATAGTGAAAATGTCCTAAGCCATCCTCTGTTCTAAAATCAAGTTGATGAAGAATCGGAGTATCTTCTGTATGCACTGGCCACTGAAGTCCACGCTTACGGTGTTTTTCAAGTCTATGATAATCAGCTCCAGAGAATCGTCTATAAGCCACTTTTTGAACTTCACTCCAAACATCTTTTGAACTTTTATAGTTATAGTCTCCACCCATTTTGTTGTTTAGAATCTGTAAAACTTCCCAGTCATCAGGTAAGTCTGATTTTACTAAAGGTTGTGAAAGATGCAATCTTCTCATCGCATTTACATAAACACCAGTTTTTTCATACGCAGATTTTACACCTATAACTATGTCAGCTTTTTTTGCAATATCTGTCATAAATAACTCTTGAACAACTATAAGTTCTAACTCTTTTATCGCTTTATTTACCTTGTTCACATTTGGATGGATATGTGTTAAATCTTCACTAATATTTAGAACTGCTTTTATAGTTCCCTCTAACATCCCATCAACCAACTGAGGTGTCATAAGACCAAGCTCTTTTGGTTCTTGATAATCAGGAGCAAAGTAAGGTAACATACCCATATCACAAGTACCTTGAACATTGTTTTGTCCACGAAGAGGCATAAGCCCTGCTCCACTTTTACCAACATTACCAGTCATAAGTGCTAAATGAACCATCGCCATAACAGCGTAAGAGCCATCAGTATGCTCTGTGATTCCTAATCCCCAAAATATCATAGATTTTTTAAGTGCGTATTCACGAGCTACTTTTCTAATCATTTTTGAGAGGTACTCATACTCCTCTATTTCGTTAAAATAATCAGGATTAGCATAAGGGTCATTCATGATTTTTTCTTTAAAATCATCAAAACCTGCTGTTCTGTTTGCTATAAAATCTTCACTATATAACTCTTCATCAATGATTACGAATGCTAACATATTTAAAACAAGAAGATTTGCTTCATGTGGGATGATAGCTTTGTACTTTGAGAATCTATGAAGCTTAATCTCACGAACATCAAAAACTGCTAAGTTATCATGGTCTCTTGCTACATCTATGATTCTATTTGCGATGATTGGATGAGCTTCAGTTGTGTTTGAACCTATAACTATCATAAACTCTGCGTTATAGATATCGTTATATGGGTTTGTTGCAGCTCCCTCACCAATGGTTACTTTCATACCACTAAGCGATGGTGAGTGACAAACTCTAGCACAGTTATCAACATGGGGTGAGTTTAGTGTGTGACGAGTGAATTTTTGAAAAAGATAAGAGCTTTCACATGAAGTTCTAGCTCCACCGATAGAACAAACAGATTTTTCACCATAGTTTTTTTGAATCTCTTTAAGCTTCATAGCCGTGGCAGTTGTAGCAGAATCTAAATCAGTCTCATACCACTCTTCATCATACTCCACTAACGATGATGCTATCTCATCTCTAATAATTGGATTCTTCTCTAAAAAGCTTTTTTTGATTCTAGGGGTTTTTAGTCTATGAGGAGAATCTACAAAATCAAAACCGTATTTACCTTTGATACATAATTTACCTTGAGATACAACACCATCTGGATGAGCAAATATATTCTCAATCTTATTAGTCTCAGTATTAACATTAGCTGCTATATCGCAACCAACTCCACAATAAGTACATACGCTATCAATTGTTTCTATATTTTCCATGGTTAAAGTATCCTGTGAATTATTTATGAAAAGGAGTTTACAATTATCTCTCTTAAAAAGTTTGGAAGTAAGTTTAAAAATGAAATGATTAAATAAATTCTAAGTGAAATTATAGGGGGATTTTATTAACCAACTTCAAATAAGTATTGAAGTTGGTTTTATATCTTTTATTCTAAATTATTTGATTTTCTCTAGTATAGAATCTACTGTGAAACCAAACTTCTCAAACAGTTGACCAGCTGGTGCTGATGCTCCGAATGTGTCCATAGAGATTACAGTATCTGCAAGTCTATACCACTCTAAACCTCTTGCTGCTTCGATAGCAACAGTTTTAGTTCCCTCTTTGATAATAGAGTTGATATATGCAGAATCTTGTTCGATGAAAAGGTCGTAACATGGAACTGAAACAACATTAACAGGTACACTCATCTCATTTAAAGTCTCTTTAATTTTTAATGCTAACTCAACTTCAGAACCTGATGCCATGATAGTCATAACTGCATCTTCATCAGAAGCTAGTAAATAACCACCTTTTGATGCCTCACCAGCTACTGCTTTTGGAAGAACTGAAAGATTTTGTCTTGAACATACAAATGCTGATGGAGATTTACTCATAGTAAGTGCTTTTTTCCAAGCTTCGATATTCTCGTGCCCATCTGCTGGTCTCCAAACATAAAAGTTTGGTAAAGCACGGAACTGTGAAAGATGCTCGATTGGTTGGTGAGTTGGACCATCTTCACCAACACCGATAGAATCGTGTGTCCAGATATAGAAATTTTGGATTCCTGTTAGTGCAGCGATTCTAGCAGCTGGTTTTAGGTAATCTGAAAATACAAAAAATGTTGCTGAGAATGGCATAAGTGGACCATAAAGTGCCATTGCATTTACGATTGAAGCCATTGCGTGTTCACGGATTCCAAAGTATATGTTTCTACCTTTTGGAAAAACACCCATATCATTTAGGTTTGTTTTGTTTGATGGGCTTAAATCAGCTGAACCACCCAAGAAAGATGGTATCCCTTTAGCGATAGCATTCATAATCTTACCGTTCGTCCCACGAGTCGCTTCAGCTTTCTCAAATCTTGGGTAATCTATGCGAGAAAAATCAGGATTCTCAAGTGCTTCTAAAGCTTCATTTTGCTCCATTAAAGGCATTGTCTTATGAGAATGAATCCACTCTCTCTCAAGTAAATCACCCTCTTCAATAGCACATCTAAATCTAGCCATAACATCCGCGTCAACATGAAACGATTTTTCTGGATCAAATCCAGCATCAGTTTTTGCTTGAGCAATAACATCATCACCTAATGGAGCACCATGAGAGTGGTGAGAACCCTCTAATTTACCAGCACCTTTTGCGATAATAGTGTTTGCTATGATGATAGTTGGTTTTGTGTTAGACTTTGCAGTAGTGATTGCAGAATCTATCTCATCAAAGTTATGACCATCAATATCTAAAACATCCCAACCCTGAGATTCAAATCTTTTTGTAATATCTTCAGAGATACTCAAATCAGTTGAACCCTCAATAGTGATTCTATTTGAATCGTAAATAACGATTAAATTATCAAGTTTATTATGTCCAGCGATTGAACAAGCCTCATAAGAGATTCCCTCTTCTAAGTCGCCATCACCACATAAACAATAAACATTATGATCTATTAAATCAGCAGTATCTGAGTTAACTTGAGCGCCAACAAATTTTGAAGCCATTGAGAAACCAACAGCATTTGCGATTCCCTGACCTAAAGGACCAGTAGTAATCTCGATTCCTTTAGTATGACCATACTCAGGATGACCTGGAGTTAAAGAATCTAGCTGACGAAAGTTTTTTAAATCATCAATCTCTAAACCATATCCCCAAAGGTAATAAAGTGAATAGATTAGACCTGTAGCATGTCCACCAGAGAAAACTAATCTATCACGATTTAAAAAATCAGGATTCTTAGGATTGTGATTCATATGTTCACTTAAAACAACTGCAATATCTGCAAGACCCATTGGAGCACCCGGGTGACCACTATTTGCCGCTTGAACCATATCTGCTGCTAAAAATCTTATTGAATCTGCCATTTTTTGACGCATTACATTACTCATTTAATTGCCTTTGTTTTATTTATGTCTATTAATATACTTAGTTAGAAGTGGTGAAAGATTCTCTTGTAACTTTTCATCAAAACTATCCATCTCGTCAATCAACTCACCTGCTATCTCATTAGCCTGTTTCATCGATTCTTCTAGTCCTAAAATAGTTACGAAACTATTTTTATCTTCATCATTGTTTGTTAACTTCCCAGCCTCTGCTGAGCTTTGTGTTACATCAAGTATGTCATCTTGAATCTGAAATAAAAGACCAAGTTTGATTCCAAACTTATAAAGTTTATCACCCAAATCCTCACGGCCTACTATAATAGCACCCATTTTCAATGAAGCAGCTATCAGTTTTGCGGTTTTGTTTGTGTGAAGAAATTTTATATCTTCCACTTTTAATGGCTTATTTTCAAAATAACAATCTATCGCTTGACCTAAAACCATACCATTTAAGCCACCATTAGTAGCTAATTCACGGATAAGTTTAACTCTTGTAGAATCTGAAAAAGGGGCGTTACTTAAAACCTCAAAAGAGTAAGTGTTAAGTGCATCTCCAACTAAAATAGCCGTAACTTCATCATACACCACATGAAGAGTAGGTTTACCACGGCGAAGAGGTGAATCATCCATCGCAGGTAAATCATCGTGTATGAGTGAATATGTATGAAGTAATTCAATTGCAAAAGCCGCGTGTCTTGCACCATCAAGCATTAAGGGGTTATAAGAGCTAACTACTCCAAGCAAAAGAGCAGGACGAAATCTCTTTCCACCAGCTACAAGCATCTCATGGAGTGCTTTTTCATAAGTGGGGTGAATACTTTTTGATTCTGGTAAATTATCTAGTAAAAATTTCTCAAAGTTTTGCATTCGGAATTATATATACACTCTAGTTAAATATTTATTAATTAACATCTTTAATTTGAACAAAAAATTGAAAACCTTCTCGCTCAAATAGTAAGAGTGAAAAATATTTAAAATCACCAATATTTTTTCTTAAATAGTATTGATTTTTAACTTTTATCCCATTAGCTTTTAGTAGATGGTCTCCAACTTTTAGACCATAACTTTTAGATTTATTTTTTATCTTTGTTATATATAAATTTTTATCAAAATATATACCTTTTTGCTCTAAAAAAGTATCACTGATAAATCCACCACCGTATCTTTTATTTACTACAACTTTTAAATTCAATATTTTACTGTTTCGTTTAACTTGTATCTTATAAGCTTTACCAATTTTAGAAAAAAGTATTTTTTTCATCAAAGATGAACCTCTAGTTACTTTTCTTCCATTGAACCTTACAATAGTATCACCATTTTTAAACTGATTGTTTTTCATAAAAGGGTCACTTGCTATTACAACAACTTTCCCTTTTTTAGTGTTCACTCTTATCCCGATATCTCCATAATCACTATTTTTAGAGTTCAAAAAGTGTTTAATATACTCTTTCTCAATTATCCCTTTAGGAGTTATCATCCCCTCTAAGGAGCAACAACTTGTAATCAATAAACTAGGTGTAAATGGAGGTGTATTAAAAATAGCAAAGTTATTTAAACCAACTTGTCTTTTTTTAATTTTACCTTCAATAGCTATTCTTTTATTAACAGATGCAACACCCAAAGAGTGATGTTTATTAAAATTAAATGGGTATCTAAAATATTTTTTACCTTTTACAAGATAAAGAGATAAAAAAGGGTTTTGTTTGATGATTTTTGTATTTTTATTTAAAGTTGTAATATCTTGTGTAAAGATTAATCTTTCTCTTTTAGAGATAGGAATCTCAAGGTTTTGATTTACAATTGTAGAGGAATCGATTATTTTACGCTTGCAAGATTCATAACCACCTTTACAAGCATAAATATTTAAAAAAAGAAGATTGAGTAAAAGTAATACTCGAAGCAATTACTTAGCTCCGAAAGGATTCATACCACCCATATCACCAAGCATACCCATAGCACTACTCTGCTCATTTTGTTTTACCATTTTATAAGCATCATTCATAGCACCTATTAGTAGAATTTGAAGTGAATCTTTATCTGACATTAGCGAATCATCAATATTAATATCAACAACCTCACCTTTGCCATTTATACTCACTTCAACCATACCTCCACCACTTTTAACACTAAAAGTTTTAGATTCTAAATCTGCTTGAAGTTTACTTGCATTTTCCTGCATCCCTTCAAGCATCTTAGCCATATCTCCCATATTTCCAAACATAATCTAGATACTGTCCGCTATAAGTTCAATATCATTTTTTTCATCTAAGATTACAACTTTAGGCTGATAACTCTCTAGCTCTTTTTCATCATAAGTAGCATATGCAACGATGATAACTTTGTCGCCTGGGTGAACTTTTCTAGCAGCTGCACCATTTAAACAGATATCTCTTTTTCCACGCTCACCTAAAATAATGTAAGTGGTAAAACGCTCACCATTGTTGACATTTAAAATCTCAACTTTTTGTCCAACTCTCATCTTAGCAGCTTCTAAAAGCTCCTCATCTATCGTAATTGAACCAACATAATTTAGATTAGCATCAGTTACAGTAGCACGATGGATTTTGCTGTACAACATATCAATTAACATATAACTTCCTATCTGCCCATCTGCTTTTGCATCTCTTTAGGTGAAATTGCTTCATCCCATAGTTCTGCTTCAATTACGAAATCTTCAACAACAGTTCCACCGATTATATGCTCAGCAACAATACGGTCAATTTTTTCTTTAGTAAGTCCTACATACATTGTATGACCCGGCTCAACTAATATAACTGGTCCTGAAGAACAACGATTCATACATGAAGTACGAATTGGTTGAACTGTCCCCATGATTCCATCTTGCATTAACTTTTGAGCTAAATACTGAAAAAGGTCTTGAGTTTGAGGTGTAACACATGATGGTTTTGGCATACCTGGAGGAGCTGATTGCTCACATTTGAAGATATAAAATGCCGGTTGAGGGATTCCCATAAGAATTATCCTTAAATTTTTTCGAAATTATAGCAAAAAATATAAATATATAAAATCTTTAATATAAACAAGTTTAAAAATTTAAGAAACAAACAATTTTTTGATATAATCGCAATAACAAATAGTTCACTTTAGGAAAATTATCAATTGAAAAAAATTATCATTCTATTATCACTTATCAGTTCTTTGTTCGCAGATGCCAAAGTTTATCTAGGCTCTAGTTATGGGGTTTTTGAAGAAAAATTCACAAACGATATAGAAGCAGAAAGTTCTACAGACATAGCTAAAATCAAAGCTGGATATGGTGTTAGAGAAGCCTACGCTGTGGAGATATCTTTTGAATATATAAAAAATAAAACAAAAATATTTTCTAGTGATGCACAAACTGCTTTAGATGGTGATAAATACGGAATCAATGTAGATTTAATTAAAGCATTTGATTATGATGTTTATGTTTTACCATTTATCAAAGCTGGTTTTGGTTCTGGTTATTTTAATATAAATAGAAAACTTCAAAATAGACTATTTTATGGCTCATTTAACTTAGCAACTGGAATATTTATCCCTATTAATGAAACTTTTGATTTTGAGTTAGGGTATGAGTACAAACACACATCTTATGAATCAGTAGATACAATAGTTGAAAAAATAAAATATGAATCAGATACAAATATAGTCTATTTTGGCTTTAATGTAAGATTTTAAGGATAAATATGAAAATAGCTAGAAATATACTACTTTACACAACTGCCCTATTTTTTATCTCTTGTGGAGATAATACAACTGAGCATATAACAAGTGATATCAAAGAGTTAACTATTAATGAAAAAACTCTCAACCCCATCTCCATCTACTCAACTGATGCACTTAAATTAAGTGCTAAGGTTACTTATGAAGATTCTAGTAGTGCTGATGCAAGTAACAGCGTTAAATGGAGTAGTTCTAACTATGCCATAATGACGCAAGATAGTTTTTTATCTATCCCAATTGCAAATAATGGTAGCGTAGAGATAACTGCAAAATATAGAGATTTCAACGATTCTATAAACTTAAATATTATTGGTTTAAACGATATAAATAGTTCATGGGGAATAACATCTACTAACATTACTACAACTGGAGAGTTTGGCTTAACTGCTGAAGGTAATTTTACAGATGGCGTAAATAATAAACCACTTATACATAACATAAAATGGTATAGCTCAGAATCAACTGACATCATAACTACAAATGATGATTACAGTGTAACTCTAACTATTGAATCTACTGGAGATAGAAATATCACAGCTAGATTGTTTGAAAATAACAATACAGATCAAACTATCACTTACTCTATTGTAGAGTAAATGATAAGCCCTAATTATAGCGA
>JAYEKJ010000148.1:0-1733 GCA_034660975.1 Campylobacterota bacterium
AAATGGTAGCAGTTATTTTGTAAAAGCAATCGTTATGCCCATATTAGATTTTAAAAATGAGATTGTTGAATATATCAGTATTAGAGAGGATATTACTGAATTAAAAATGCTTCAATTAGATGAACTTAGCTCAAGTATAGATAAAGCACTCGATATAAATTGGAGAAACAGTATTGAATCGATACCTATTGCATCTGTAATTATCGATAAGGATTCAAAAATAAAATTTTCAAATACACTCTTTAATGAGATTATTCCTTTTAACAATGAAAGCAATCTATCAGATTTTTTTATTGAGAAAGATGGTTATATATATGAAGATATTATTTTTGACTGGAAAGATATTCTCTTAAATACTATCTCTAAAGAAAAAGTTTTAATTAATAAAAACCATCAAGAGATTGAATTTAATATTGTTATAAATAAAATAAAGAATCAAAACCTATATATAGTTTGTTTTAACAATATTGAAAATATTTTATAGAGATTAATTATGTTTAATATATTAAATAATATAAAAATAACCTCAAGTGTATCAGCTATACAGATAATAAATAATAATATCTATGTGCTAGGCTCAAACTATCTACTTAATATATTTAAGAGAGATGATTTTTCTACAATTGATAATATGCCTCTATTTGAAAATGCGAATCATAGACATATATACGATAAATCTTACGCTATTAGTAACAATATAGATATCTATATCTCTCAATCAGAGAACTACAATGGTCATATTTTTTCCAAAGAAGGGATAAAGTTAACAAAAGAGGATAGCTTAGATTTTCATGATAACTCAGTATCTGTTTCCAAGTTTTCCAACGATTCAACACTAATTGCTATTGGTGATGAGGATGGTAAAGTATTCTTTTATCGATCTGATATAGATCAGTTACTATTTAGTTTACCCCCTATGGCGGATGCTATCTCATCTATATCATTTTCAGATGATGATAAATTCACAGCTATCGCTTCTTATGATAAATCTATCAATATATATAGCATGACAGCAAATAAAAAAATATCCACAACCGCGATAAGTGATGTTGTGGAAGATATGCTATTTTTAGATAATGGACAAAAGTTAATTGGAGTAACTAGAGATAAGAAAATATTTTCTTATGATGTCTTAACGGATGAGATTAGCTATGGCGATTTTGAATTTAGCGAATGGCCAACAACAATTAAAAGAGTTGGTAAAGATAGCTTAATAGTTGGGTCAAGAGGTCAAAATCTCTATCTCATCAAAACCAATAGTTTAGAGATTCTAAAAGAGATAGAGCTACCTAACACTGGAGTAAAAACACTTTTTATCCACAAAAATTATCTCTATGTTGGTTATGTTGATGGTAATATTGACACTATTGATACACAATACAAACTCCAAGAGTTTGAAATAAATCTCAATATAAATAAATTTGAAGAGGCTAGCTCATTATTAGAAAAAAATATTTTTCTTCTAATAGAAACAATCGCAGATAAATACGACATGGAGTGGGAAAATATATTAAATCAAGCAAAGATTCTTCTTAGTGAACATAAAAATGATGAAGCACTTGCACTTGTTGAACCATTTTTCTTCGATAAGAAAAAAGAGAAAGCATACAATTTTTTAAACGCTAATAAAAATAATTTTATCCATTTTAACAAACTTATTCAAGAGGATAAGGTGATGATTGCTTTAATGTTTGCAGATATACATGAATACCTAAAAGATACAGCTGAGTATC
>JAYEKJ010000149.1:0-8817 GCA_034660975.1 Campylobacterota bacterium
GATTGATGTTTTGTTGTGAAGTATGGCTCAAACACTTTAGCTATTATATTTTTAGGAACTCCACCACCATTATCTCTAATCTCAATTATTACATTTGAATCTTCTCTATAAATATTTATAAATATTAATTTTCTACTCCCTTTATCAAGAGTCATTAAAATATCTTTCGCATTTTTTATAATATTTAAAATAGCTTGAGTTAGTTCATTCTCTAAGGAAAATATCTTTACATCCTCTATATTCTCTATAACTTCAATATTATGTGTTTTAAATGAAGCACTTAAAAGTGACATTGTTTTATCTACACTCTCTTTGAGTGTAAATATCTCTTTTTCTTTATTGGGGCTAAAGAAATTTCTAAAGTCATCAATCGTTTCTGATAGATGTACTGTCTGCTCATTGATTTTTTTTGCATATTTTTTTAAATTCTCATCCTCAAGCTCCTCCATATCAATATCTGCTATGATATTGTTCGCCCACATAGATATTATCGCTATGGGTTGTCTCCATTGGTGAGCTATGTTACCTATCATCTCACCCATAGCTGCCATTTTAGATTGTTGAAATAGAAGCCTATCTTTTTCTTGATTCTTTGCAACTTCATCTTTAATGGTAAGTTCAAGATTCTCATTCAATAATTTTAATTGTCGTTCTCGTTTAGCTAACTCTTTAGTTTGTATTTTCACCTGAATATCTAATATCTCTTTTTGATTTATAACTCTATATATAAAATAAAATAGAATCAACAAAATAAAAAAAGCACTGATTTGAGCATAAAGATTCATTCTCAAAGTTATATCTATAAAACTATCATTATCATAAGAGACTATCCATGCTACTGTTTTTTTATCTTTAATATTTTTAATTGGATAAAAAGAGATAACTACTGACTTGGCTTTAAAAAGAGTATATAAACTAAACTCTTTTTCCTCTGCCATCTTTTCATATATTTGTGCTTTAATCGGTTTAAGTCTCTGAATATTTTTTACAATATGTTCCTCTTTATAGTCACTATGCATCACACTCATCATAAAATCATCATGTTCAGAACTTTGCATATAGTTTGAAATCATATCATCTCTTTTCCATGATTTAACATCAAAAATATGTTTATTTACTAAAAAATGTGTATGAATTTTACTTATACTAACAAGGTTATCTTGTAAAAAATTACTACTAAAAGCTACATCAAGAGAGGCTAAGTAGTTGTTGTTTTCATCAAAAATAGGATAAGTATTTCTAAAACCATGAGCAGTTTTACCCTGTTCAAACCCACTAATTGGTTTATGTGTTTTATTTGTATATTCAAAACTATATCGGATTCCACTCAGGCTATCCCCATATTTACTTGGTTTATGCATTCTCAGAAAAACATCATCATTTGGAAGAACAAAATGGTACTGTAAAACACCTTTTTCATGTAAAATTTTGTATTTATCTTTTAATTTATGGGTGAGTTCTTCTCGTAAAAGGTCTAACTCTTTAGAACTAGCCCCTTGTGCCTTAGAAAGTATATCTATCACAAACTTTTTATTTATTGTTGACTTATAAGCAGCAGTAGCAGTAACTTTTTGATGATGTAAAAGTATTTCGTAATGTGTTTTAAGTTTATCAAGATGCGAATCTAGGGCTACTTGAATTCTTTGCTCTTTATTTATCTCTGTAACTGTATAAATACCAAAATTTACAAAAAGAAACAATATAGATAGTAATGAAATTATTTTAGTTCTCTTGTTCATCCTAAGTACCTCCTTATCAATAAGCTCTATAAATTAAATTTTTTTACAATCTCTCCCATCACTGTAATCATATTTTCATAAGTGATAGGTTTTCTAAAATAGAGATTAGATGATTCTCTTATCTCATCCTCTTTTACTTCTGATGCGGTTAAAGTTACAGTAAAAATATCTTTATTAATCTCTTTCATATTTTTTAGCATCTCAAGCCCATCCATATTTGGCATCATAATATCAGTAAAAACTACTTGATAGCTTTTTTCTTTAAATTTATTTAAGCCCTCTTCCCCATCTTTAGCAGAATCAACAGAAGTAAAAAATTTATTTAAAAATAGCTCACTCCCCATTCTCATCTCATCTTCATCTTCACAATATAAAATATTTAGATTTTTTACTTTTTCTTTTAACTCTTTTATCTCTTGATTCATTTTAGTTCCTTTGGTATGATGATTTTAAAGCAAACACCATCTTCTAAATTATTTGCATCAATAGTTCCATTTAGATGTTTCTCAACTATTGTCTTTGACATATATAAACCTAAGCCTGTACCAGATTTTACACTTTTAGTAGTAAAGTATGGATCAAATATCTTTTTCATAACTTCAGAATCTATCCCTAAGGCATTATCTTGTATCTTTACAATAACACTACCATTATCTTCATATATATCTATAACGATAGTAGCATTTTTTATTTTATGTTCTAACAAAGCCTCTTTAGCATTTTTTATTATATTTATAAAAACTTGCATCAACTCTCTTGAATATATCTCTACCTCAGTGGAGTTTTCATAATTTTTTTCAATTTTTATATTATGATTTTGTAAACTTTTCTCAATAACAGCTAAACACTCCTCCATCACATCTTTGATGAGAATATGCTCTTTAGATTTATCTGGTCTAAAAAAGTTCTTAAAATCATCAATGGTTTGTGATAGATGTTGTGTTTGAGCCACAATATTTGAAGCATATTTTTTACAATCCTCCTCATTTAACTCACCCATATCAACATCTACTGTAATATTGTTTACCCACATCGCAATTACCGAGATTGGCTGTCGCCATTGGTGAGCTATCATACTTATCATCTCACCCATCGCTGCATTTCTCGATTGAGCAAGCATTATCTCCTCTTTTTTCTGATTCTCTATATATAGTTTTTCTTGTTCCAATATAGACTTTTTTAAAGTTTTATAAGTATAGTAAAGACCAAAAATAGCCATTATATAAAAAATAATATAAACTATAACTATTTTTTTTACAGCACTATTAAAATCATCATTGTATTTTTTCATAGGGATAATAACAGAAACACCACCCCTTACATCTCCAACTTCATATCCTTGATCTGCATGACATCTTAAACATGATTCTTTAGTTATTAAGGCGTGCATATAGTAGATATACTCTTGATTCTCTTCTTGTACAAACTCATGGAAATCTAACTGATCTTTTTTTTCAAATATTTTAAGTGCTTTAGTTTCCCATTCACTTGCTTTATTATTAGGATTTAGCAAATTTAAACTTGTTATATACCCTTTTGCTCCATACATCCCTTCAAACTCATTCATCAGTTGGCGTAGGGTATATGCTGGATTCATTAAAGTTAATTTTTGCCCATCAGTTGTAGTTAAATCACGATTTTCAATATGACTTAAATATGGGTTAGGAGGGGTTCTTTTTGTAGGAAATACATACACTCCACCATGACTAGAGACCCACTTTCTTAACATTAAATCTTTCACAAATGAATTTTTAGCATGTTCTAATGCTGAATTTTTATGATGCTCTGATTCATTATAAATATTCCAAGATAATGATAAAAAGATAACAACACTCACTGCAATGAAAATCTTTATATAATAACTATTTAATTTTTGTATTTTTAAATGAAACAGTTCATTCATTCTTTTTCCTCTATCGGTAGAGTAATTACAAATTTTGCACCCTTATACTCCTGCTTCTCATAAATATATTCAACATTTTCAATACTTATAGTTCCAAGAAAATCTCGTGTTATGATTGATTGACTCATATATAATCCTATTCCTGTGCCTTGTGATTTATGTTTTGTAGTAAAATACGGTTCAAACACTTTATCTATTATATCTTCAGGTACTCCACCACCATTATCTACTACCTCTATAACAGCATTATCATTTTTTTTATAAATATTAATAAAAAGTAGTCTTTTTTCTTTTTTTGGTAAAGTTATCAATATATCTTTTGCATTTTTTAAAATATTTAAAATAGCTTGTGTTAGCTCATTCTCTAAAGCAACTATCTCTATATCTTTTATATCTTCTATAAGCTCAATATTATGTGTTTTAAAAGCAGCACTTAAAAGATTCATAGTTTTATCTATACTCTCTTTTAAAGTAAATTTGTTTTTTTCTTTATTTGGAGTAAAAAAGTTTCTAAAATCATCTATGGTTTGTGAGAGATGTCTTGTTTGTTCATTGATTTTTTCTACATATTTTCTTAAACTCTCATTTTCAACATCATCCATATCTATATCTGCGATTATATTGTTAGCCCACATAGATATTATAGCTATGGGCTGTCTCCATTGATGAGCGATATTACCTATCATCTCACCCATTGCGGCCAACTTTTCTGATTGGTGGAGTTGTGATTCAATAACGGAGTTTTTAAGAACTGCATTTTTAATCTTTAGCTCTAACTCTCTGTTTATATTTATCAACTCATTTGTAGTTATATAGTAATCTATATAGTGCTTAATTTTAGGTATAAGAATTCGTGAATCAATAGGTTTTAAAAGATAATCAACTGCTCCAATATGCAAACCTCTATCTCTCATCTCTTGAGATTTAAACGCTGCTGTTAAAAAAATAATAGGGATATCTTTAGTTTTAGAAGTTTTTTGTAGATAAGTAGCAACCTCAAAACCATCCATCTGTGGCATCTGTATATCTAAGATAATGAGAGAAAGTTCCTCTTTTATAGCAATATCCAAAGCTTTCTTACCACTATCTGCTTTTATGACATCAACAACAGTATCTTCTTTAAAACCAATAGAATCTATTAAAAAATTAAGAGTTTTTAGATTATCATGATTATCATCCACTATCAATATATTAACATTCATATTTTTACCTTATATTAATGCTTCGAGTTTTTTAATATCTTCAATATTTTTATCTTTTAAACTAACACTCTCTTTTGTAAGAGTGATGTTGTTATCTGCAAAAATATCTAAAAGTTGGATTTTCTCTATATCAATATCTAACGACTCTTTAGTCATTAAGATAAAATCATCTCCATGAACTCTAAAAATAGTTGTTAAGGGGAAGTTTCCTTTTAAATATTTAACAAAACCATTTAAAAGTTTATCCCCCTCATTCCAACCATGAGAGTTGTTGAAATTATTAAAATTGTGTAGATAAAGTTTATATACGAAAGAAAATTCACCCTCTATAATATTATGCTCAAGTATAAAATTTAGATAATCGCTGTTATAAGCATCAGTTACTTGATCACGAAAAAAGTATGAGAATCTCTCTTTTTCTATATCTGTTTTTGGTAACTGAGTAATATCTTTTGGCATCTCAATATTTGATAATACTTTTATAGCACTCTTGGTAACTTCTGGATGGAACTGTTTACCTGATAAATCTCTAAGTTCACTAATTGCATACTCTAAGTTTTTTCTACCCTTATAGATACGATTGGTTGTCATCGCATCAAAAGCATCTGCTACTAGTAAAATATGTGAGAGTAATGATATCTCATCACCCTTTAGTCCGTTTGGATAACCTTTACCGTCATATCTCTCATGGTGACCTATAATTATCTCAGCATGTTTTGCATACATAGGGATTTTAGAAAGAAGTCTATAACCAACACTTACATGTTCTTGGATAAGTTTATATTCAAGATTATTTAATTTTCCAGGTTTTAAAAGTACAGTATCTGGTGTAGCAATTTTCCCAATATCATGTATGATTCCAGCTTTGTAAAGAAGTTCACAATCTTCTTCACTTTGTCCCATCTCTTGTGCAATCAGTTTTGCATAAGTTGCAACTCTTTGGGAGTGACCAGCAGTATAAGTGTCCCTATCCTCGATCATCTCTACAAATGAGAGGATAGTTGCCTCAAAGTTTTTAATTTTTTCTGCTTCCATTGCTATGATTTTTTCAGTTCTTTGTGTAACTATCTCTTCTAAATGAAGTTTATAATTGATATTTTCTTTTAATTGGTTTACTCTTAGGGCTGATTTTGAAAGCTCTTGATTCATTTGAGTATAATCAATCGGTTTTATGATATAACCATTAATACCAACCTTAATAGAATCAAGAAAGTAACTTGTTTCACTATAAGCTGATGTGATGATAATCTCTTGGTTTGGATTTATATCTTTTATAGCTTTTGACATACTCAACCCATCCATAACAGGCATCTGAATATCACTTACCACTATATCAAATTGCTTCTTTTGATAATGCTCTAAACCCTCTTGACCATTTTTAGCACTCACTACGAGGGCAAAAAGTTTACTAAGGTAAGTTTTAACAGAATCTCTTAATTCATTCTCATCTTCAACATATAAAAGTGTTAAATCACTTGTAATATTTTTAAGTTCCTTAGCCGTTATCATCACTTACTCCAAATAATGTTTCTATTTCATATTATATAGTTTTTATCTTGTAATTACTTAACTCTTTACCATTAGAATCTATCACATGAACAGCACAAGCTAAACATGGGTCAAATGAGTGTAACACTCTTAGTACCTCTAATGGTTTAGATGTGTCTTGAATCTTCAAACCAACTAAAGCTTCCTCATAAGCACCTCTTACACCATCAAAGTTTTTAGGGGTTGCATTCCATGTTGTTGGGGCTATTACTGAAAAATTTTCTATTTTTGAATCTTTAATGTTTACAAAATGGGAGAGTGTCCCACGAGGTACTTCAAAAAATGCTCTCCCTTTTGCCTCTTTTTCTAGCTTTTCAAAATCAAATTTCACCCATGTATCTGTGTCGTAATATTTTATATTTTGAATCAGATTTGAGACAAGTTTAAAAATATACTCACAAATATACCCCGTTTCTATCGCTCTAGCAGCGTTTCTACCAACAGTAGTAGATAAGTCCATCAACTCTAAATCAGTAGCTTCTAAAAACTCATCTACAAAACTGTTTATAAGAGAGTGTTCCCTCTTATAACTAATAATCACCCTTGCAAGTGGTCCAGTCTCCATAACTTTTCCATCATATCGTGGAGCTTTTATCCAAGAGTATTTATCATCATTTTTTGCAGTTTTTAATGAGCCATCTTCATTTAAGTCAGTATAGTTTATCTCATTATCTCTTGGTTCATCACTATACCAAGCACGATCTATCTCCTCTGTGATTTTAGATTCATCAAAATCAGATATATTTTCAAAATCATGATTGTAAATTACACCATCACAAAACAGCTTTTTATCATCGAACTCATATCCACCAACAGATAAAAAGTTACCATTAGCACGACCAACTCCAGCCTTTATCTCATCTCTATAAGCGATAGCTAAAAGTTTAGCATCTGGTAGATAAGCTCTATCTATAAAATCTTTTGCCTCTTTTATAATGAATAGATAATCATTTAATCTTTGTGGATTAAGCATATCAGCCACACTTGTGATTCCACCAAGCACTATACTTTGAGGGTGTGGAGTTTTACCACCAAAAATAGCAACTGCCTTAGAGATATTTGTTTGAAATTTCAAAGCTTCAAGATAGTGGGAAATCATAATAAGATTCTGTTCAGGTGTAAGCTTATAATCACTATGCCCCCAGTAACCATTAGAGAATGGTCCAAGTTTACCAGCTTTTACAAATTTTCCTAACTTTTCAAGAGTTGCTTCATAGTGAGTATGGGAGTTTCTAAAAGGTCGCTCATGATATTTATGAGCCTCTTTAGAAGTTAATTTTGGATCAGCACTTAAAGCTGAGACAACATCCACAAAATCCAAAGCATGAAGATGATAAAAATGAACAACATGATCTTGAATAAACAAAGCCATAGCCATCAAATCACGAATAATCTCAGCATTTTTAGGAAGTTCAAGCGAGTAAGCATCCTCAACAGAAGTAACAGCAGCCCGAAAATGGGAGTTTGTACAAACACCACAGATTCTACCAGCTAAAAGCCCAGCATCTCTTGGGTCACGATTCTTTAAAATAACCTCGATTCCACGAAACAGCTGTCCACTAACAAAAGCATCAGTAACTACACCATCCTCATCAACCTCAACCTCAGCTCTTAAATGACCCTCGATTCTTGTTATGGGGTCAATTACTATTTTTTTAGTTTTTTGGGTACTCATCTTCAACTCCTAATATATATTTTTTCATTAAAGTATTCTTCTATATTTCACTAATTTAATGTAAGAGTTGAGTGTTTTTTGATATTTTTTTAACATTTTATAACCTTGTTTGAATGTTTTTATAAAAATTTTCTCTTTTAGCTATCATGCAATAAAAAACAACTCTATTGTCATCCAAAATTTTATAAGCTATTCGATAATCCACCCTGTTCTCTCTAAAATGATAAGAATAAAAATCAGATAATTTTCCTTTCAATTTATCATATTCTAAAGGGTTTTCTAAAATATTATTTAAATGTACAGATTTGATATTTTCAATAACACTTTTATCGATTTTTTTCAAATCTGACTTTATTTTAGAGTGAAAACCCTCCTTATATGGCATCAAATATCTCATCTCTTGTTAATATTTTAGCCTTGCCATTTTTTAAATCATCCATTCTTGAGAGTAACTCTTGCGTTAACTCATCATCTTCTGTACTTTGACTTACTATTTCATCTTTTATCACCTCAACATCATCTTTCAAATTAGATAAAAAATATATAAGATGTTCATAGGCATTATTATTTACTTTTAGTGCTATATTGTGCATTTTAGTCCCCCCTTTATATCGCATATGTGTTATTATAACTTAATCCTCATAAACCCTCTCATTAGCAAACTTATCCACAAATCCCATCTCAGTACATGCCATACAACCGTGTCCTGCTTGGACTGGCCAGCTTGTTCCTTGGTTGAATTTCATGGTT
>JAYEKJ010000150.1:0-8785 GCA_034660975.1 Campylobacterota bacterium
ACAACGAGGGGAGTGAGTTTAATAAATCACTTAAAGATTTAGCATTTATCATTACAAAACCCTCATTATTAAGTGAGACGGTTGAAGCACTTGAAGAGGTTTTTAATATCTTAGAATCTGATGATAAAGGTTTTATGGATAGCTTAGGAGATATGTATGAGTATCTTTTATCTGAAATAAGTTCAAGTGGTAAAAATGGACAGTTTAGAACACCTAGACATATTATCAAAATGATTACTCAGCTTGTTAATCCTCAAATAGGGGAGCGAGTTTTTGACCCGAGTTTAGGAACAGCAGGGTTTTTAGTAAGTGCTTATACTCACATGCTTCAGCCCTATACAGAAGAAAATGGAAGATTAGGGGCAAATTTAACAGATAGTTCTTTATGGGATAAACTCTCAAACGATTCGTTTTTTGGTAACGATAGTGATATAAGTATGATAAGAATCTCTATGATGAATATGATGCTTCACGATATAGAGAATCCTCATATTAAACAGACCGATACACTCTCTAAACGATATACTGAAAAAGATAAGTATCAAGTTGTTTTAGCAAATCCACCTTTTAAAGGGAGCATTGATAAAGAAGATAAAAGTGAAGATTTTAGTATCAGTTCAACGAAAACGGAACTTCTTTTTGTTGATTTAATTACAAGGGTTTTAGATATAGGTGGAAGATGTGGAGTGATTATCCCCGATGGTGTTTTGTTTGGAAGTTCCAAGGCTCACAAGAGTTTAAGAAAAAACCTTTTAGAGAACAATGAGCTTCAAGCCGTTATATCTATGCCAAGTGGGGTGTTTAAACCTTATGCTGGAGTATCAACAGCTATTTTACTTTTTGTAAAAGGTGGTGCAACTAGGAAAGTTTGGTTTTATGATATGCAAGCTGATGGGTATAGCTTAGATGATAAGAGAAATAAAATTGAGCAAAATGATATCCCAGATATACTTACACAATTTACCCAAAAAGATAGTGAAGATTACAAAGAGAGTAAAAAACATTTTTTTGTTAAGGTAAGTGAGATAATTGAAAATGATTATGATTTATCGATAAATCGTTACAAAGCCATCGAATACGAAGAGATTAATTATCCACCTACGGATGAAATTTTAATGGATATTGAAGTTTTATCAACTAGTATAAATAATAATTTAAAATCTTTGAAAAGATTGTTGTAATGGAGTGCATCTATGTTAGAGATTAGTATATTTACAATATTAGCCCTGTTTATGCTTGGTGGAAGTATAGCGATGATTACAAATAAGCAAACCATATTTTCTGCTTTTGGATTTTTAGTGACGATGATTGGACTTGCTGGTATGTTTGCACTCCTTGATAGTAGATTCTTAGCCATAGCTCAAATCATGGTTTCAGTTGGAGCAGTAGTGGTTTTAAGTATGTTGACCATCTTAACTGTAAATGCTAAAGAGGAGAATCTACCAGATGAACCAAATAAGTACAAATGGATAATATTTTCCTCAATACTGGTTTTACCATTTACTACCCTACTTTATAAAACTATCACCTCAACTTATGAAAATTTCAGCACTATGGAAAGTGTAAGCTCTAAGGTGGTTGGAAAACTACTCTTTAGTGAGTGGGTTTTACCATTTGAGATTGTATCTATTTTACTTCTAACTGCGATGGTTGGTTCAATTGTAATCGCAAGAAAAAATAATACTACAAAACATAAGGGGCAATCATGACACCAGATATGTTTTTTCTTTTAGCTTCACTACTTTTTAGTATAGGTCTTGTTGGACTTATCAGCAGAAGAAATCTTTTTGTACTTTATATGTCGATTGAGTTGATGTTAAGCTCTATAAATCTTCTTCTGGCAACTTTTTCAAAAGTTTTAGGAGATCCTAGTGGTTCTGTAATAGCACTTCTTATAATTGCTGTTATTGCCGCTGAAGCAGCTCTATTTTTAGCTATGATAGTTCATATATATAGAGAAAATAGAACTATTGATAGTGATGATTTTAACCATCTCAAAGAGGTTTCACATAATGATTAGTTTAATTGTAGTATTACCATTTTTATCAGCTCTATTGATGGCGATAGTTTACCTTAACAACACAGAGCTAAAACGATATAGATTCTACACAATAGTTGGGGTTAGTACACCTGCTATTAGTGCTGTTTTATCTCTAATAGCATTGTTTGAGATTCTAGGTGGTGCAGATACCATCCACCACACACTTTTTGAGTGGATAAGTGTGGGAGATTTTAATATCTCTGTTGCATTTATGGCAGATAGATTGAGTGTTGTGATGATATCTTTTATCACAGTGATAGGGACACTTATCCATATCTATGCAGCTGGATATATGAGAGATGATTCCTCTTATGGGAGATTCTTTAGCTATTTCAACCTCTTTA
Source organism: Campylobacterota bacterium (assembly GCA_034660975.1). Lineage (GTDB taxonomy): Bacteria > Campylobacterota > Campylobacteria > Campylobacterales > Sulfurimonadaceae > Sulfurimonas. The sequence continues at coordinate 2,386 of JAYEKJ010000150.1, forward strand.
TGGGGAGTATGCTACTTCTTGTTTTAGCTGACAACCCTATCATGATGTTTATCGGTTGGGAGTTAGTTGGTTTATCTTCGTATCTTCTTATCGGTTTTTACCATCAAGATTCTTCAAATATCAAAGCAGCAAATAAAGCTTTTATACTAAACCGTGTTGGTGATTTTGGTTTTATTATCGCTATATCACTTCTGTTTATCTCTTTAGAGGGAACAGGGTTTACTTTTGATTCTATAAAAGAAAATATCTCTATGGTTGAGCCTGAGATGTTAGCCCTCATCGGAACACTACTCTTTGTTGGTGCTATGGGTAAATCTGCTCAGATTCCACTCTATGTTTGGCTGCCAGATGCGATGGCTGGACCAACTCCCGTCTCAGCCTTGATTCATGCTGCTACTATGGTTACAGCTGGTGTTTATATGGTTGCAAGATATAGCTTTTTATATGTCGAGATTCCAGATATTGGTCTGTTTATCGCCACCATTGGGGCAGCATCTGCACTTTTTGCAGCTATTATCGCTTCATACCAAAGTGACATAAAAAAGATTCTTGCATACTCCACTATGAGCCAACTCGGTTATATGTTTATAGCAGTTGGGCTAGGAGCTTATAGTAGTGGTATCTTTCATGTATTTACACACGCTTTTTTTAAGGCACTTTTGTTTATGGGAGCTGGAGCGGTTATAATCGCTTTGCATCATGAGCAAAATATCTTTAAGATGGGTGGGCTTAAAAAGGATTTAAAACTAGTCTATATCACTATGTTTATCGCAACTTTAGCAATTAGTGGAATCCCACCATTTGCAGGTTTCTTCTCTAAAGATGCGATTCTTGTCACTGCCTTTGCTTCGGAGCATTATTTTATATGGGGAGTTGGCTCACTCACAGCGATGCTAACTGCTTTTTATATGTTTAGATTACTCTTTTGTGTATTTCATGCACCAGCAAAACAAGCTCATACACTCCGTAGTGTTCCATCCTCTATGACTACACCTCTTATCTTCTTAGCATTTGGAAGTGCAACAGCAGGATTTTTAGGGGTGAATGAGGCTTATGGTGGTTCATCTTGGTTTAACAACTTTTTAGCCCTACCTGATACTACGCTTCATATCTCACACTCCACTGAGTATATGCTTGGTGGCTTAAATGTGATTCTAGGATTAATGGGTATGGGGTTAGCATACAAAATGTTTGCTTCAGAGGCTAAAGAGGTGGAGGTAAATACTATGTTTAAAACAATAGCAGTTAATAAATTTTATATTGATGAGATATATGAATATATTATTGTTAAACCTCTACTTATGCTGAGTAATCTTATAGCAAAAGTGATAGACCCAAAAATCTTTGATGGTTTTATTAATCTGAGTGTATCGCTTTATAAAAATTTAGCGATACTCTTTTCAAGATTACAAAATGGAAAGGTTCGATACTATGCACTCTATATACTAGTTGGTGTCTCAGCTATGTCGTGCTATATGCTTTTTAAATTAGGAGTTATATTATAATGGAACATATTCTTACTAACATAATACTTTTACCACTTTTTATGGCGATACTCCTTGGGGTATTTAAAGCACCGTTGGCAATTTTAAAAGCTGGAGCATTTTTCTCTTCACTTGCGACACTTCTACTTACTCTTATAGTTACATACAACTTCAATCCTCAAGATGGGATGCAGTTTACTCAAAATCTACCATGGATTCAAAATGCAGGTATTAGCTACTATGTAGGGGTTGATTATCTATCATTAGTGATACTTTTACTCATCGCCCTTTTGATGCCACCTCTTTATATCTATATGTATCATGAAAATAGAAAAGGTTACTGGTACAATATGATGCTTCTTCAAACCGGTATTACGGGAGCAGTTTTATCTCTTGACTTGATTCTATTTTATCTATTTTGGGAGACTATGCTTCTTCCAATCTTTGTTATGATTGGTAAATATGGAAACGGTATGCATCAGTACAACTCTATGAAAATAGTACTTATGACGATTCTTGGCTCAATGAGTATGCTATTTTCAATCCTTTACCTTGGGTTTATCTACTTTGATACTGTTGGTATATGGAGTTTTGCTTTAAATGATTTAGCCACATTAACATTAGATGCAAAGCTATCTATCTGGCTAAGTGCTGGATTCTTACTCGCTTTTGCGATTAAGATTCCACTCCTTGGTTTTCACACATGGATGGCTCCAGCTTATGGTTCTGCTCCAACTCCAGCAGTTGTGATTATGTCAGCGATTATGGCAAAACTTGGTGTTTATGGTATCTGGAGATTTGGTTATGGCTTGTTTGAGAATACCCTTACATACTACGCACCTACCATAATCACACTCGCTTTGATTGGGCTTGTCTATTATGCTGTTCGTGCGATTACAGAGGATAATCTTCGTAAGATGTTTGCTTACTCCTCAGGTTCTCACCTCTCACTTATCGCACTTGGTATATTTTTAACAAATGAGTATGCTTGGAGTGGTAGTCTTTACTTTATAGCAACTCATGCTATCGCATCTGCAGGTATTTTTTTAATGATAGGTTTAACATATAAACGGTTTAAAACACTAAATATAAGCTCACTTGGTGGGATAGCTACCAAAGCTCCAAAGTTTACTTTTTTCTTTGCTTTTTTCGCTCTTAGTATAGCAGGACTACCTGGAACTGGTGGTTTTGTTGCAGAGCTACTTATCATCGTTGGTGCTTTTAAAGAGAACTTTTGGATAGGGGTACTGACGGCTACAACTATGTTATCGGCGATGTTATATATATTTTGGATGCTCCAAAGAACTCTTTTTGGTTCATCTAACAACTCATGCGAATATCCTGATTTGACTTTTAGGGAGATAGTGATACTACTTCCACTTGTTGTGTTTTTACTCGCTACTGGGATTATCCCATCGCTATTTATCCCTATTTTTGAAACTGGATTAAACACCACTTTACAAGAGGTATTGATTGGGATTGGAGGATTAAAATGATTGAACAACTTATACTCGCACTTCCTATGGCAGTGGTTGTGATTGGTGCATTAGTTTTAATGCTACTAAGCCACTCTAAAAAGTTTAACCTTGAGGGATTAAACCTTGTTGCTGTATTTTTCTTAGCTGTATCTTTTGTTATACAATATTTTACATTTGGGAATCACACTAATATTTTTCTTTTTGAAAATATTTTCGGAGATAGTTTTATCTTAGATGATTTTGCAACAATTTTTGACCTTATGTTTACAGCCGGTGCAATTTTAACTCTGCTTATTAACAACGACTACTTTAAGAGTCGTAGCTACTTTAATGGGGAGTATTTTGCTCTGATTTTATTTAGTGTTTTTGGGATGATGATGCTTTCACATGCACATGAACTTGTAACTGCATTTATAGCTTTAGAGATAGCTTCACTAAGTATTTATACTCTAGTTGGTTATCACAAAAGTAAAAAAGTAAGTTCAGAAGCTATGATGAAGTATATGATTTTAGGCTCAATGACTGGTGCATTTTTTATGTTGGGGACTGCACTTATCTATGGAGCTGTTGGTTCAACCTCTCTAACTGAGATAGCCATATACACTGCAAATACACAATTTCAAGATATGTCTCTTCTTATCATTGGAAGTAGTTTTATAATGATTACCATTATGTTTAAAATCGGTGCTGTACCTTTTCACTCATGGGTAGTTGATGTATATCACGGTGCACCCTACCCTATCACTATGTTTATGGCTTCAACTTTTAAGATAGCTGTTTTTGCCATTGCTTTGCGTCTATACCTAGTAAACTTCGCACCAATTAATTCTTTTTGGATAGAGATTCTTCAAGTGATAACTATACTAACACTTCTTGGTGGTTCATGGTTAGCGATAAGTCAAACACTTGTTAAAAGGATGCTTGCTGGTTCATCTATTGTTCATAGTGGTTATCTGCTTATTGCTATATCTTCTATCGGTTTAGGCTCAGAGCTTGCAGCTCCTGCTATAATGTTTTACCTTCTTGCATACTTTTTAAGTGCTGTTGGCTCTTTTGGTATTCTTAGTTTTATCGCTTCACAAAGTAGGAAACAGATGAGTTATGATGATTTCAAAGGTTTTGCTCAAAGACGACCATACATGGCTTTAATGATGAGTATATTTATGCTCTCACTTGCAGGATTTCCATCAACAATAGGCTTTTTAGGTAAATTCTATATCTTTACAAGTGCCATAGAATCTGGTCAAATTTTACTAGCAGGGCTTGGGATACTAACTGCATTTATATCAGTTTACTACTACTTTAAACTCATAGCTGTGATGTATTTCTACCCTTCACAAACACCACAAAAAAAGCTCCCTATTGATCTAAGTACTGTACTTATTGTTATAATGGCACTACTAGTTATTTGGGGTGGAATTGGTACTTCACTGATACCATTTGTACCAGGTGCTGATGGCTTTATAGATATAGCCTCACAAGCTATAAGCTCTTTAAAATAAGAGCTTATTCTAAAGGATTATAAATGTTACTGCTAGTTATTGTTTTATTAGTTATTATTTTACTCTCTAGAGTTATTGAGCAGTCAATCAAATTTCCAAAAACACTCTCTATAATCATTTTTGCTTTTAGCATATCTTTTTTATTTCCAAATCTATTTCTTATTAGTCATGAAGAGTTTGATGAGATACTATATCTTATGTTACCGATGATTTTACTTCCTGATATTTTAAATATATCTCTAAAAGAGTTAAAAGAACATGCAAAAGAGATATTTTATTTGGCTTTTATAGCTGTTATTCTATCTATTAGCATTGCAACGCTTATAACACCATATATATTAGTAGATATACAATTTACTACGGGTATGCTTATAGCACTCTTTAGTATGTTGATGGCAACTGATGCAATTACAGTCGCTTCTGTTATGTCAAAGTTTAAACTTCCTGAACGGCTAAAAATATATGCAGAATCTGAATCCCTTTTTAATGATGTGACAGCTTTAATCATATTTTATTTTATTGCACTTCCATTAATAACAGGTGGTGAAGTAACTGTTTTATCTATAAATATTACTCTATTTAAAGTTGTTCTATTATCTTTAATTATTGGTATAGTTGTTTCAATAGTTGGTTATCTTTTTATGAAAATATTAAAAGATCCACTTGATCAGTTTATTATTATATATCTTGTTGTAATTATCTCATTTTTACTCGCTGAGCATTTTCATATATCTGGTATATTATCTATCGTTACTTCTGTTATTAGTTTTAAATTACTTGTGCAAAATGAGAGTTCACATAAGCAAATCCCAAAAGATTTAAAGATTGATCAAAACTCTATGTTAGAACTGATAAAAAAAATTCCAGCAATCACTAAAAGGGAGTTTAGGGAGTATAAAAAAGAAGCAGTATTTATTGGGATTTTTGCAAATGCAATTGTTTTTATTATTATTGCAAATATTATTGATTTTGAAAGCTTATCACTTTATTATAAAGAGGTACTAACTATTTTTGCAATAACAACAATTATAAGATATAGCGCCATTTTTAGTATGGTTAAAATATTCAAACTTCCTACAAGGTGGTTACAAACATTAACTCTTGCTGGAAGTAAAGGTGCATTGGCAATAATTATGAGCCATTCTCTCCCAGATTCATTTATATACAAAGATATGTTTATAGCTATTGTGATTGGTAATGTTTTACTTAGTACACTTATCTATACAGTTTTACTAATGTTGCATATAAATATAAATAAAAAAGCTTACGAGAAAGATATACTTATTTTTAATGCCAAAGAATCAAACACCGATAAATATGTAAAATCTTTAGTAAATATCATAGAAAAAGATATAGATACAGGTGCTTATAATAAACCATTTATTGAGGAGATTTTTCAACATGAATTGGCAAGGTCACAAAGGTATAAAACAAATCTATCTGTACTTAGTTTTAAAATAATAAAACACAATCAAGAAAATACCCAGCTACAACAGATTGGAAAAATAATAGTTGATACAACAAGAACAAATGATTACTTTGGAAAAACAGCAGAGGCACAGTATATTATTTTAGCTTCTGATACTTCACTTAGTGGCTCTATGATTCTTGCTCAAAAACTTTTATCTAAAATAGATGAACTCCAAGATGTGGAGCTAATCTTTGGATTAACACAAGCAAATGATACTGACACATTAGAATCGATTTATGAAAAGCTTGAAGATGCCCTAGAGAGGGCATTTAGTCCAGATGGAGAGAAAGTAGAGATAGAGGTTTAACTTTTTCATAAGTAAGCTTGATTTTTATAATTATTTTTTTGAAAATTTGAATAGATATTAATAAAATGCTAAGTAAATACACCCATAAGTAGTACCTAAGTGCCTGACCATAATAAATGACATATTTAATGAAAAGAGAAGCTATAAGATACAAGGCG
>JAYEKJ010000151.1:0-1721 GCA_034660975.1 Campylobacterota bacterium
TTAATCTTTTAAAATGTTTCTTTTGTATAAAATTCAGGGCATCTTTTATTGAGGTGTCATACCTCACCGTTTCTAGGGGAGAGGACATATACTCAGAGATTGGTTTATCTAAATCATCATCATTTCCTAACATATGCATAATATCTTTAGTTGTTACTATCCCAACAGGTTTCACATCTTTATCTACAATCACACAATCATAAAGTACACTATCCATCATCCTTGCAACCTCAGATGCAGGGGTTACAATATAAGCTTGTTTGATGTGAGAAGTAAGTAAGATTTCGCTAATTGGTCTTTTTTCAAGCATCATCTGAGGATCAATACTAGAGACTATATTATGATAAGAGATAAAACCTGTAAGTTTATTATTTTTATCTACAACACATAAACAGTTGTTTGCATGGTCTATCTCTTTTAAACACTCTATAACAGATTCATCCTCATTTATAGATGGGATAAGATCATATTTTATAGATTTAATCAGCTGAGAAAATTTAATCTTTTGTAGTTTTAACCTTATGATATCACTCACTTTTAAAAGACCGAAATCCTCCCTACCCTCTATTAATATAACAATATCTCTATGATTATTTTTATACATCATATCAACTGCATCTGCAATTGTTTGAGAATCTTTTATATAAAGAACATCCTTTGATGCAATATCACTTACCTTTGGAAAATCCATAAAAACCCCTTTAACCCGAATTATGCAATAGAGAATTAAAAATTTAATCTATCATTGCAATCAAGGCACATTCATTAAAAATTTACACCACCAACAAGGTGGCTTAAAAATTTTTACTAAATATCCCTTGATTACAAGCATAGGTAAATTTTACGAGGTGCCCTTGGGGTATAAATTCCTATTGCATAATTCGGGTTTAATAGCTATCTATACTAATTGTAACACTTTTAGACTATGAAAAATATTTACTACTAATATTTAATTAAAATGTTACAATTGATAAAATTCTAATTATAGGAATTAAAATATGCGAATATTATTAAAACTGTTTATCTATATTTTGATAATTAAATCAGTTCTATATAGTGAGATTCAAGAGTATGAACTAGATGATAATTTAAGTAGTGCTGTTGTTTTTATGTACCACCGTTTTGGTGATGATAGATACCCCTCAACAAATATCCATTTAGAGCAGTTTGAACAACATTTAAACTATATAAAAGATAATAATTTCAAAGTTTGGCACCTATCAAAAATAGTTAATTACATTTTACAAAACAAAAAGATTCCACACAAAACAGTAGCTCTTACAATAGATGATGCTTATATCACTACATATACCAACGCCTATCCAAGACTTAAAGCAAAAAACTTCCCATTTACAGTTTTTGTAAGTACGAGAGCTATTGATTCAAAATCAAAAAATTATATGAGTTGGGAACAGATGCAAGAGATGGGTTTAAATGGTGCAGAGTTTGCAAACCACTCTTTAACACATCAGTATCTACTTCCAGAAAAATCAGAGACTAAAGAGAGTTGGAAAAAACGCTTTATCAATGAGGTAGAAAATGCTCAAAAAAGATTACAAGAGAAGTTAGGAATCTCTACAAATAAAAATCCTAAACTTTTTTCTTATCCATTTGGAGAGTATAATCAAGAGATGGCTAATTTGCTAAAAAAGCTTGGTTATGTTGGAATTACACAAACATCAGGAGTAGTTAATTCTAGAAGTGATTTAAGAGCCTTACCC
>JAYEKJ010000152.1:0-1714 GCA_034660975.1 Campylobacterota bacterium
AGTGCATAATTGGAGTCAAACTATTTCCCAGTTAGCTATCTTTTTCGAGGGTAGACTAGATGAGTATTTGGAGTTGTAACTAGGTGTTACTTTTGGTAACTGACACAGAATTTTTTACGCTCTCTCATTTTTTAAATTCACTAAATTCAAAGATGCCAAAAACAAATAATAATTCCTTTTTTTTATGTTCATAATTTAGTAATATTTCAGCTAAATATTCAAGACCATAAAGAAAAATACTTTTAGCATATCTTCCATGTTTTAGAGTTTTGATAGGCTTTTTATCATTTAACCATTCACCAATAGTATGGCTCCAAACAAATGACAAACTAAGTATAGCTATCAAAGTATCTATCTTATGATTAGCAGACATATGAGTCTCTTCTAGGTTAAAACCTCTTTTTTTTTAAAGCTGAAAATAACATTTCTATTTCCCATCTTCTTTTATAAAAACCAAGTGCCATCTCTTGCTTAATATTGGTAGCAATTATTAAATATTCATCTTTCATTTTTAATGCAATAAGTGATAAACCTTCATATCCATATATTGTTTTTTTAGTTCTATAAAATGTAAATTCACCTTTTTTAAGATTTCTAAAAAGGGTATCAACTCTAATATCCCCTCTACCCACTTTAACTTTTTTATTATTCATAACCCTTATAGCAAAAGGTATGTCTCGTTTTTTTAACCATTTAAACCAAACCTCCCCTACAAACTCTCTATCTGCTGTTAATACTTCGATTCTATCTTTACCAAATATATCTATAAACTTTTTTACAACTCTAATTCTATCTCTAAAACCTGAATTACCCTGCTTAGTTGTTTTCTTGAGTAAATACCCTACTATAGGGATAGCCATCCCTTTATTTGGTGCAGAAAATACAAAAACAAATCTTAAAGATATGTTGTTTGTAGATGCTAACGAAGGAAGTGGTACATCAAGAGATGTTTCAGCAAGATTGGGAAATCAATATGTTGGACTTGACCTGATGAGAGGTGATGATTTTAGTAAAAATAGTATTCTTACTGAATTGCCACGACCAGCTGAAATGGTATTTACTCATCCACCTTATGCAGAGATGATAGAGTATAGCGGTAAAGAGTGGGGAACAGAAATGTTATCTAATGATTTATCTAATCCTAATATCTCAAAAGATGAGTTTCTTGAAAAATCACAGGTAATGTTGATGAATCAAAGGGAAGCTACTCGTAATGGTGGACTATATGCAACATTAATAGGAGATATGCGTAAAAGAGGTCAATTTTGGTCTTTTCAAGCAGACTATCAAATGCTAATGCCAAAAAGTGAGTTAATTAGTGTTGCTATTAAAATGCAGCATAATTGTATGAGCAATGGTCGTAGCTATGGCGGTAGTTTTGTGCCTATAACTCATGAATATCTTTTGATATGGAAAAAGAAAGCATCTTCATTGTATGCAATTGGTTTTGAAACTGCAAAAAGTATTCAAAAGAAAGTTGCTATGACATGGAGATCGGTTATAAGAGTAGTTATGATGAGATTGAAAGAAGCAAAGCTATCAGATATATATAGTGAAGTGGAAAAAGTTGCATTTAACTTGATAGCCAATAATAAAAACTATAAAGCAAAAATCAGACAAACATTACAGAAGCATTTTAATAATGTTGAGCGTGGTGTTTGGGCTATTGCATGAAATAGTGATATAATAATGCTTATATTAAATAAGCATTATA
>JAYEKJ010000153.1:0-8718 GCA_034660975.1 Campylobacterota bacterium
TACTTAGGTATGTTTACCTATTTGGACTATAAGAACAAGTAAATAAAATAGAATTAATGATAAAATACAAGAACATAAAATAAATAAATTAAATACAGGTATGAAAAATGTTAGTACATATATGTTGCAGTGTAGATTCTCACTTTTTTTTAGAAAAACTCCAAATTGATTATCCTGATGAAAAACTTACAGGTTTTTTCTATGACCCAAATATCCATCCATATTCAGAATACCAACTCCGTTTTCTTGATGTAGAACGCTCATGCAAAAAATTAGGAATCGATCTGCTAGAGGGTGAGTATGATTTCGAGAACTGGATGGAGGCTGTTAAGGGCTTAGAAAAAGAGCCTGAGAAAGGGCAAAGGTGTGCAGTTTGTTTTGACAAAAGATTTGAGGTATCTGCAAACAAAGCCCTAGAGTTAGGTGAAGACAAGTTTACAACCACCCTACTCGTTAGCCCTCTCAAATCACAAGAACAACTTAAAATTAGTGGTGATATTTTTCATAAAAAACATGGTGTAGAGTTTATCGCAGTTGATTATCGCTCAAATGGTGGAACACAAGATCAAAGTAGAGTTACAAAAGAGGAGCAACTTTATCGTCAAGATTATTGTGGATGTTTATTTGGTTTATCAATGCAAAGAGATCAACAAAGCCGTTTAATGGATGAGATGTTCTCCCCTATTTCAAATCAAATCCTCCCTGCATCTATTGAAGAGCGTTTAGAGATGTACAAATATCGTATGGAACTTGAAGATAAAAATATAAAATATAGAATCATAAAAGAAAAGTTTTTAAACTATCGTCAGTTTAACTTTAAACTCATAAAAGGTAAAAAAGAGATTATCCCTGCTTATGCTCTTTCATACTCCACACTCCCTAGAAAAAAAGCTCAAGGAAGAATCGAATTTACTCACCAAAATATCCACTATTTTAATCGTGAGGAGATAAAGTTCATAACACTTGATGAGTTCAATCTAAGGTGTAGAAGAGAGTATAAAACCATAGAAGAACTTATTTTCAAGCCTTTATCTTTTAATCAAGAATTAAAATTAAGAGATTCTATAAGATCAAACTTTTATGATTTATCAACAATTATAGTAGTTAAGGAGATTCCTGATTCTAAACTAACGATAGAGCTAAATGCAAAGAGTTACGAAGACACCAAGGAAAAACTAATCATTATATAATCATTTTTTAGATAAAATGCCCAAAATTATTTTACAAGGCTTTTACTTATGACTATGGATGTTATTGAGATACAAGAGATTATCCCTCACCGTTACCCTTTTTTACTTTTAGACCGTGTTACTGATATTGTTGCAAATGAAACTTTAGTTGGTTTTAAAAATGTAACAATTGGTGATAATGTATTTCAAGGTCACTTCCCAGGTCACCCAATCTACCCTGGTGTTATGATTTTAGAAGGGATGGCACAAGCTGGTGGAATTTTAGCATTTAAAAGTATGGATATGTCTAAAGAGGAAGCAGCAAATAAAGTTGTTTATTTTATGAGTATTGACAAAGCAAAATTCCGTGCTCCTGTTAAACCGGGTGATAGATTAGAGTACCGTATCAGTGTTATTAAACAAAAAGGTTCTGTTTGGATGCTTAAAGGTGAAGCTTTTGTTGATGATAAACTAGTATCTCAAGCTGAATTAAAAGCTATGATTGTTGATAAGTAAAGATTGAATTTTGAATAAAATATCTGAATTTGCAATCATTGAAGATGGTGCAGTAATTGGTGAAAATGTTGAGATTGGACCATTTTGTTTTATCTCAGCGCAAACAACTATCGGTGATGGAACAACAATAGCCCAAAATAGCTGTATCTATGGAAAAACAACTATTGGTAAAAATAACAAAATATTTTCACACTCTGTTCTTGGCTCAATTCCACAAGATTTAAAATTTAATGGTGAAGATGTAGAACTAATTATTGGTGATAACAACACTATTAGAGAGTTTACACTTTTTAATCCTGGCACACAGGGTGGAGGTAGCAAGACTATTGTTGGTAACAACAACCTTTTTATGGGTTATGTTCATTTAGGTCATGATGTTATCGTTGGTAACCATTGTATCTTAGCTAATGCAGCTACTTTGGCTGGTCATGTAGAGGTTGGTGACCATGCTGTCATTGGTGGTATGACACCAGTTCATCAGTTTGTAAAAATTGGTGATTATGCGATGATTGGTGGAGCTTCAGCACTTACACAAGATGTACCACCATTTTGTATGGCAGAGGGAAACCGTGCTACTCTTAGAGGTTTAAACCTTAATGGTCTTAGAAGAAAACTAGAAAGATCAGATATTGATAAACTAAAATCTGCATATAGAGACTTATTTGAATCTGGCAAACCATTAAAAGATACAGCTAATGAACTTTTAGAAAAGAGTGATAGCCATTTCGTAAAGAATCTATGTGATTTCATAATAAAAACAAAAAGAGGAATCCCTTTTGAGAGGAAAAATATATGATAGATAGACATTGTAGTTTTTGTGATGCAACTGAGAGTGAAGAAAATCCAATCATTGCTGGAAATGGTGTTTATATTTGTAAAAACTGTGTAGTTTCTGCTCATAAAATTATGTTTGGTGATGAACAAGAAACAGATACAACACAAAACAAAGAGTTAGTTGATGCTGTAACAAAACTGATGACACCAAAAGAGTTAGATAGCTTTCTAGGTGATTATATAATTGGTCAAGAGAGAGCTAGAAAACTTTTAAGTGTTGCTGTTTACAACCACTATAAAAGAATCTTTAAAAATCAAGATACATCTGATGAAACAGAGATAGAAAAATCAAATGTTTTACTAATCGGTCCAACTGGTAGTGGTAAAACTCTTATGGCTCAAACAATTGCTAGAGTTTTAAATGTTCCAATCGCCATAACAGATGCAACAAGTCTTACAGAAGCTGGTTATGTTGGTGAAGATGTTGAAAATATTTTAACAAAACTTCTCCAAGCTGCTGATGGGGATATCCAAAGAGCTGAACAAGGTATCGTATTTATTGATGAGATGGATAAAATCGCTCGTATGAGTGAGAACCGTTCTATCACGAGAGATGTTTCTGGTGAGGGTGTTCAACAAGCTTTATTAAAAATCATAGAGGGTGCCGAGGTTAACATCCCACCAAAAGGTGGTAGAAAACACCCAAATCAAGAGTTTACAACTATAAACACTAAAAATATTTTATTTATTTGTGGTGGTGCTTTTGATGGTTTAGATGATATTTTAAAAAGAAAACAGGGTGAAAATGTTTTAGGTTTTGGCCATGATAAAAAAAGTAAAGATGAGCAAAAACCAACTTATGATATGGCTGAACCTGATGATTTAGTTAAATACGGAATCGTACCTGAACTTATAGGAAGACTACCTATTATCGCTTCATTGAGTGAGATTACAGAAAAAGATATGGTTCGTATCTTAACTGAACCTAAAAATTCACTTATCAAACAATACAAAAAACTTTTTGCTATTGATGAAGTTGAACTAAATTTTGAAGAGGATGCATTAAAAGCAATCGCTGCAAAATCTATTAAAAGAAAAACTGGTGCTCGTGGACTTCGTGCAATACTAGAAGAAAATATGTTAGATATTATGTATGAACTTCCAGAATATGAAGGGTATGAAGTTTTAATAACAAAAGCAGTTATTGAAGATAGTGATACTCCTATGTATATTAAAAAATCTAAAAATAAAACAGCATAAGGTAGCACAGTATGTTATTTAATAAAATTATAGGACTATTCTCAAATGATCTCTCGATAGATTTAGGAACTGCAAACACGATTGTAATTGCTAAAGGTAAAGGGATTATTATTAATGAGCCATCTGTTGTAGCAGTAAAAACAGGAAAGTTTGGTCATCAAACAGTCCTAGCAGTTGGTAAAGAAGCAAAAGAGATGGTTGGTAAAACACCGGGCAATATTAAAGCTATCCGTCCAATGAGAGATGGTGTTATCGCAGACTTTGATATGACTGAAAAGATGATTAGAAAATTCATTGAAAAAGCTCATGGAAGAAGCTCTTTGATTAGTCCTAGAATCATTATTTGTGTTCCTTATGGACTCACTCAAGTTGAGCGAAAAGCTGTTCGTGAATCTGCTCTGAGTGCAGGAGCTAGAGAAGTTTTTCTCATTGAAGAGCCTATGGCAGCCGCAATTGGTGCTGGTATAGAGATACGAGAACCTCATGGTAATCTTGTTGTTGATATTGGTGGTGGTACTACTGAGATTGGTGTTGTATCTCTTGGTGGACTTGTTATATCAAAATCTATCCGTACTGCTGGTGATAAGATTGATCAATCTATCACAAACTATGTAAGAAAAAAGTATAACTTGCTTATTGGTGAAAGAGTAGCAGAAGAGATTAAAATCAACATTGGTACAGCAGTTGTTCTTGATGAGGAGTTAAGAATGACTATTACTGGTAGAGATCAGGTAGAGGGATTACTTAGCTCAATCGATCTTACAAGTGAAGATGCTAGAGAAGCGATGAGAGAACCACTTAAAGAGGTTGGTGAAGCACTTCGTGATGTACTCGAACAAGTTCCACCAGATTTAGCTGGTGATATTGTAAATCATGGAATCATCTTAACTGGTGGTGGTGCTTTAATTCGCCAACTTGATAAATATCTCTCAGATATAGTTAAAATTCCAGTATTCGTTGCTGATGAACCACTACTTGCTGTTGCTAGGGGAACAGGTAGAGCACTAGAAGAGATAGACCTACTACAAGAACTTTTCGACAATGAATAAAGGGCTACTAAGCTTTTTATTCATTTTTTTTATGCTATTTTTGGGTACATTTTACTACTCTAGTATAATAAAAACACCTTTTTTATCTACACTTAATTATGTTAAATTAAGCTACCACAACTCGGTTGAATTTATACAAAAAAAGCTTAACGAGCATACCTTTCAAGCCCAACGAATAACACTACTCAACGAACAACTACAAAAATATGAAAACAACCATTTAGTGATGCAACAACTAGCATCGGAAGTCAATGACCTATTTCAAGAGAATAAATCAAAGTTTAAAACAGATCCAAAAGTAGAGTTGGTTAGAGCAATCTCTTATAAAGAGATGGGTGATTTAAATAGGATATGGTTAGAGGTGTCTGATTTTAATAGTTCAAAAATCTATGGTTTAACATACAAGGAGTTAGTAGCAGGAATTGTTATCTCTGAGAATGAAAGAGCTTTAGCTTTGTTAAATAAAGATATAAAAAGTTCTTATGCTGTATATGTTGGAAAAGAGAATGCTCCAGGGATTACACATGGTAATAACTCACAATACCTATTAGTTAAATTTATCCCCACTTGGTTTGATATAAAAGAGGGTGATGAAGTTATCACATCTGGACTAGATAATATATTTTTTAAAGGTCTTAAAGTTGGAAAAGTTATCTCAATAACAAAATCTCAAGGTTATCAAAATGCCATTATTGAACCCTACTACAAAGCAAATAATCCAAACTACTTTCACATGATAAGGAAAGTTAGATGAGATATCTCTTAATACTGATTTTAATATTCTCTACTATTTTTGCTAAAGATGAAAAGCAAACAATTACTCTTGGTTTTGGTCCATACATTCAAACACAACCTTATAAAGATGTTGATACCTTGATACTTTCCTCACCTGTAATTTTTTTTGATAATGGGATTATTTATGTAAGATGGAGTAGAGCTGGAATCTATTTTTTAGGTGATAAACAAGATGATTATGCTTGGGGTTTTTCTCTAAGTGTTCAACCTAGAACTTACGGATATGAATCTTCTGATATAGATGGGATGAACGCAAGAGAAACAACTTGGGAGGGTGGTTTAGCTTTTTCTGCAAAGAGTGACAATCTATATATTGAAATAATGGCATTGACTGATATTTTAGATAGATACGATTCTTGGATTCTAAAAACAGAAATTGGTTATGACATCAAACTAGGCAAACTCTCTTTTTATCCTAGTATCATCGCTATATATCAATCAAGCGATTTTATGAACTATTACTATGGTGTCACTAAAGAGGAGGAATTAGGAAGTAGAAAAGAATATATCCCTAAGGGTGGATTAGATTTGGCAATTCAAACTTACATAAAATATCCAATCACAAATAAACTATCTACTCTCATAAATCTAAGAGCTGATAAAATTGCAAGTGTCGCAAATAACAGCCCTATTGTTAATGAAGATTATATCTACTCAGGATTAGCTTCACTTATATATACATTTGAGTATTAAACTTCATAGATAAAACTCATCAAATTTTAAGTGCCTTTTAGCTATAATCTCTAAATTTTTAAGACATTATTCAAAAGGTAAAAAATGCCAAAACGCACCGACATAAATACTATTTTACTTATAGGTTCTGGTCCGATTGTTATCGGTCAAGCTTGTGAATTTGACTACTCTGGAACTCAAGCTGTAAAAACTTTAAAAGAGTTAGGTTACCGTGTAGTTCTCATCAACTCTAACCCTGCAACTATCATGACGGATCCAGAATTTGCTGATAGAACTTACATCGAACCGATAAAAGAAGATGTTATTGCTAGAATCATCAAAAAAGAGAGCGTTGATGCAGTTTTACCAACTATGGGTGGACAAACAGCTCTTAATGTTGCAACTAGTATGTATGAAAAAGGGATGTTAGAGGGGATAGAATTTTTAGGTGCAACTCCAGAAGCTATCCATAAAGGTGAAGATCGTTCAGCTTTTAATGAAGCGATGATAAAAATTGGTATGGATTTACCAAAAAGTAGAAATGCTTACTCTGTTGATGAAGCTATTGAAGCAGTTAAAGAGATTGGTTTCCCTGTTATTAGTAGAGCCTCTTTTACACTTGCAGGTGGTGGTTCAGGTGTAGCATACAATATGGAGGAGTTTAAAAAGCTAGCTGAAGAGGGAATCTCAGCATCTCCTGTAAATGAAATTGAAATTATGGAATCTATGCTTGGCTGGAAAGAGTACGAGATGGAGGTTATCCGTGATAAAGCCGATAACTGTATAATCATCTGTGCTATTGAAAACTTCGATCCTATGGGTGTTCACACTGGTGATTCTATCACTGTTGCCCCTGCTCTTACTCTTACAGATAAAGAGTACCAAAGAATGAGAGATGCATCTTTTGCAATTCTTAGAGAGATTGGTGTTGACACTGGTGGATCTAATGTTCAGTTTTCCATCTGTCCAAATACTGGTCGTATGATCGTTATCGAGATGAACCCTCGTGTATCTCGCTCTTCTGCTCTTGCTTCAAAAGCTACTGGTTACCCAATCGCAAAAGTTGCAACACTTTTAGCTGTTGGATTTACTCTTGATGAGATTACAAATGATATCACAGGAACCCCTGCATCATTTGAGCCTGTAACTGATTATGTTATCACTAAGATTCCCCGTTTTACATTTGAAAAATTCCCTGAAGCACAAAGCACTTTAAGTACAAGTATGAAGTCTGTTGGTGAAATTATGGGGATTGGTCGTACATTTAAAGAATCTATGCAAAAAGCTTTATGTTCTTTAGAGACTGGTCTTTGTGGTTTTGATGAGATAGATGCTGATATGGAAGAGGTGAAACATGAGATTCGTCGCCCTAATGCTGATAGAATGCTTTATGTTGCTGAGGGTTTCCGTCGTGGTATGAGTATTGATGAGATGTTTTCAACTTGTAAGATTGATCACTGGTTCCTTTATCAGATTCAAGAGCTTATAGAATCTGAAAAAGCTATTAGTGACAAGGTTCTTTTTGATAAAAAACTTATGAGAAACCTTAAAGTTGATGGTTTTTCTGATAAAAGAATCTCACAACTAATCGAAAAAAACTCTAACCACACTGTAAGTGAAAATGAAATTTATAAAGCTAGAAAAGATTTAGGTGTAAGTTTAGAGTTTAATGAGGTTGATACTTGTTCAGCTGAGTTTGAGGCTTTAACACCATACCTTTACTCAACTACAAATATCACAAAACTACCAAATGTACAAAATCGTGTAAGTGATAAAAAGAAAGTTCTTATTTTAGGTGGTGGACCAAACAGAATCGGTCAAGGTATTGAGTTTGATTATTGTTGTGTTCATGCTGCTTTTGCTCTAAAAGAGATGGATATTGAGACAATCATGGTTAACTGTAACCCTGAAACTGTTTCTACTGATTATGACACTTCTGATGTTTTATATTTTGAACCAATCGATTTTGAGCATGTAAGAGAGATTATAGAAAACGAGCAACCAGATGGAATCATTGTTCACTTTGGTGGACAAACTCCACTAAAACTTGCAGATGCACTTACAAAAATAGATGCTAAAATCTCTGGAACTCCATCAGCTGTTATTGATTTAGCTGAGGATAGAGAACTTTTTTCTAACTTTGTAAAAAGCAATGGACTCAAACAGCCAGAAAATGGTCTTGCTCGTAAAAAAGAGGAAGCTCCAGAGATTGCTGAGAGATTGGGTTTCCCTGTTCTTGTTCGTCCATCATTTGTTCTTGGTGGTCGTGGTATGAAAATCGTTTATTCTCAAGAAGAGTTAGCACAATATATGGAACTTGCAATTTCTGTTTCAAACGAAGCACCTGTTTTAATTGACAAATTTTTAGATCAGGCTATCGAACTTGATGTTGATGCTATTTGTGATGGAACTGATGTTTATATCGGTTCAGTTATGCAACATATCGAAGAAGCAGGGATTCACTCTGGTGATTCTGCTTGTTC
>JAYEKJ010000154.1:0-8715 GCA_034660975.1 Campylobacterota bacterium
AGATTAATTATGGTCTCTTACTTATTAAAGCCTAAGTCGTAAATTAATTAGATTTTTTAACCAACTTTACACCCATCTCGACATGGTGTGTGTATGGAAACTGATCAAATAGAGCCATATCAACCACTTCATGTGTTTGAGATAAGAGTTCCAAATCACGAACTAATGTTTGGGGATTACAAGATATATACAAAATATGCTCATATCTAGCACTAAATTTACACGATTCCTCATCCATGCCACTTCTAGGTGGATCTACAAATATAGTCTTAATATTATAAGTTTCTATATCAATATCTTTCATACGACGAAACTCTCTTACCCCATCAAGAGCTTGAACAAAATCCTCTACACTCATTCTTACAAACTCTATATTTTCTATGTCGTTCAAAACCATATTTGCTTTTGCTGCATTAATTGATGATTTTGATATCTCTGTTGCTAGTATTTTATGAAACTTTGTAGCAAATGGTATAGTAAAGTTACCTGCCCCACAATATAGCTCTAACATATCCCCATCTGTGTCGGATAAATTATTTATAGCCCATGAAACCATCTGTTCATTTACTCGTGGATTTGGTTGGGTAAAGCTATTCTCAATATGATTAAATTTATACTCTTTTTCATCAATTTTAAGTGTTTCAGTGATAAAGTCTTGTCCAATAATAACTTTTTGCTTACGGCTTCTACCTATAATATAGATATTCAATTCTTTACTTATCTCTTTTGCCAACTCTTCCCATGCAAAATCTAATCTTCTATGGTATAAAAGAGATACAACTATCTCTCCACTCGTAGAACTTAAAAAATCTGCACCAAAAAGCTTAAAGCCAATAGCTTTGTCTTTAATAGATTCTAAAAGTTTAGGCATTAAAGATGATATATGTTCATTTACTTGTGGACATTCATCTACTAAAACAACACCCTTTTTATCTACATGATTCATAGCATAATGAATCTCATCCTCTATATGCCAGATTTTAAATTCACTACGGGAGCGATAATGGTTTTGTGGAGATTTAAAAACTGTTATCTCATCTGTATAAAAAGATGAGAATCTCCCCTTATTTAAATCAAGCTTCTGAGATAATTGATTTTCATATCCATTTTCATAAACTACACACGCACCACATTGTCCAAAATATTTACATTCCAATCTTATTTCCTTACGGGCACCTCTAAAAACCATCTTTTTAGCTCTGAGGTTTTAAGGGTTTTTAGAGGTGCCCTTACTTTATTGAGGCTATCAAATTGCCTATTATCAGATTCCATCCATCTATTAGCACAAAGATAAGTATCTTAAATGGCAAGGATATCATCACTGGTGGGAGCATCATCATACCCATTGACATCAAGATAGATGCAACAACCATATCAATCACTAGAAATGGTAAAAAGAGTAAAAATCCTATCTCAAATGCCGTTTTTAATTCACTTATCACAAACGCTGGAATTATTACAGATAAAGGAACATCAGCAACTGTTTGGGGGTTTTCCATCTTTCTTATTCTAAAAAATAGAGCTAAATCTTTTTCTCTTGTATTTCTTATCATAAAGTTTTTAAAAGGGAGTGTACCCCTGTTAAAAGCTTCTTCATAACCTATCTTTTCCTCTATATATGGCTTTATTCCATTCTCATACGCTTTGACACCCACTGGTTCCATAACAAAAAAAGTCAAAACCATTGCCAACATCACTAAAAGTTGTGTTGGTGGTACTTGCTGAGTTCCTAAAGCTTGTCTTAAAAAACCAAAAACAATAACAAATCTTGTAAAAGTTGTCATTACAAGAATCATACTTGGTGCTAAAAAAAGAAGTGTTAAAACAACAAGAACATTTAAAGAACTTACAAGTTGTTCTGGGGTGTCCGGAGCTGATAAAGCAAAGTTCATTGTTGGAATCACAGGTGATTGGGCTAATAAAGTAGAACTTACTGCCATAAGTAAATAAAATATTCTTAACATTATTTAGCAGAGGCCTTATCTAAAATAGATTTTTTAATTTTTTGTTCCTCTTCTGATTTTTTTCCATAAAAATGTAACTCTACTCTACGGTTTTTTTCCCGTCCACTTTTTGTAGCATTTGTTGCTAATGGTGTAAATTCAGCATATCCAGCAGCACTAATTCTTTTTGGATCAACACCATCTAGTAAAAGTTCATGAAGAACTGATATTGCTCTTGCTGATGAGAGTTCCCAATTATCTTTATAGATACTTCTCTTACCCGGTCCTTGATTATCAGTATGACCTTGAACACTTACTTCCATGTTATTTGGTAACTCCTCTACAATCAGTGCCACCCTTTTTAAAAATAGTAGTGCATCCTCATTTTCAATAGTTGCACTACCCGATTTAAATAATAATGAAGCTGGTAGTTCAATAACAAACCCCTCTTGTGCTTCCTCTAGTGCAATTGTTGGTCCATGACCCTTTTCCATCATCTCATTTGCATCAATCACAGCTTGTGTAATTCTATTTACCTGCTCACTTGTTTCATCTTGAGATTCAATAGGTGTAGATTCTTGAATTCTTTTTTTTGAAATTTCAGTTTTTGTACCACCCTCTAAAACACTCATAGCACCAGAGAGAGAACCGATAGCTTCAGAGATTTTTTTAGCATCCATACTTGACATTGAAAGAAGTAAAACAAAGAAACATAATAAAAGAGACATCAAGTCCCCAAAAGCAGCTAGCCAAGCAGGGAGACACTCTGGACACTCTGGACATTTTTTTTTAGCCATTATTTATTCTCTTTAATCAAATTGACTCACACGATCTACTGGAGGAAGATAACTTAAAAGTTTTGCCTCTAAGACTCTTGGTGCATCACCTGATTGGATCGACATAATTCCCGATAAAATCATCTCTTTTACTATAGTCTCTTCATCATTTCTAATATTTAAAATATTATAGATTGGTGTACCAAAAACATTACCAATGATCGCACCATACATGGTAGTAAGAAGAGCAACTGCCATAGATGGACCAATCGCTGCAGGGTCTGCCATATTTAGAAGCATCGCAACAAGACCGATAAGTGTACCAACCATACCCATCGCACCTGCAAGACCTGCCCACTCTTTGAAAATAGAACCATTAACTTTATGTCTTGTGCTGGTTTGCTCCATCTCTATCTCTAATAGTTCACGAATAGTATCAGGCTCACTCCCATCAATAGCCATGGAGAGACCTTTTTTTAAAAATTCATTCTCTTCATTGTTTACATCACCTTCTAAAGATAAGATACCATCTTTTCTAGCTTTAGTTGCAAACTCTACAAGTTTTTTAATAAGTGCAGTGACATCCTCTTCAGGTGGTTTTATGGCTATCATAAACACCTTCACAAAGCCCTTCATTTGTGATGGTTTAAACGATACCATCAATGCACCAATAGAACCTCCAACAACAATCAATACAGATGGAACATCAAGATAAGCACCAACACCCACACCCATTGTCATAGCACCACCAAGTAATGCTAAAATCAGAACCATACCAATTACCGTCCCTAAATCCATTCAAATACCCTATAAATTATAATTTTCTTATAATACCACAAATATAATTAGCCTAAACAATAAATAAAATAAAAATTTTAATTTCATTAAATTATATTGAACTTAAAAGTGTATAATAACGCTAAAATTATTGCATCTGGAGAGAGAATGGATAAAAATAATATAAGTATTATTATTTTAGCTGCTGGGAAAGGTAGCCGTATGAAATCACCTAAGGCAAAGGTTCTTCATACTATTAGTGGTAAAGCTATGCTTTACCATATTATAAAAACTTCTAAAGAGATTTCAGATGATGTTACGATTGTTGTTGCTCATCAAAAAGATGAAGTTATAAAACAGATGAATTTATATTTTGATGATATAAATTTTATAGTTCAAGATGCTGAGCATTTTCCAGGAACTGGTGGAGCTATGATGGGTGTAAACCCAAAAAATGAAAAAGTTCTAGTTTTGAATGGGGATATGCCTCTCATCACTTCTAATTCACTACAAGGTTTTTTAGATACAGATGCTGATGTTATTATGTCTATTTTTGACCTTGAAGACCCTAATGGTTATGGTAGAGTTATCATAGAAAATAAACAAGTTCAGAAAATTGTTGAGCAAAAAGATGCCAATGAAGATGAACTAAAAGTTACAACTGTAAATGCTGGAATCTACGCATTTTCAAAATCTATTTTAAAAAAATATATCCCCCTACTTAGTAATGAAAATGCACAACAAGAGTATTATCTCACTGATATAGTTGCTATGGCTAAAAAAGATAATTTAAATATCTCTCCACTTTTAGTTGATGAGGAGTATTTTAAGGGTGTAAACTCTAAAAAAGATTTATCAGATTCTGAAGTGATTATGCAAAATAGAATCAAAACTAAACTTATGAATAATGGTGTAATTATGCAACTTCCATCAACTATATATATTGAGGAGAGTGTAGTGTTTGAGGGTGAGTGTATCGTTGAAAATAACTCCCGTATAACTGGCAATAGTTTAATTGTAAACTCCCATATCAAAGCTGGTGCTGTTGTAGAAGATTCCATAATCAAGAACTCTGATCTTGGACCACTTGCACATATCCGCCCTGCTTCATATATTGAAGATACACATATTGGGAATTTTGTAGAGGTTAAAAAAAGCTCACTCAAAGGTGTAAAAGCTGGTCATCTGAGCTATATTGGCGATGCTCAAATAGATGAAGGAACAAATATAGGTGCTGGTGTAATTACATGTAACTATGATGGGATTAAAAAATATAAAACTATCATAGGTAAAAATGTGTTTGTTGGAAGTGATTCTCAACTAGTTGCACCTTTAACCGTTGAAGATGATGTGATGATAGCAGCAGGAACTACACTAACAAGTGGTCAAGTTGAAAAAGGTTCTTTAGCCATAAGTAGAAGTAAACTTAGAAATTTAAAAGGTTTTTACTATAAATTTTTTGGAAAAAAACAATAAATTTATATAAAAATATGGCTATAAAGTGCTAAAATACAATATATTAAACCCAAATTATGCAATAGGTAAATTTTTTAAATTCCTATTGCATAATTCGGGTTAAAAATAACAAAAAATTTGGAGATTAAATGAATTTTTTTACAGCAGATTTTTGCGATGAACACCACGAGATAGTAGATGTACTTAACCATGATTATAAAAATTATGGTGGTGCTTCAAAATGCCGTGGTGAGGTTATAACTATTAAACTAGATAAAAATAACTCAGATTTAGTAAAATTATTAAGAGATGAAGATGGAACTGGAAAAATTGTTATTGTAGATGTAGATGCTGAGTTTTTTGCAGTTGTTGGTGAGAATCTTATGAAATTTGCACAACAAAATAACTATGCCGGAATCGTTGTAAATGGTTACATCAGAGACACTTTTCAAATCAAAGAGATTCCAGTTGCTTTATATGCACTAGGAACTTGCCCTAGAAAATCTATCCCTATTACTAAAGCTATTAGAGATATCCCTCTATCATTTGGTGGGGTAAATTTTAAAAATGGTGATTATCTATATGCCGATACAGATGGTGTTATGGTTACACATAAACCACTTCACGATTAGAGTAAAATATGAACCGTAGAGATTTTTTAACAACAGCTACTATAGGCTCAGCTACACTTGCTTTTAGTGGATGTAACGATTCTAACCGTCAAGCGATAGACTATTCAAAACATCCTACTCAAAAAGATGAGAATCAAAAAAGAGTAAACATTAATAGAAATAAAAAAACTATTATAAAACTTGCAACTAGTTGGCCTGCTCATTTTCCTATTATGGGGACTGGTGTTGAAAAATTTGCACAAAGAGTGAAAGATATTAGTGGTGGTTCATTAGAGATAAAACTTTATCCTAAAAATACTCTAGTCCCTGCTCTAGCTGTTTTTGATGCTACTAGTAGTGGTCAAATCGATGCTTTTCACTCTGGACCTTACTACTGGAAAGGTAAAAACTCTGCTTTTTCACTTTATAGTGGAATCCCTTTTGGTTTTACAGCTGAGGAGATTAATTCATGGATGCTTTTTGGTGGTGGATTAGAGCTTTGGAGAGAGCAATATGCTGCGTACAACCTCCACCCTTCTATGGGTGGAAACACCAATATTCAAATGGGTGGATGGTTTAGAAATCCGATAAAATCTTTGAAAGATATGCAAGGTTTAAAGATGAGAATCCCCGGTCTTGGTGGTGAAGTTTTTGCAAAAATGGGAGTAAACCCTATACTTTTACCTGCTGGTGAGATCTACACTTCACTTGAGAGGGGTGTTATAGATGCAACTGAATGGGTTGGACCTGCTCTTGATATAAAGATGGGATTCTACAAGGTTGCTCCATATTATTACTCTGGATGGCATGAACCGGGTTCTATTTTGGAACTAACATTCAACAAAAACTCATGGAATAAACTAGGGTTTGAACATCAATCGATGATAGAGGTTGCCTCAAGTGAGATGAATTCAAATATGACTTATGAATTTCATGCCCAAAATATAAAAGCGTTACAAAAATTAAAAGAGTTAGATGTTACTATTTTAGAGTACCCTAAAGATGTTATAGATGCTGGTAAAATAGCTTTAAATGATGTTATAGCTGAACTTAGTAGTAAAAATGATGATTTTGATAAAGTTTATAAATCGATAGAGAAACACCTGATTTTATCTAAAGAGTGGAGCGATACGAGTTTAAAATATTTTTTAAATGAGCGATAATTTTAGTTTTATTAATTATTGATTAATATGAACAAAGTATAATTTCGTTCCCAATACTAAATACGAGAATTTATTTGATAAAATTTTTTACAACTGCCACACTACTCCAAACTCTACTTTTCGCTTCTTTTAGCGGAACAATCCTTGATAAACACTCTTTAGAGCCAATCTCTAAAGTTACTATTAGTGATTCTAAACATAGCATTAAAACTGATGAAAATGGCTCATTTAATATATCTAGCGATGAAAATAGATATTTTGTAAAAGCTTATGGGTATAAGCCCTATAATTTTTCTAAAGATACAAATCAAACAGATATATTTGTGGAACCAATTAATGTTAAAGCTCTTTATTTAACTTTTTGGGGAACTAGTACAAACTCTAAAACTTTAAAAAAAGTTTTAAATATTATTGACAACAGTGATGTCAATGCTATTATCATCGATATAAAAAATGAGTATGGTTCAACCTCATACAAAACATCATTTGAACAAGCAAATGGATATGGAGCTCATAAACAAAGAACAAATAGAGATATAGCCACACTTATGAAAATAATGAAAGAGAAAAACATATATACAATAGCAAGAGTTGTGACTTTTAAAGATGAACTACAAGCTTCAAATAATCCAGACTATGCCATTAAAAATAAACATGGAAATATTTGGAGAAATCATGACAACATGGCTTGGGTAGATCCTTACGATAAACGATCACATGATTATGCTATATCTATGGCAGAAGAAGCCGCCAAAGTTGGATTTGATGAGATTAATTTTGATTATATCCGTTTTCCTGCAAAAAGAGGACTTCAGTTTTCTAAAGAAAATACTCAAGAGAATCGTATAGAAGCTATTAACTCATTTCTAAAATCTGCTCAAGACAGGTTAAGAAAATATGGTGTTTTTGTCTCTGTTGATACCTATGGAAATATCTGTTGGAGTGATGATGATATTGGGATTGGGCAAACTGTTGAATCATTAGCTAAACATACTGATTATCTCGCACCAATGCTTTACCCGTCTGGTTTTGCAAAGGGTTCATTTAATGTAAAGCATCCAGCTGAGCATCCATATATAGTGATTTATAGAAGTATAAAAAATATACAAGATAAGATTGATACCTCAAGAGTTAGACCTTGGTTACAACACTTTAAAGACTATGCTCATACAAAAAAACATTATAGAAAATTTGAGGTAAATGAGCAAATAAATGCGTCTAATGATATCCAAGCAAATGGTTGGATGATGTGGTCACCATCTAGTAAATACTATCTAAACTACTTTAAGAACTAAACGGATATATTTTTTAACTCTTTTCTTAAACTATATGAATCACTCAAATACTCTTCCACTAAGGAGTGAAATCTTTTTGAATGATTCATATGTTTAAGATGTGCCAACTCATGCACTATCACATAATCAATCAACTCTTTTTTCACTTTTATCAGTTGGGTATTTAGTGTTATGGTTCCTCTTGAGCTACAACTTCCCCATCTACTTTTCATTTTTCTAAATTTTATCTCTGTATATTTTAAACCCATTAGCTGAGAAAAATACTCTAGTCGTGGAGTTAAATAGTTTTGTGCATATTGTTTATAAAATTTATCATAAGCTTTTAAAATGTTTTCACGATTACTAATTTTTAGTTTTAACAAATATTTTCTAAGCTCATATACCTCATCAATATCTATACTATAAATCTCCCCAAAAAGTAAAACCTCATCCTCTAAATTTATCTTTTTAACCTCTTTTTGTTCCTGTTTAAAAAGTTGTTTTCTTATCCAAGATTCTTTATCTACTAATAACTGCTCAATATATTGCTTTGATACTTTAGGTGTTTTTAGTGTAATTTTTGAATGAGACACACTTATATAACTATTTTTTAGAGTTGCTTTGCAGATATGTTCTATTTTTAACTCTTTAAATATTAGTTGTTGAATATCCACTTTAAATTCCATTTTACAATTTTTGACATTCTATTATAAGTT
>JAYEKJ010000155.1:0-8617 GCA_034660975.1 Campylobacterota bacterium
GTAAAGGTGAACTTTATGTTCAAAATAGCGAAAATGGTGCAAAGTTTTTTATAGAGTTACCTTTAGAAAACTAACTCTAAAATTCTGCACCTAGCAATACTCTAAATTGATACTTATTTTTTATTAGATTATCATAGTTACTATCATATATTTCACCATCATTATAGATATATTCCATATTTATTGGTATCTCAAACGAGTTTAAAAAAACAGTTGATAATCTTAACCCTAAAGTTAATTCATTTATTTTAAAGTTTATAGATTTATCATAAGATAATAAACTATTGAGTTCATAATATCTATATTTAGTATAGATAGATTCTCTTTGCAACGATAGTGGAAATGTAAAAAAATATTTTGAGTAGTTTAAAACTTTTGCAAAAACTATCTCTGCATATCCTGCATCTTTTAAATATATAGATTCTCTAATACTTGGCATCTCTATTTTTGATGGATCCATATCTATCTCTGTATCTGGAACATTTGTAACTTTTACACCTCTTGTTAAAACTTGAGCAATATTAGAACCTATGTTACTATTTGTAAAGGAGTATTTAAGCCCTAAATTGAGATAAAATTCACTGCCTAAGCCATATTTATAAGCATACTCTGAGCCAAAAATATTGTCATCTCTCTCATTTACAGCATAAAATTCTAAAGCATTTAAGTAGTTTAGATACATACTAGCACCATAATTTTCAGCTCTATATATGAGAGTAGAAAATGTCAATGGCTCCCTCTCTTTAGTATCATAATCTTGAAAATAACTAACTCTAAACTCACCATGATAATAACTTTCATCTAAAAAAGGCAATGATACATCAACGATAACTCCATTATCTCTTAGATCTTCACGATAGGAATCTTCTACAACCTTATACCATCTAAGGGTATAGTTTAGAAGATACTGGGAGTTTGAGTAGCCTAGTCCAGCAATTGTTACATTTGATTCATCTTTTGTAACAAATAGGTTAGCCGAATTTTGAGAGAGTGGATCTGCAAAATTTATATTTAATGACCCTATAACTCCATTGTTAGGGATATATCCCATATCAAAATCTGAACCACTATAATGGATATCTAAAATAGAGTTATAACTATTTTTTAAATTAGGTAAAGACTTGGAATCACCCACTTGATAACTTTTTTTATAGTACTCTTTATCCTCAAAAAATAGTTTTGTCTCATAAGGTTCTTCATCTATATTTTTTAAACTATTTTTCACATAGTAGTAATCTTTATCACTTATACAAGCAAGGAAAACTTCATTGTCATTAACAACTCTAGCCTCTATAATATTATCAGCTTCACTCACTCTTGTAACTTTAGAATCACTATATCTATAAAGTGTTGAGCCAGATTCTGAATTTGCTACAAAATAGATTTTACCTTGAGAATCTACATCACTTACAACTCCATAAAATCCTTGATATGAGTAGAGTGGTGTTTTATTTTTATAAAGTGTTCTTGTTTTTTTATCTTGCACAAAATAGTAGAGGTTATCATCTTTATCAATTATAACAGATGAGTTAACTTTGGCATAAAACTTATCACCAATATATAGTTGAGGTTCTGAAAATGAGCTAGGAACATCAAAGTAAACTTCTCTTTTATCACTCAAATAACCCTGAATCATTTTTGATTGTGTTTTATCTTTGATATACATCTCACTATCAAACAAACCTTGATAAATTTTAGTTGTAGATACTTTAGCACTCCCTTGAGTATAATATTCACCATCTATTTTTATAACTTTACCACTATGCCAACTATCTTGTGTTTTTTTTATATTAAAAGTTTTTTTATCTATCACAACTAACTCAGGTTTATCTCTCCCACTCCCATTTGTGATAAAAAATATATGATCCATATCATTGTTCAAAGAGTAAAAAAACTGTGAAGATAAGATATGCTCACCACCTGCTTGAACTAAAGGGATATTTTTATACTCATCTGCAAAAGATTCTAGTGATTGCTCAAAATCTACACCTATCGCTTGAAGCATACTGTAATTTGTAAATTGAGGCCAATAAAAATCTTGAGTATGGTGTTTAAAATAACTATTTACTTTTTTGATTCCATACTTTTTTGCCAAATAAAGATTATAAAATCCACCTTGAATATAAACAATATTTCCATAAGGAAAAGCAAGTTTAGTGTTATAAACATCACCAGCTGTTATATTTCCAGCCTTTGCTTGTAAAATAGTTTCAGCTTTAAATCGTCCACTATAAAGCCTACCACCATTTCCATGCCACGATTCATTTAAAACTGCATTCCCCTCTAACATAAATGAGTTCTCCATAGAGTTAGGTACAATAAAAAAACTTGGAGAGAGAGCTGAACCATTTCCAAAAATAGAGTGTAAAAACTGAGATATAGGGCTTGTTTTTAGGTTAAGTTGATAGTTATGTGCTGTTTCGTGGTAAAGAAGAGTGTCAAGCCATGATGTTGAACTAAAATAATCAACAAGTTCAGTCCCACCAATATAGTTTATCTGTCTGTTATTTGGCCACTGAGTTGAGAATCCATTTGCTACCTGATTATGACTAGAGATCAAGCCAACGAAAAGGGTCTCATCTAACTCCCAATCAAAAAATTCTTTGTAATTTTTATGCAAAGAGGTTTCTACACTTACCGTATGTTTAGCAAAAGGGAGATTCTCTTTTGTATAAATCAACTCCACATCAGAATCTTCATGTTTATAGTATTTTTTATCATTTGGAACTACTGCTATCCCTGTAGGTAGGGTCGAGGGGATTATGTTTTGAGAGGCATATAAAAATGATGTCAGAAATACTAAAGTTACTATGATATTTTTTATTGTTTTCATAAAATGATTATATCTAAATCATCTCTTGAATATATATTTTCAAATCTTCTTTCAACCGCCATTTGCAGCTCTTTATCATTGTTTGATAAAGCAACATCCTTCATATATCTATGCATTGATACTAGATTTGTTTCAATTATTCTAGTTGAATTTGTAACGGTGTAAGGGTGATTGTAGAGTTTTTGTGATAATTCAGCAAGTTCAGCCATTTTGATTATTGCAGTAACACCTAAAATAATTAGTAATATTGTAGTAATAGTAAAATTTATTATAACTTTGCACATTCATTAAAAATTTGCACCAACAACAAGGTGGCTTAAAAATTTTTACTAAACATCCCTTGATTGCAATGATAGATTAAATTTTTAATTCTCTATTGCATAATTCGGGTTTAAGTGTATCATCACGATAATTCATAAGCTCAGAAATGTATTTTTAAATATTTAAAAATCTCTGCTCAAACTATTGAAGAATTACCATCTCATTACCAGTTGATGTTTGAGGTACAAGGCTTTTATGAACATTTTTTACAGGTTTTATATGGGCGTCTCTTCCATATATATAACTCTGTTCATCTACAATCACTTTATAGGCTTTGTTTAACTCTAATGCTCTTTTGGCAGATGGGATAATTAGATGAGAAATATCATCATTAAGTGTTGAAATCTCATCCTCTTTAAGAGTTCCATCTTCATGAAAAAACTTCTTTATCACTTCATCGTTTGTTCTAAATTCATCACCAGCATGATTTTTTTCTAAATACAGGGAGTATTCATTGCGCCCATCTTTAGTTTTTGGTTCTTTAATGTTTTTAAAGCCTTTAGTATCTTGTAACCAGTGATACCATCCATTTTGGTGTGAATTAAAATCAAATTTTCTCTGAAAAACAAAAGTGGAATCTACAATAGCACCAATACCACTATGACACCCTATACAATACTGTGTCTCCTCATAGTTTTGAGGTCTCAGCTCACCTTCTACATCTTCTATGAAGCCTTGATAAGTCCACCCTAAACCTGTTTGAAGTCCTCTTTCTGTGTCTCCGATAATAGTTCTTAATCTATCAGGAAAAAGATCTCTTTCCATAATCTCATCCATTGAAGCATTAAGTAGTTGAGGGTAAGAGTTCCAATGTACTTTTTTTGCATAACGCAACTCTTTCATACGAGATGCCATTTTGACACTATTACTATCATCGATATCAATATATCTAACAGAGTGTAAAAATTCACTCCCCTTTGGGTAGAGTCCAGGTGCTATAAGATACTCGTTTGTTATCAGCATATCTTTAGCACGACCTACATAACTCATAGAGAAATTTTCAATTCTTTGCAAAGTTGCGTTATAAGTAGGTTTCTCCCACTTATATTTTATCTCTTTAGCTATATTTAAAACCCCATCTTGGTCTAAATCAACACCATATAGATTCTCATCCACTTCATCTATCTGTATATCTTTTTGCTTTATAAGTGATTCTATTATAGCTAAGTTTATTTTATATATATCCTTCGAAAAATCACCATTCACACCCTCTTGAAACGCTTTTGGAAGTCTAATAAGTACATCATCTGTACTCCCATTTGTTGGCCAAAATGTTCCTAAAAATGGATAGTAAGAGAAAGCTCTCCAACCTGTAAAGTTATTCTCTTTATCTCTATCAAAACCCTCATCATCAAAGTTAAAATAACAATCTGGCATATACCCATTCCAGATACCATCATCATTTACATCCCACTCACTTGGTATATTTGATAACTTTTGAGCAAGTTTTATATTTTGATTTTCAATGTAGTTATCTTCTCGTACATAAGATAAAATCTCCTCATCACTAATTTGCCCAACTAAAGTTGTTCTATCTTTAAAAAGATTAGTAAAACGGTTTACTTTTGTATAATCACTAAAGTCATTAAGAGTTTGAAGCTCTGCATCATCTATGTAGTTGGGTTCACTAGAGTTGATGTGACATGAAAAACAGGGGTTGTGAACTATAGATGAGTCATCTTCCTTAGTTTTAGTATAACACTGTGATGTAACATAAGCTGCTGAATTGTTCCTAGAGATAGTAGTTTTAAAATCTATGTCGATTGGAGTTACTACTATTTTTTCAATCTCTTCTATTTTTTGAGCTTGATTCTCTTCTTTACTGCTCGAATTATTACAAGCAAGAATTGTAAAAATCCCAACACTAAAAAATAGTGCCTTCCCCAAAAAAGGGAAGACTTGATAGTTATTTAACTTCATAAATAACCGTTGAACCACTAACTTCGTAAGATACTAAAAGTAAATCTTTTGAGTTTGGAGCATCAGAAGCTGAAATAAATTTCATACCCTCTGGAGAGATGTCATTGTCTGTATGTGTAACAACATAATCAACAAACACAGGAGTTTGTGGGTTGCTAACATCATATATTACGATTGCACTTTGTCTCTCAAGACCAACAAAAGCGTAAACTTTACCATTTGATAATGTACCAACAGCGATAGCTTCAGGCTCTGCACCTTTGTTGCCACTTCTACCATCTATCTCTGCATCATCTTGGTTAAATAGTTTCGGCTCATTTTCTGCTACAAGCTTAGATATTGCATCTCCACTATCCCATACTAAATCACCATTAGTATCCCAAATAGAAAAACTTCTACCACCGTAAGTATAAAGCTCAGTCGAAGTAGAGATGTCAGTCATAACTTTTAAATCATTTTCATCACTATATGCATCAGCTATTGAAGAATCAAGAGTTAGGTTTTTAATTTTATCTTCATCGATAAATACTACATCACCGTTTGAATCTTCATACTCTCTACCATCACCCTCATTTGCAGTAAATAGATAGTTAGTTCCATTGATATTGTGAGTCACAATTGTATCTGGTTGATAAAGACCTTTAAGTCCAGGATAGTTTTTAAAAAGAATTTTTCCCTCCTCTTCAATATCTATCTTGTTTTGGCTTGAGTAATCTTTTGCACCAAAAGATTTAACTCTATCTACACTTGGTGTAGCAGTTGCGATGTCTATGATAGCTAAAGCATTGTTCTCTTGTAGAGTTACATACGCTTTATCTCCAGCAACTGCAACAAACTCTGGCTCCATATCTAATGCTGTGTTATTACTAGGTGTACCACCAAGTCTTACTGGTGTTCCATCAGCTGCATTGTTTAAGTCACCCGCTACAAAAGCTACTTCATTGTAAACGCCAGTTGCTACGGTGATAATTCCTACAGTTCCATTTACATCTTCATAAATACCACTGCTAGCATCAGGTTCACCCTCATTTGCAACGATTACTTTTGTACCATCTCTACTAAACCCAAGCATATCTGGTAAGTAACCAACAGTTACCTCTTTATCGAAAGTTCCATCAGTATTGAAAATAACCACTTTACCTTTAGTTGCAACTTTATCAGCTGAAGCAACTGCAACTGCAATATTTCCATGTGAAGTAGCTACACTTTGAATACCTGCACCATAAGCAGACAGGTCAATAGAACTCTTTTTCACAGGGGCCTTAACAGTAGATATATCTAAAATATCTAAGGTATTATCTGCACCATTAGTGATGAAAACTTGTTTAGTTGTTGCATCGTATGCCGATATCTCACTTCCACCATCTAAGCCAGTGTTATAAGCACCAACTTTCACTAATGACGAGCTTAAAGAATCTAAACCTTTAATTGGACCCATAACACCAACGAAAGATTCTTTTTGAGAATCTGAAGCACCCTCTACATCTTCCATAGGGTGTTGTGTTACAGCAGTCATGTAGGTAAAACCGTTGATGTTTTTGTACCAAAATGGTGATGTTGTCTCAGCATCAAGAGGTGTTGTTAATGTTCTTGTTAATTTACCATTCGTTAAATCATAAGCCCAAATCATATTATTTAAGTGACTTGATGTATCTTCACCTATAAAAAGTAGGTTAGAATCTTCTAAGTAAGTAACATTATCTGGATTTGAAATTCCATTTACAGAACATGTATTACCCTCATAAGGGTGACCAGCTGGATAGTTTGTAGGCTCACCAGTTAAAATTGCATACATATTATTAACAACATAAGAGCTATCTATATCGTTCCCTGCCATATCAGGTTGTGTGTTGTTGGCAACATCAAGTGCATAAACAGCACCACATGGATTATAAGGAACTCTAATATCGTTGTTTCCACCTATATCATACTTAGTTTCTGCAGAACCTTTTTTCTTATTATCTTCCATACCATAAGCCACTGCACTCATAGCTACAAAAAGTTTACCATGTTCAGGTGAGTAAGTTATACCCTCCTCTTTTCTAAACTCTGTTGTAGCACCCATAAGTGCTGCATATCTTCTTGTTTCTAAGAAAGCTGCTGCAGTTTCTTGACCTGTTTTTACCTTCAAACACTCTTGATAAGCTGATGTATTAACAGATGTGAACCCTGTAGGACAACTGTTGTCATCAGCAACTTGGGCAGTCTCAAAAATATCTGTAAAGAGAGGAGCATCGTTTGTGTTTACATTATTATCTGCATCTAAAATCGCTTTTATCTCTGCATTGCTAGAGTGTCCAAGTTTAATCCAGCTTAAATCAGCATCTCCACCATTTGCCCCATCTTTTTGAATCCATTTAGCAGCGTAAATTGTACCAGCACTTAAATCTTCAGCCTTATCTGCTACAAACATAAATAACCCAACATTCGTACCATCATCAGACATATAAACTGTTTTTCTATCTGGCATTACATAAGAGAGCTCATGAGACATACGACCTAATGAATAGTGTTTTGTATATACAGCAGCCCCATTAGAATCAATAGTTACTTCAGGTGTCCAACCGTAGTAGTATGGACTAGCTTTAGCAATATCATCACCCCAGTATTTAGCTACCTCATCATAATATTTATTTCCTGTAAGACCTGATTCATCAGCATCTTCAAGTACAGCTCTTGCATTTGGTTCATACTCTTCAGACCCTAGATGTGATTGCCAAGGAGTTGTTTGACCAGCACAATGTACAAAACCACCAAAACCCTCTTTTTGTGAAATAAACTCTAGTGAGTTCTCTTTTACACTCAATTTACCTGTAGTTGCATCTTGTTCAAGTTCAGCTTTATATATAGCTCCAACTTGACACTCAAATTGTGAAACCATGTATAGTTTATTGTTTTTTTGTAAGATAGATGTATAATCAAGACCAGAACCAACACCTGAGTTAGTACCATTACAGATATATGGACTACCATCACTAAATGTAATATCTTTATCTTGATAATCTTTTAGCAAACCAAAAATCTCACCATTGTTTACATCAGCAGTTGCAAGAAGTTTATTAAAACCGATTGCTTGAAACTCATCTCCAAATGTTATAGATGAAGATGTATTAATAGTTTTTTGTTCATCTCCTGTTGGAACTGGAATATTTTCTAGTTTCACTATAGATTCTATAGCATTGTTTTCATATCTGTTAAATGATACAGATGAAATACCATCTGAGCCATTAGCACCATCAATACCTGCAACACCATTAGTACCATCTGAACCATCATCGCTACAACCAACCATTGTAACAACAAGTGCTGTACTTGCAGCTAAACTTAACCATGTTTTCATTATAACCCCTATGTAAAATATGAAATATTATAAGTTACTTACATTACACAAGTAAAACTATGAAGTTTCGATAAGATTACAAACAAGTTATAAGAATTAGCCCATTCTCCAAGGAAATGGTTCATTATCTTCAGAACTTTGCTTACTAGTACCTTTATAGATGAGTTCATCAATAGGTTTTTCACATTCATTCTTTGTTATAA
>JAYEKJ010000156.1:0-8516 GCA_034660975.1 Campylobacterota bacterium
GTAGATGCTAAGTTTACTCAAAGAAAATCCTTTTCATTAAAATCATTTTATAAAAACCACCTGGTTTCTACCATCGTTTTTAGCACTATAAAGAGCTTTATCTGCTCTCTCAACCATTTTTTCTTCCGTATCATCAGGCATATATGTACTAACACCAATAGAAACAGTTTTATTTCCAACCACTGCAAACAGATGGCTTTGTATTTTTTTTCTTATATTTTCAGCTAGTGCTATTGCTCCCTTAGAAGCTGTATTAGGACAAATTATTAAAAATTCTTCTCCACCCCATCGTCCTAAAATATCTATCTTTCTTATACTGTTTTTCATAATATCTGCAAACTCTACCAATACACTATCACCAACTTGATGCCCAAAAACATCATTAACTGATTTGAAGAAATCTATATCAATCAAAAGAATAGAAAATTCCTTTTTATATCTACTAGCACGATTTATCTCATTCTCAAATGTTTCATCAAGTTTAACTCTATTATAAAGTTTTGTTAACTGATCGGTAGTTGATAATTTTACTAAAAGTTTATTTTTCTCATGTAACTCTTTTGTTCTATCTTTTACTTTTTGCTCCAATAGATGTCTTTGTTCTATCTCTTGTTTAAGTTTCTTTTGTTGAACAATATTTTTATAATAACTTTGTATTTGTCCTGAAATATAAATTAAAAGCAAAAATAATATCAGATAGACTATATATGCTATATTTGTATAATACCAAGGTGTTTTTACATGAAAATAGACTATTTTTTCAACTTTTTCTTTAAAAATATTACGAGCTGAAATACTCAGTGTATAATCACCATGAGGTAAATTGTATATATTAAACTTACTATTTAGTGAATAATCTTTTTTCATATGATACGCACCGTTTAATTCAAAACTGTACTCATTTTCATCAACTAATAAATAAGAATTTAATGCAACATCAATAAAAAAATGATTGCCACTATAATTAAGGTTAATCAGATTACTATGAGCATAATTATCTAAAGTTAATTTACGAATAATTATAGAGTTTTGCACTTGTTTTTGCTTTTTATTTTGATCATAACTAATAAGACCCTCTGGACCACCGAACCAAATTGTATCATCACTGTCTTTTTCAATAACTTCTATTTTTTTACCCTTAAAATAACTAAAAGGGTAGTTTTGTAAAGAGTTTTCTTTTAAATGTGAAGTTAATAGCGTTTTTCCAGATATTACCCATTTATCATCTTTACTTGTTATAACATCTTTTATTTGTAAATCTCTAATCTCTTTATCTAAAAACAATACCTCTTCAAATTTTTCATCAGCATAATTAAATCTATAAAACTTATCATCTATAAAAAAATAAAGCTTAGAATCTATAACTCTCATAAAAAAACTTTGTTTATTTTTCTTATCTAAAAAGTAAGAGAAATTTTGTTTTATAGATTTTGTTAAACCATTTTTAAAAGATATAGCAAAAAGCTCTTTTTTTTCATTTGTAAACCATAAATGTTTGTTTTGAAAAAGCATAAATGTTGGTCTATTCTCTAGATTATCAATTGATGTTATGAGTTTGTTTTCAGTATCACTTGGATCTACTACTAAAATTTTGTTTGATTGACTTATATATAAAATATTTTGCGAATCTTGTATCATAGAAACCACACTCTCTTGTACTAGATCACTCTTTATAATTTCATTCTCTTCTAAAGTATATAAACCTTTAGTTGCTCCAATATATAATTTATTATTAAGTATCTCTAGTCTCCAAACACCATTTTCTAAACCTTTTATTTTTTCAAACTTTAAACCATTTTTTACTAATACACCATTCATTGTTGCAACATAAAGTTTATTATTAAAACTTTTTATATCATTTACACTATTTTCTACACCCTGCCTATCATCAAAGTAGCTAAGACCATTGGAAAGATTTATCTTGCTTATACCACCGTCAGTCGTTACCCAAAGATTTTTCTCTTTATCTAGATATAAATTTAAAACTATATTATTAATTAAACCTAAATATTTGTAAAGATGTTGTTTGACTTCATCGTTTTTTACAATAAATATACCATTTTTAGTAGCTATCGCATAGATATTATCATCTAGTAAAATAGCATCATAAATTAAACTTTTATAAAGTTCTTCACTGTTTTTTAGTAAAAGCTTTGTAAATTTTTTACCATTATAATTATAGATTCCACTATCTCTTGAAAAGACAACTAAACTACCATCATCTTTAGCAATAATAGCATTAACGGCATGTTTAGAAAATTTTTCACCATCAATTAGAGGTTTTAAAATCTCACCATCGATTTCAAATAAACCTTTATTAATAATTCTTACAAATATCCGACCATTACTTTCCCGTAAAATATGAAACTTTGAATCGGTTTTAATGGTTTTAATGGTATCGCCATTTTTAAAGTATATTATCTTATCGGTATTAAAGTAAACACCTTTTTTATTTGATTCACATTCCCAGACATATTCAAAGTCTCTATTTTCTTTGTTGACTTTATCCACTAATGAGATATATTCACTCTCTATCTCGCCACTTTTAATATATCCAAACTCCCCAACTCCACCAATATAAATTATTCCATCATCAGACTTTGTTAAACATCTACCCGATGATGAATTATCAAGTTTAATATCTCTCCAAGATTCTCCATCATACTCTAAAACTCCAACTTCTGAGTTTGCAAAATACATAACCCCACGATTATCTTGAATCGATTCAAAAACTTGATGATCACCACCATAATCAGAATAACTGAAGTTTTTAATAAAGTAATTACCATCTTCTGATGCTAATAGTTGAGAATATGAAAACAAGAGAGTAAGTGCAAAAAATATTTTTATAGTTAGCTTAATCATTTTATAAATATAGCAAAGTTTCTCATAAGAGGAGATAAATATAGCAAATATGAGCAATATAATTTAGAATTTTATATTGAGAAATATTTTATTTAATTAGATTATCTTAATATAACCTTATCTTTTACTCTATAAATTTTGATTGGAACCAACTATATGTACTTTGTGCATTATAGAGATTCTATAAATAGCCTTTTTAGTTATAATTATTTTATGAAAATCACAAAAAGTAAACTATTAAGAAACTGTAAAAATATCTCTCATGCTTTTACAAGTAAAGAGTGTGGCATAAGTAAATCACCGTACAACTCACTCAACCTCGCTTTTCATGTAGGTGATGATTCTTATGATGTAGAAAAAAACCATCAACTTTTAGCAGATACTCTCTCCTATGAAAAACAAAATCTTATCTATATGAAACAGATTCACTCATCTTTAGTTCATGTAGTAGATGAGAGTGATAATTTTAGTAATCCAAAAAATTGTGATGCTCTTATCACTAACAAAAAAAACACTCCCCTTATGGTTATGGTTGCTGATTGCTCCCCTATTCTATTTTATGATTCTGCTTGTGATGTTATAGCTGTTGCTCATGCTGGAAGAGAAGGGGCTTTTAAAAATATTGTTCAAAATGTTATAGATTCTATGAAACATAATTTTAACTCAAAAACAAAAAATATCTTAGTAACTATCGGTGCAAGTATAGGTTCATGTTGCTATGAAGTTGGAGAAGAGATATTTAATGAGGCTAAAAGATTAAATCTTCAATATGCTCTCAATAAAAAAAAGGATTCCTATTATCTTAATATTAGTAGAATCTTAAAAACTCAACTTTTAGAGCAAGGAATTAAAAAAGAGAATCTTGAAATTTCTAAAGAGTGTAGTTGTTGTAAAAATGAAAAATATTTCTCTTATCGAGCTAACGGCACTACAGGACGATTTTGTGGAGTTATCTATTTAACATAAAATTAAATTATGCAAGACTTTATGATACAATACTCAACAATCTAATGGAGTTAAAATGTATAATCATGAAAAAATAAAATGGAAATATCTCTCTATATTTTTTGTATTATTTGGCATTATACTTT
Source organism: Campylobacterota bacterium (assembly GCA_034660975.1). Lineage (GTDB taxonomy): Bacteria > Campylobacterota > Campylobacteria > Campylobacterales > Sulfurimonadaceae > Sulfurimonas. Next base: position 3,957 of record JAYEKJ010000156.1, read on the forward strand.
TAGGTAGAATATCTTATGATACTAAGCATCACGAAAATATGCTTGAAAGAATAATCGATGATTTAACACTCAATATAGAAAAAGAGTTTTATGCATTGCAAGATGGTGTTAAAAATAAATACTTGATGATTGCACATCAGTATATGCAAAATGAAAATATCTATAAACTCTTTGAACATGCTAAAAGAGATAAGTTATACAGTTCATTACTTAATGATTATAAACTTTACAAAAAATTTGATTCCCATCTCCATGTGATGCATTTTTTTGATACAAAAAACATCACTGTATTGAGAATGCATAAACCTAACTCTTTCAATGATGATTTAACAACCAAGCGTCCCATGGTTGCATATACAAATAGATTATTAAATACTCTTAGCTCCTTTGATGTTGGTAAAAACGGGGTATTATATAGAGTAAGTGTTCCGTATATTTATCAAAAAAAACATTTAGGTATTTTAGAGTTTGGCATAAAACCTAGTTATTTTGTAGATCATCTAACTCAACAATTTGATATAAAGTCAAAAATATTGGTTCAAACGAATTCATTAAAAACATTAACTTCAAAAAAAGATTATAAACATATAGAAGATTATTCCATAGTTTCAAGTAGTGAATTTTTTAATCAATTATCTACAAAACTAGACTTAAATAAAAATCGTCAAATTGTTAGTGTAGATGATAAAACTTATATCATATTAACAAACCTAAATTTTACAGACTTTCAAAATAAAATAGTAGCAAAACTTATAATATCTAAAGATATTACAAAGTTTATTAAGAAGAATGAAGATTCTCTTCTTATGGCAAATACACTAACCTTTGTGATTATTACATTTATTTTAATTATTTTATTTGTAATTTTTACAAAATACTCAAGAGAACTTGATTTTTTAAATAAAAAATCAATTCATCTGAAAAATAAAGCCAACTTAGATGCTCTTACTAAAATTCATAATAAGGCTTATTTTAATCAATCTATCGATATATTTTTGAGCTCAGATAAACCAGCTTGTATCATCTTTTTTGATATAGATCACTTTAAAAAAATCAATGATACTTATGGGCATTTAAGTGGTGATGAAATATTGATTTCCCTAGCAAGTGAAATCAATAAATTTTTACGCAACGATGATGTTTTTGTTAGATGGGGTGGAGAGGAGTTTATAATTTTACTTGAAAATATACCCCTCAATAAAGCGATAAAAAAAGCTCAAGAGTTACGAATCCTTGTAGAAAGTACAAAATTTGTACAAAATATCCCTGTAACTATCTCTTTGGGTGTTACCCAATTACAAAATGAAGATTCTAAAGAGATTCTACTTAAAAGAGTTGATGATCTTTTATATAAAGCAAAAGGGAATGGTAGAAACTGTGTAGAGCATGACTCATAGCTAAGCTATGAAATCTTTGACTCTATTAGATAATTGTTTTGGTAAAAGTCCTAGAGATTCCTCTACAAGTTTAGTATTTCCATGCGTTATAAATTCATCCTCATACTCAAAACTTATAACTTGAACATCTATAATTCTCTCCCCTGCTAAAAATTCTAATATTGCAGAACCAACTCCACCAGCTTTTGAACTATCTGAGAAGATAAACCATTTTTTATGTTTAGTTGCTAAATTACGAAGCATCTCTATATCTAATGGTTTTACAAATCTTAAATCCAAAATAGAGACCTCAGAATCTAAAAGTTTAGCAGTTTCATAAGCACGACCCACCCCATTTCCATACCCTATAAATAAAATATCAGAATCATTCGAGCGAAGAAGTTGAGATTTTGCTAACTCAAAAGGGGTAGATTCCACTAAAGAGGTTTGAGTAAATGAACCTCTAGGATATCTTAGGGAACAAGGGTGTTGATATTCACTTGCAAATGCCATAGCTTGATGAAAACTCTTCTCATCTCTTGGAGCAAAAAGTGTCATATTTGGAATCGCTCTTAAAAATGATATATCAAAAACACCCTGATGTGTTTCACCATCTTCACCCACTATTCCAGCACGATCAAGTGCGAAAACAACCGGCAGATCCATCAAACAAGTATCATGTATCACTTGGTCATATCCCCGTTGAATAAATGTTGAGTAGATTGTACAAAATGGTTTAAAACCCTCTTTTGCTAAAGCTGACATAGATGTAACAGCATGTTGTTCAGCAATAGCTACATCCCAAAATCTATCTGGATAACTCTCCATAAGTTCACTAAGACCTGTTCCACTTGGCATGGCAGCAGTTGCACCCACTATTTTGTCGTTATTTTTTGCAAGGTGCATAAGAGCATCTGTATATATTTGAGTGGCACTTTTAGCAGAACTTTTTTTAGCACTGTTTCCATTACTCAGATCAAATGGACCAACTCCATGCCATTTTTCTTCTTTACCCTCAGCAATATCATAACCTTTACCTTTAAGAGTTTGAGCATGAACAATAACTGGTTTTTTTAGATTCTTAGCTTTTTGTAAAATATCAATAAGTGATTCCAAATTATGTCCATCTATTGGACCAATATAATCAATCCCCATCTCTTCAAACATAATCCCCGGAGTTATAAGTTTTAAACTCTCCTCCATTTTTTTAGCCATATAGTGGGCACCCTCACCAAAATTATCTACAAAATTCTCAGTATGTTTTTTAAACTTTTGATAAAATGAACCAGCCATTGCAGAACTTAACATTCTACTTAAAGCTCCAATAGGTTTTGCGATACTCATCTCGTTATCATTAAGGATTATAACCATTGGGTACTTTCTATCACCCAACTCATTTAAAGCTTCATAAACCATACCAGCTGTCATAGAACCATCACCAATCATCACAACTGGAATCCTAGAATCCTCTTCACCTTTTAGTGCTATCGCTTTAGCAGCCCCTACACCTAAAGATATAGATGTTGAACTATGCCCAGCTACAAAGTAATCATCTTCACTCTCACTCGGTTTAGTGTATCCACATAAGCCATTAAACTGACGCAAAGTATCAAACTCATCCCATCTATCTGTTATAAGTTTATGTGCATAAGATTGATGAGATACATCAAATATGAATGGATCCTTTTTAGAATCAAACACTTTGTGCATAGCAACTATTAGCTCTGTTGCCCCTAGTGTAGAACTTAAATGTCCACCATTTTTACTTACAACTCTTAGAATCTCTTCTCTAATATCACCACAAACATTCTCTAACTCGGATATAGTTTTTGACTTAATATTCATTTACTTTACTCACTTAAAGCTGCTTTTTTTACTCTTTCAAATCTTTTTGAAATTTGTGAATCTATGTTTCCAGCATCACTAATAGCGATAACACCACCTTCGTTTACTGCACTATCTGATAAAATTTGTACATGATCTAAAGAACCAACATGTTCTGAAATAGCACCATGATCTTTAGGGTTAACTCTCAGTGTAATTTTGGATGCACTTTGTAGCTCTTTAATCAACTCATCACCCAGAATTTTTGCTATCCCATTAGAATTTTCTGAGAGTTCAACACCAACAACCTCTTTAGATATATCTAGTGCTGCCATTATTAGTTCTGCTTTAATCCCCTCTAATGCACTCTCAAACTCTTTTGCACTATTTTCCAGTGTACCCACCGATGCTGAAAATTGAGCCACACTATTTGCGATACTATTAACACCATCTTGCGTCGCTTTTTTGATACCTTCTTGAACACCCTCATTAAAAGATTGCTCTTTAATCTTTATTATCTCTTGAGAATATTCCTCCTCTTTTGATTCTAGTTTCATCTGTAATTTAATAAAATTTGATGACATCTCATCCGTCTTTTGCATCAAAGATTCAATAAGTTTATCTTTAGCATTTATCTTACTTTCATCAGGCTTACTATCTTCCTCTCTTCTTCGAGGATTCTCATCTTGGGTAAATTCTTTTTTTACTAAAGATGATTTTTGAAATGTCTCATTCTCATCACTACTTGAACCAAGAGCAAGTATCTTAAAATTATATTTATCAATAAGATGGTTTTTTATAGAAGCTTGAGAAATTATTGTTGCCATATCTAATCAACCATCTCCTCTGTTGAACCCATCTGAATTGTTCCTGCTTCAGCAAGTCCATTAACGGTTTCAACAATTTTTCTCTGAGCATTTTCAACATCTTTCATCTTAACAGCACCCATAAATTGCATCTCTTCATCAAATGCTTCTCTAGCTCTCTCAGACATTGCAGAGAAAAATTTCTCTTTAAGTTCGGCTGGTGAAGATTTAAGTGCTAACATCAACTCAGCCTTATCTACAGCTTTAAGAGTCTCTGCAATTGCAGCTTTATCTAATGAAGTAATATCTTCAAATGTAAACATCATATCTTTGATTAGAGTTGCTAACTCCTCATCTTGTTGCTCTATTTGAGATAATGTTGCTTTAGATGATTTAGCCCCAAGACGATTAAATACATCAGCAACCGCGCGAGGTCCACCAACTTCAACTTTATATGAAGCAAGAGATTCAAGTTTAGATTCTAAAACTGCAGAAACTCTCTTGATTACAGATGGTGAGATATCACCTAGTTTTGCCATCCTCATAGCCACCTC
>JAYEKJ010000157.1:0-8515 GCA_034660975.1 Campylobacterota bacterium
TTATTATTTATTATTTATAAAAATCTAGTACTAAAATTAAAAGTTTACTTAGATGTAAATGAAGCACAGTTGGCTGAAAAACTAGGAATAACACAAGCAACATTAAGTGAAAGAAAAAAGAAAAATGCCACTAAGTTTGATGATGTGATTCAGTTGTGTTTAAATGAAAAGATAGACTTAAATATGCTTTTTACGGAAAGGTACTCACCTCAAATTGGTATTACATATCCACAAGAATTTTCACAAGAAGGATTTTATAACATACCATTTGCATCACATAATATAAATTAAAAAGGAAAAATATGAATTTTAATGAAGAATTATCAAATTTAGTAAAAGCGAATATACCGGTAATTCAAGTAGTAACTTATGAGTGGCAAAGATTATATGGATTCTGTGTTGGCACTGCAGACAAAAATAATTTAGACTTATATAATTGGAGTGTAATTAGTGGTTTAAAAAAATGGGATAATAGTATTAAGCAGTTTAAAGATGAAAAAGAGGATAAGGATCCCTTTGAAATATTTGATTGGTTTAAAAATATTGATACTAGAGATTGCATATTAATATTAGAAGATTTTCATCCATTTATAACAAATGAAAATTTTGGAATTGTTAGATATATAAGGGAGTTATGCAGAATTGATTCTAGTTTAAAAAAAACATTGATAATTCAAACACCATTTAATTTAAATGTAAAAGAGTTTGAAAAAGAGATACCAATTTTAGAGATTGAATTACCACAAGAGGAAACTATCGAAGAGGTTTTAAATTCTATTACTAAAGATTTACATTATGATATGAAACCTAATGATTCAGATACAAGGGATATAGTATCAGCATCAAAAGGTTTATCTATTATGGAAGCTGAATGGACTTATAGAAAAATAATTGCAGATAAAAATAGATTAACTACAGATGAGATTCCTTTGATAGTAAAAGAGAAAGAACAGATTATTAAAAAAAGTGGAATACTTGAATATTTCCATCCACAAGGTGATTTTAAAGAGATTGGAGGGATGGATAATCTTAAAGGTTGGTTAGAGAAAAGGGGAAAAGCATTTACACAAGATGCAAAAGATTTTGGGCTAGTATCTCCAAAAGGTGTAATGCTTTTAGGGATTCCAGGATGTGGTAAAAGTTTGGTTTCAAAAACTATTGCAAATGAGTGGGAACTTCCATTATTAAAACTTGACTTAGGAAGTGTATTTGGTTCTTTAGTGGGTGAAAGTGAAGCTAGGATGAGAGAAGCTTTAGCATTAAGTGAGGCTATATCCCCATCTATTTTATGGATAGATGAGATTGAAAAAGGTTTAAGTGGCATAAATAGTAATGGTGATGGTGGAACAAGTGCTAAAGTTTTTGGTACTTTACTTACTTGGATGCAAGAGAAGAAAAATGAAGTTTTTGTTATAGCAACTGCAAATAAAATAGAAGCTTTACCTCCTGAACTTTTAAGAAAGGGTAGGTTTGATGAGATATTTTTTGTAGATTTACCATCTGCGAGTGAAAGAGAAGAGATATTTAAAATACACATAGAAAAAAAAGATAGAGATATAAATAAGTTTAATTTTAACATATTAGCAACTATATCAAAAGGGTTTAGTGGTGCAGAGATAGAAGAATCAGTTAATGAAGCACTTTTTATAGCTTATGATGAAGGTAGAGAGGTAGAAACAAAAGATATAGAACAGGCTTTAAATGATACTTTTGCTTTATCTCGTACTATGGAAGGTACTGTAAAAGATTTAAGAGATTGGGCAAAAGTAAGAGCTAGATTTGCATCAAGTGGTAATAGTGAAGAGTTACCAAAATTTAATGAAATAGTCCCAACACTTGCTCAAGAGAAGCATAATCCTTTTATAAAGTAGAGATATGGCTGAATATAATAATAAAAAACGAAATAACAATAGTTGGCATAATTTACAATTAGGTGATCATTCCTATTTTAGTTGTTTTAGTCATAATCCTGCTAGAGTCAAAGCACTAGTAAACACAACGAAAGAGGCGTTAACTCCATACTATAATTTTTTAGATGAAGCAATCAAAGCAGAAGAAAAAAAAGGTTCATATCAGGTTGATTGGAAAAAAATAGAATCTAATTTTTCTTTATCTATCACACCTATTTATTCTAAATTTAAAATAGAGAAACCAAAAACTATTTTTAAAGTTTTGATTGAAGATATAGAGATATTAAAAAATACAAGAAACAAATTATTTTTTGATGAACAAGATGAGACTGTTAGATTTGATAAGGTTGAGATTACAATAGAAGATAATTACATCTATTTTGATATTGAAAAGCTACCAAAAGAAAATGAAATATTGGAGATAAATAATAAAGAAGTTAAATATGAACTTACAAATTTATCTTTAAATATAGATGATATATTAGAAAGTCAAAAGCAAAAGTTTACTATTGAACATATCGAGATACTTGAAGATGGTTGGGACATAGAGGTAAAAACTAACAAAAATTTAAAAGAAGTTAGTTTAAATGGAAAAAAACTAACTATATCAAAATATAAAACTATATTTCATCAGCTATTTGATGGTGATAATGAGTTTGAATATGAGCAAATGGGAAATGAATATCAATGTAAAAATGAACCAAAATCAAAAATATTAAAAGATGAAAATGATATACAATATGAATGGAAAAAGCTTAAAAACAGTAAACAAAGCGATATAGTAATTCAGTTAATTGATGACGATAGTAATGATGATAAGTCTATATCAGAGTATTTTTTTGAAGATGATGTAAGAACTATTTATCAAGGTAAAGATAAAAAAAATACATTTGACATAAAACAAAAAAAGATAGATGATAAAATTCTCATACTTAGACAAGATTGTAAACATCCTAAAAAGTTAAAAGATGGTGAACTTATAAAAATAAAAGTAGATACAGGAAATCTAAAAAAGCAGCAAGACAGTATAAAACTTCTAAATAATTCACCAGTAAAAGAGCAACAAAATATTATAAAACTATTTGAAAGAAAAAGTGAAAGGTTATGGAAAGATTCTAGACCTCAAAACATAGATAGTTGGTATATTTTAAAAGACGAAAATTATGATGGCACACTTGAGCAAAGAGAGTTTGTAAAAAAGGCTATAGCAACTGATGACTTTGGGATACTTGAAGGTCCTCCTGGAAGTGGAAAAACAACAACAATCATAGAACTCATACTACAACTTGCAAAGCAGGGCAAAAAAATTCTCTTATCTGCATCTACACATGTAGCGATAGATAATGTTTTGGAGAGAATAGATAATTATGATGTAGATAAGAGTGTAGAAGCACTTAGAATCGGTCGAAGTGAAAGTGTGGGAGAATCTATAAATCATCTTCAAATAGATTCTAAAATAGAAGCATATAAAAAAAATGGTTCTAGTGAAGAGATAGCAGAAAAATTAGTTTTAGATAGTGCAAACTTAGTGTGTGGTACAACTATGGGTATAAACCAGTTTCCACCTATAAGAGATAGAGTTACTTATGTTAATGGTAAACGAAAAGATACAGATTTACCAATGGATACAATGTTTGACTATATGATTATAGATGAATCTAGTAAAACCACTTTTCAAGAGTTTTTAGTACCTGCAATGTCTGCTAAAAAATGGATACTTGTAGGAGATATAAAACAACTATCCCCTTTTATAGAGCAATCGCATATAGTGCATAACTTTAATGTTGTAGTTCCTATTGATGTTCAAAAAGCGATTAGAATAGTATTTGAAACTTTAGAAAATAATAAAAATCCGTATATTGTAGAAGTTTCACAAGCAGAAGAGATGGAGATAAAGATATACCTTGAAGAGTGGAGTAAAAAAGACAATAATCCTTATAAAGATAAAATAGTTTCATTTAGTGATGAAGAAGATTTGTTTAAAAAATTTGGAAGTGATTTAATACTTATAAAAGAGGGTAGTTACAGTAACACAAAAAAATATCTACCAAAAACACATCTTCTAATACTTAAAAAAGATAGTGATAATAATGATTTTCTATTTAAACAAAATTATCTCAACAAAAAAAGACAATTACAAAAATTTGAAAAAATAGATAGAAATTTTTCTAAAGACAACAGTCCAGTAGAGTATAAAGAGTTTTTCAAAACTATGTTAAAAGAACAAAATTGGGCTGAGGCAATAGCATGGCGAATGATACGAGTGTATGAGAGACGAATGTTGAAAAATCCAGATTCTTACTATGAAAAAACTTATGAACTATTAAAGCCTGTCGTTAAAGATAATGCAGTTGATAGAATCTATAATATGACTCTTCCCTCAATTTTAGAATCTATACAAGTTGGAAATGGGGAAAAACATAGAAATAATACAACTATTACAGAGGGTTTTGATAAAAAAGATTTAAAGCAAAGACATGAAACTTTAAAAACTCAACATAGAATGTCACCTGATATATCAAAGTTTTCAAGAGATGAATTTTATAGTGCAAATGGTGTAGTAGCACTTAGTGATGCATCAACTATAAATAGAGAGTGGAACTATGATGAGTATGATAGTCGAGCAGTATGGCTAGATACTCCTAAAAGTGAGAAAGAAAAAAATAGTGGAGATAGAAGACATTTTAAAGAGGTTGAATCTATAGAAAAAGAGATTAAAAAGTTTTTAGAGTTTACAAAACAAAATCCTCAAAATCAAGATGGTGAATCTTGGAGTATTGCTGTACTCACTTTTTATAAGCCACAAGAAACTATTCTTCGTGATTCTCTTAGAAAACTTTGTAATCAACCAAATAAGATGTCAAGATTTTCTAAAGAAAATGTAGAGATATTACTTTATACAGTTGATAAGTTTCAAGGCATGGAAGCAGATATAGTATTTTTAAGTATGGTTCGAGGTGGAAGCATAGGTTTTATGGATAACATAAATAGACTAAATGTTGCACTCACAAGAGCAAAATATCAAAGAGTGATAGTGGGTGATAAAAACTTTTTTGCAAATCAACAAAATGGTTCACAAGAGTTAAAAAGATTGGCTAAAAATGGAGGTATATAATGAGAATAGAATTAAGTAAAAATATAAAACTGCATCAAGTGGAGTTTGTAGGGGAAGTTGATTTTTTTGAAACTTCACCATATATAGCATTGTTAAAAGATATAAATACTAAAGAAGAATTAATATCTAAATTAGAAGAAAAAAATATGCCTAAATCGGCTATAAAAAATATAATAAAAAAACTTGAAGATTTAAAAGTTTTAAAAGATGGAAACATACAAAAACTAGAAGATGGTTTTCCAGAGAAAGAGTATGGAAAATATGCTTTAGAATACTTTGAAAACGATACTAATTTACCTTTTAAGTTTAGAGCAAGCAGTTTAGAACGAAAAAAAGCAGTTAGTAGAAATAGTGTAGATGATATTCAAGTTATTGATAAGAAACTATTGGACTTTATCGTAGATAAAAATTATTTTATAAGCGATAAGAAAGATATTGAAATAATAGATATAGAAAAAAATAAGGGATTGTTTAATAATACATCTGATAAAAAAATAGAGTTAATTTTTGAAAAAGATACTTGGAAATATACACTTACAGGTAAAACTTTCGATATGGATGGAATTGACTTAAATGTTGTTTTTAGAGGTGAGTGGGATAGTGAATATAATTCTTTTAATGTTGAATATGATTGGATAAAGAAAAGCTTAGAAGTACAAAAGAGTTTTAAACATTCTTTTAATGCAAAAAAATATACTATTTCTAAATATGGAGAGTTTTCAGCAAATTTTGAAAACATACCAATAATTCCAAAAACAGAGTTAGATGCACTGAAATGGTTTATAAATCTCTTAAAAGATGAGATAGAACAACTAAATAGATATATATCTAAAGCAGAGTTACAGCAATTGTGGGAAAATTTAAAAGATAAATATCCAAAATTTAAAAAGTTTGAATTAGAATTTAACTTTGAAACCATATTAAAAGAGTTTGGTAAATCTTCTAAATATTATTGGCTTTTACAAGCAGGGATTGATTTATATCCATTTGATAATAGTTTATCACCAAAAAGTAGAGTAATAATAGAAGCAAAAGAAGATGTTGATTTAGAAGAAGATTTTTTTAATAAGTTTCATATTGAATTTCCTCAAGAGTTAATTATAGTAGATAGGTGGATAGTTAACTTAGTACAATATAAAGGATTAGAGAAGATTTTGGAAGCTTTAGGTAATCCATCAGTAACAATAGTTACACAAAAAGTACAAGATAAAAAAAACGATAAACTCATTGTCAAAATTATTGAAAATAACAATATAAAAATAATAGAAAAACCTAAAAGTGAGATAGTTCATCAGAGATACTGGATATTTGATAAAGAACATATATATCTGACAAGTGAGAGTTTAGATTTTATTCATGTTGATAAAGAGCAAGTAAATGTTAAATACACCACCTTTGAACAGTATGAAAATGATGAGTTAGATTCTAAATTACTGACTATGGAGATGAAATAATGAATAGAATAGAAACTATAGATAAAAGTAAAACGATTAATTATACAGATGATAAAATTGATTATTTTATCTGTGAAAATAATAATAGTAGTTTAGAAGATTATCAAGATGTAATAGGTAAGATTAAAAATGCAACAAAAACTATACAAATAGCATCTACAAGAACTCTCTCAAATAAAATTATAGATGCCTTTTATCAAAATGATGATGTAAATGTCTATATAATATTAAAATCATTTGATGAAGCAAAGGCAACTGTAGATAGATTTAGTGATAAAAAACCTGCTCTTTTAAGAGAAGTAGAGAGTTTAGAAAATAACTTTATCATCATAGATGATAAATCATACTTCTTTATAAATCCGTTAGATAGAGATGAAAATATATCTATATCTTTTGATGAGAAACAGACAAAAGATTTGAGTTTTATATTTAATTATTATTTTTGGGATTGTGCTACAAAAGAGAAGCTAGTAGATGTAATTTCAAATCCAATTGAATCACCATTTCCCTCAATTGGAATTAGAAAATTAGAGTATTTAAATATTCTAGAATCAGATTTAGAAAACTGTGAAAAGATATATATCCCTAGAGATAAAAATTATATACAAGAACTAGATAAGACTAGTAGTCAAAAATATTTTAGTGATGATATTGAAGTAGTTGTCAATCAAAATCAAGAGTATCTTCAAATAGGAAGTTTAAAAATCAATAATCAAACTTTCACTGTTGTAAATAGTTGGATGCTTAAAACAAGCAACTTGAATGATATAAGTATTAATGACAATATTATTCCAAAAAAAGAAGAATGGAAAAATACTATAAATCTTAAAGAATCTAAAGAGGTTGAAGTTTCAAGTGTAGAAGCAAAAACTATTGAAGATATGGAAGAAACAGAGCCAAAGGAGTTTAAAAAAGAGTTATATATAAAAAGTATCACTTATAACTGGGAAGTAACACCACCATCAAAACCAAGTGATGCAAAAGAATCTCTACTCTATGCACAATATAAAAAATTAAACAATAATTTTCAAGAACAGTTGAAATCTTTAGAAAACAGCTTAGAGAATCTTAAAAAGGAGAGTGGTTTATTAACTAAATGGTTTATGGGTACTACTAGATTAGCTGATAAAAATCTTAAAGAAGTTAATAAGTATAAACAAAAAGATTTAATAAATTTAAGCAGTATTGATTTGGTTAATTTCATAACAAAAGAGTTTAAAGATTTTTATGAAAGGATTATAAAATCAAATAATGATTTTAAAGATGAGAAAAAGAAAAAAGAAGCTGAGGAAAAATGGAACAATATAAAGGAGCAAAAAAACAAAATTCTAAAAAAGAAAAAAATAGAACTTCAAGAGAGTGAAAAAAGCTTATTATCATTAAAGCTTAAAACTGAAGAGAAAAAGAAATTAAAAAATGAAATCATTCCTATTGAAAAGTTAATAAAATCTCTTAAAATAGAGAAAAAAGAGTTTATAGACGAAGAATCTAAAGTTGAAAATATAAAAGATAAACTAAATAAGATAGATGATAAACAAAAAGAGCAGCCAAAACTAGAAAAGAGAATAAAAAACTCTAAAGGTGAAATAGAAAGATTGAATAAAGAATTAGAAGATAAGTATAGTCGTTTTTCTTATAGCTATACAACGAATGAGTTGAATAATCTTAAAGGCTCTGAAAATAGTTCTCAACAATACCAAACATCTAAACTTCCAAAATATAGACTACCAGAAGTTGGAGTTTTATATGAAACAAATAGTAGTTACTTTTTAGAAATTTCAACTTTTGATGAACTAGATAAAGCCAATGAATTATCTAAAAGATATGTAGATAAAGATAATTATAAAGTGGTTGTAGGAGAAAGCAATGAGTAGAGTTATAAATATAAAAGGCAAAGTAATTATCCAAAATATGGAGTTAGCACAAGAGGCTATAAATGAGTGCAGATTTGATATTGATATAAAAAATAATCAATTTGTATTTAATAAATATGATTACTATGATGGAGAGAATAAAGCGAGTGAAATAAAGCAAGT
>JAYEKJ010000158.1:0-28903 GCA_034660975.1 Campylobacterota bacterium
AAACTGATATAAGAGAGGTTGATATTTGCTATAATATCTCAAATAAACTATCAGTTAGGTAGTACAAAGAAAATATTATGTCAACTAAAGATAAAGAAAAATGGGATCTGAAGTACATCGAAAAAAGCAAACTACTAAGACCAAGGGAAGCGAGTAGAAACCTCCAAAAGTATGTTGTACACTCTGCCGGTGGCAAAGCTTTAGATTTAGCTTGTGGTGCAGGACGAAATAGTATCTTTCTAGCCGAATGTGGTTTTGATGTTGATGCACTCGATATTGCACAGATTGCACTAAAAACTCTAAATGCAGAAGCTAATAAAAAAAATATTCACTCTAAAATCAATACATATCAAGTTGATTTGGATAGATATAAAGTTAAAAAAGATATATACGATATTATCGTAATGGCAAACTTTCTTGATAGGGAAGTTTTAGAATCTGCCAAAAATGCACTAAAAAAAGGTGGGATACTTTTTGTTGAAACTTATATGATAAATGATGAAAATGAAAAAACACTATCCAATCCCAACAATCTGCTAAAAAGCCAAGAATTAAAAGGTATATTAGATAATTCTTGGCAGATTCTATATTATGATGAGTTTAAAAATGAAGACTATGAGATATACAAGATGATAAAGCAAGTAGTAGTAGCAAAAAAGAGTTATCAATAAAAATTTTAAGTCTCTTTTGCATAATTCGGGTTTAAATAGTGTACAATTCGTAAAACTTTATAGGAAGTATGATGCAAGAAAAGATAATATCTACAATAAAAGAGAAATACAATAGAAATTTAAGAAAACAGATTGTTAAGTCCATACAAATAAGTGAAAAAAACAATGATCAAGAGAACCTAGAATCTTCATATAAAACTATAAATCTAATACTTTCATATATTATCAGTGAATTAAAATGGAGAATAGCAAATAGTAGTGGTAGCTGGGATGACACACCCCTTAAAATTATGCGTGAAGCATTTCCAAAAATAGAAACAACAAAATGGTTTAAAGATCAACAGCTTTGCGTTAAGGGTGCTAAAAATCCTCAACGCTCTTGTGAAACACCTTTGCACTAGGAACTACACTTGATGATAATTCAAGATGTATATCTTGGTCATCAAAAAATATATCTGCTCCAAAAGCTTCAAGAATCTCATACTTTTCACTTCCACCTAGAAAAAATGCTTCATCGATTCTCACACCCCATATATTTAAAGTTTTTATAACTCTCTCGTGTGTTGGAGCTGAACGGGCTGTGACAAGTGCTGTTCTTATAGGGGATTGTTTATCTTTAAATTTATTTTGAATGTTTGCGATAGTTAAGAGAAGTTTTGCAAATACACCTTTTTCTAAAGGGTTGTCTTTGTTCTCTTGTTCATGTTTTATAAATGCTTCAAGACCATGCTCTTTATATATAAGTTCAGATGCCTCACTAAAAAGTACAGCGTCACCATCCAAAGCAATTCTTACTTGGTCACCTCTTGAGTTATGTACCTCTTGATGCGAATGTAGAATCTTCGCAGCAGCTACACCATTTTCTATCGCGTGAATCACATCTTTATCATCAGCACTTAAAAATAGATCAACCTTAAAAGCTTTAAGATAAGTTGATGTATCATTTCCACTTGTCCATGCTGAGCGTTTTATATCAAGTTTATATTCATTGATGGCATTTGTGATTCTAAGACTCGTTCCAGCATTGTTTTTTGATAAAATAATAACTTCAACCTGTTTAGCATCATCACTAAAATAGTTATTTATTTTTAGAAGATTCTCTATAAGTCTGTAACCTGTACCCTTTTTTAAAGAGCTATTTTCATTTTCTAGTTGATATTTGTAGTAAGCATTCAAACCATTCTCTTCAAAGATTTGGTTTTCAGTTTCAAGGTCAAATAATGCCCTTGAACTGACTGCTACTACTAATTTATTTTTTAGATTATATGCCATAAATTAAACCTATCTAGTTTTAGTTTACTGTAATAGTAAAACTATCATTCCAAACATTTCCAAACTCATCTGTCATTTTTATATCTATTGTCGTTATATGACCATCAGGTGTACTCTCATCTGCACTTACACTAAATCCTGCATAGTTTGTTTTTTGCAAATAATAAGAATCACCTACTGTATATCCCTTATTATCCTCAATTCCATTGGCTCTAAATGTTTCGGTTCTATAATCTAATCTATTATTTATTACACTCACATAAGAATCTTTTGTACTCAGTTCTACAACAACATTATTAGCCTGTGATGCACCTTTGTTTTCTATGCTGATATTAAACAGTGCTGTTTCACCTTTATTTAAAATCTCATCGCTATTACCTATTGCATATCCATCTGTATCATAAAGGGGAGATATTGCATTGTAGTGTAAATCTGCTCCTATATCTCCAACAGTGATACTGAAGCTATCATTCCAAACATTTCCAAACTCATCTGTCATTTTTATATCTATTGTCGTTATATGACCATCAGGTGTACTCTCATCTGCACTTACACTAAATCCTGCATAGTTTGTTTTTTGCAAATAATAAGAATCACCTACTGTATATCCCTTATTATCCTCAATTCCATTGGCTCTAAATGTTTCGGTTCTATAATCTAATCTATTATTTATTACACTCACATAAGAATCTTTTGTACTCAGTTCTACAACAACATTATTAGCCTGTGATGCACCTTTGTTTTCTATGCTGATATTAAACAGTGCTGTTTCACCTTTATTTAAAATCTCATCGCTATTACCTATTGCATATCCATCTGTATCATAAAGGGGAGATATTGCATTGTAGTGTAAACTAGTAATCTCTTGTATCTCTCTAGAATCACTCATATCAATTTTATAAACATCCAAATCACCTTTATGCAAGTATGATACGATAGCGTTGTTTATATTTATAGTTGATGCTGTTGTTTTAGTTTCGTTTGGCTCATAAATTCCAGTATCTCTAAAATCACTCATATCAAGTACATTCGTATCTACACCAACTGTATATGTAGTTTCATTTGCAATCTCAGGATTAGAAAGATATAAAAAGTAATTTTTATCGGGTTGGTAAGGCACATAAAAACTATCACTCTGTGTATTTAATGTGATAAGCTCATCATCACTTATGGCTAAATAACCTTTAACATCAGATTCATTTGCTTTAACATTAAACTGAATTGGTCTTTTCCATACTCTTAATGTTACATGCTCCATCCATGTTGTACCAAACCCGTCTGTAATATTTATGTTTATTTTTATATCTTCAGATATCTTATCAAGATACTTAAAACTTATCTCAAAAGGAATCTTCTCAACATCTTCAGGTTCTAGTGTACCTAATTTGTTTTCCACCAAAAGTTTAGATACATAAGGGTTTGAACTACTTACAACATAACTTAGTGCTAAACCATCATATTTACCAATATTTTTAATGTTAATCGAACCTTTATATCTTGTCTCAAAATCACCATAAATATAGTTATCCCATTTTCTATCACTACTCATCTCAACAGAAGCTTTAAAGTTATACTCAACCTCTACCTCTTCAACAACCGTTGCAACACCTAAATCTATCTCATCTTTTACAACTGTTTGAAACTCTACAATAGGAGTAGTAGGCTCATCTTTGTAAACAACTCTAAGTGTATAATCTCCTGATGGTAAAGACTCATCTTCAAATACAAAAATATCTCTACCAGCTAAATCAGTATCTTGAGTAACGATTGCATTTTCAATCTCATCATCTACCACTTCAACAGGTTCCAGTTGAGATAACCCAGATGATGTTCCATCTTCAACCACAACAACATCCCCACCAGCAATATTAGTATATTGTGTTACATTTGCATAATCAACTTCAACCAACTCTGGAGTAGCTTTTATCGTATCATCTAGCAAGTTTACTAATATTAGTGAAATATCTCCAATATCTTCAACTGATCTACCTGCTAATTTTGCTGACTCCTGTAATTTTAGAAAATCAACTCTACCGTTGATTTTAGCTTTTAAAGAAGATGTTCTTAAAGCAAATATTTTAATATTTTCATCTTCAAGCAAAGTAAATTCTAGTAAATTATCATCTATAAGTTTATATCTATAACCATCCAATATCTCTGTTGTTGAGACGATATAAATCTCTTTGGCATTATGTATAAATTTCCAACTACCATATAACTCTTTTTCATATTTATCAGATGTTATAACAGTATCAACCATCTCATCTTTATCAGATTCAGACTTTGTTGCCTCTTCACCACATCCCGATAACAAAAACATACCAAGAACAAACATTATAAAAATATTTTTCATCTATAATTTTCCTTTTTAAAAACTAAAATCTTGTACTTACACCTAAGTAAGCTTTCTTCTCAACTCTATCATCAACACTTGAACCATTTGTTGATGTTGTTTCCTTACTATATGAGATGACTGGCATCCACCCACTTAAAATTTCAAAATTAAAATATAAACTAGCTTTCATTTTCATTATATGCTCAACTATATCTATATTTACAAATCCTTTATTAGTTTCTAAATCATAATCTAATGGTAACATTCTATAATTTATATTTATACCTAAATCAACATAGTTGTTAAATTTACTCATAAGCTCCATATCTATCTCAAGGTTTAAATCCCCAGAAGATGCTGTTTGTGATTCAAGTGTCATATTTTCATCCCCAGTTACGGTTGTTTTTTGTACAACATCTATATCATACAGAGGAACTGCGATAGCATAAAGTTTCATATCTATCCATGAGAACTTTTGAATCGTTTGAGCTTTGAGATAAAAACCTTTTGCCTCTATGTCTATACTATTTTTATATTCATAATTTTTAGTTAGATGATTATCAGAACCTACTTGATTCTTCTTAAAATCATCATAAGTCCAACCTAAACCTATGGAATAACTTGCATCATCTATATGTGTAACATAGTTTAAAACATCAAGCTTCAAGCGTTGATGTTTTATTTTTTCATCAATACTCAAACTATCTGTAAGCCTATCATCATTTAACTCACCTGAACGGTACGAAATAGTAGATGCAAAGTTTTGATTCCAACTCCAAGGCAAAACTAGATCTGGATGATACTGCTCTTTAGCATTAGAATCTAATGTTTTTGTAAGCTCTAGTTTATAAGCATCTCCAAATAATCCTGATACTGTGATTAAACTAGCAAACAGCGATAGCTTCAATACTCTTTTCATTATAATTTTCTCCAATTTTTATTTATTTTTAAAGCTCTTTTACTATCTAAGTCATCTATAACAACACCACCATTATATAATCTATTTACTTTTGGCTTATAATTTGAATGCCATTGTAGTGTTTGCTTTGTTTTTTGATCAAAAACTGATAAATAGTATTCATTAAAATAGTTCTCATAAATATAGTTTTCATCATCTAAGATTTTTTCAAAGCTTGGTAATGATTTATAATAGTTATGCACTTTATCTTTAGTGATTATAGATTGAGAATTATCATCTATATTCCACTCTTTTAAAACATTATCTTTGGAGTAAGTGATAATATTATCATCTTCTGTTATTCCAACACCTACTATATTTTCATCTTCACAATCCAATATATGTAAACTAATAAAACTTTGCATATCCCAAATCTCTATATGCTGCTTTTCTCCAGGATAAAAAGAGAGTAAGTTGCCATTTTTAAATAGCTTGAAATCTGCACCATCTCCATAAAGGTAATTACTATCTACATCACTATTCTGACAATACTCAACTTTATTATTTTTAATATCTATAAGATAAAAATATATCTCATTATAGGCACTAAAAACTATCATATCATTTTCTAATTCTTTCATAGCAGCAATGTGAAATTCAACTTCAATATCTATAACACAGTTATATATATCTTTTTCCCAGATTCTAATTCTTTCCTCTTGACATATAATAATATTACCATTTTTTAAAATCTCTAAAACTGCTCTTTGCATAATGTCTATATTCTCATCAAGTGTACTTATTAAGTTATCATTACTATCATAAATCGCCACAGTAGAGGAATTCCACTGTTTCCAATTTTCATTATCCATCGTTTTTAAAAAATTTCCATTATCTAGTTTAATAGAATCTTCATTCTCTAACTCAAATTCTCCAAAATTTGATAACTCATCATCTTGTTTAATCTCTAAATCTTTAGTCTCTTGTTTATTTGCATATTTTATATTATTTATATCCCAAACTCTCATAGTTTTATCTTTAGAGTAAGTGATAATATTTCCATTATCTAATCTTTTAAAATCAAGTATAGAATCTTCATGCCCTTGAAGCACTCCAATAATCTTAGAACTTTTTTTATCAAAAATTTTAACTATTTTATCAGATACATAAAGTAGGTAGTTTTCAAATTCTTTTACTTGTCTAATATATTTATTCTCATTTATAGTAAAAATAATCTCACCACTATTAAAGTCCCATATTGTGATTTTCGAAGATGCGACTTCAAGAATATTACCGTTATCTAAAATAGTGATATTTGTCATATCTATCCACTTACCAAGCTCTACTAAATAATCTTGTGGAGTTTTATCCCATATAATCATTTTACCAGCATATATTGATAACTTATTTCCATTTTTTAGAACTATTGTGTTTTCATCCCATTTTTTTTCTTGTTTATCAGAACTTGTAACTATTTTATAAGAGACCAAATCATTGTGTTCTAAACACTCTATCCCTAAGATATCATTTTGATCTTTTATAGTAGTTATAAATTTATAACTATCTTTATCCCAAATCTTAATTGTTTTATCATGGGAGTATGAGGCTATATTTCCATTTAAAAGAATCTCGATTTTTTTAATTTCACCAGTATGTCCATGCAATACAGATTCGCATCTATAATTTTGCATATTCCAAACTCTCAATGAAAAATCTTTAGACAACACAACTATATTTCCATTTAAAAGAATCTCAATAGACCTTACACCACTCAGATGATCTTCTAACACTGAAATATTTTCATAACTATCACTATCCCAAACAGCGATGATTCCATCGTTAGAAAATGATAAAAAACAACCATTACCGAGGAGTTTTAATCCATTAATTTTGCTTTCATGCCCCTCTAAAAACTGTACTTTATCAGGATTGTCAATATTCATAACACTTATACTCTCATCATTTGAGTAAAATACTATATTTTTACTATCTAGTATTTCAAACCCTTCCATAATATCTTTATACTCTTCTATCACTACTTTGCATTGAAGTTGTTTTATATCCCAAACTTCAAAGGTTCCACCATTTTTTTGTAAAAAAATATCATTATCAAAAATTTTTAAACTTTTTGTCTCTTTAAACTCCTCAATAAGTTTATAACTCTCTTTTTCTAAGATTCTAAAGATATTGTCATCTGTTGCAAAAAGTATATCTCCAGTATTTAATACTTGAACACTCTTTGCTTCTTGGATTGCTATGATCACCTCATTATTTTTATCAAAAATAGCCAATGAACCATCATAAGAGATTGAAAGTGTATCTCCGTTTGTTAATCTTTTGTGATTTTTAACTTTACTATCAACCTTGTTTGATATTGCTAGAGATTCATAATAATATTCATCACCTTCAGATACTTTTATCTCATTATAACTATCTTTATCCCACAGTTGAAAATTATTGTAATAATCACTATAAGAGATAATATGACCATCTCTTAATTGTTTTAATTGATTTAATTCCTTATTTTGGTTCTGCTCAATTGTATAAATAAGTGCATATTCAAGAGGATCAAAAATTTTAATTGTATTATCTTCAAAGATAGATGCAATGTTTCCATTTTTTAATATAACAAGGTCAAATATCTCTTCATCATCCCCATCTAAAACCTTTACTAAGGGGCTGATATAGATCTCCTCATCACGATTGAGATCACAAACATAATCAAAATCCACCTTAGCTTTATCTTCATAACTTTGTGCATCTTTACTAAGTGGAGAGCTATCAGCATGTTCCATAGCTAACTGAAAAAGAATCTTTGAAGAATCCCACTCACCATCTCCTCTTTTTAAGATATGTTCATTTGAAATTAAAAAACTATCAAAAATATAAAACTTTTCTTTTAACTCTATTGATAATTTACCCATATTTCAATCTCCTTTTACTTATTATATTTTATTATTTAGACAGCGTAGTGTCTTGTAGTATCTCATCTATCTCTTTTACTTTTGCCGAATACAAAACATAGTAATCACCCTCTTTTGATACCCAAACCTTAGCTTTACTAGAGCTTGCATAGATTTTTTTTATGCTTAAAGGGGAGAGTTTTGGTGCTTTTTTAGGTTTAATATCATAACTTTTTACTATGCTTAAATTTTCAATTTTAATTGATTTTAAAACTTCTAACATATTAACTAAATCTTTTTTAGCATTCTTTATAGCGATGGAGTGTAGAGTTTTCATCTTCTGTTCATCATTATCTATAAACTCTATATAGCTATTTTCTTTGATTGTTGCGATTCCTAAACCACTATAATACCCATCAACACTACCATCACATATCCAGTTAGGGGCAACTTCACCATTTTTGAAACATCTCAAATCTAATTCTGGAGTTTTACTTGCACAACCGGTAAAGAAAATCACCGATAATATTGAAAATATACTTATTTTTTTAAACATTTTTACACCCTCCCCTTTTACTTAAACAGTTTTTCTAAACTTGGTATTCTCATAATTGTTTCAATATCATCAGCTTTATAATCTTTGCCATGATTCTTAGAAACATTATCTAACTCCTCCCAGCTTACTATACAAGGGTGCAGTTTTCTTATCTTATCTTTTTCTATTATCTGAGTTGTATCTGTTGGAATCTCTCTTTTTTTCCAACCATTGAGTATATGAAAAGCGTTCCATCTTATATGCTCTAACTTACCTAGAGAAACTATCTCTTCAACACTAAGTTTCACCCCATACTCATGCTCTCCTACACACATCTCATCCCAGTTTATTTTCATACCATCATAAGCAAAATACTCAGTTTCGATACTTTTTTTTGTCTCTTCATAATTATAAGGTATTTTACACTCTTTGATAAACTTCTCTATAATAGATTTTTTCATCTCATTGTGTTCCATGAGGTATCTGTTTGAATCTTGTAAAAACATACCTAAGTCTCTCCACTCCTCTTTGGCAGTTTTATTTGGATTATCATAACCGTGTAATTTATTGTAATGTTTGTTGTTCAAAATCGCCATATCATCTAGTTTTTGATCTATAACCATATCGTAACTACAAGTGTCTTTTAGCTTTCCAAATGTTCGTACCTGTTTAAAAATAGTAGATTTATCATCATCTTTATCTGTTTGAATTATATCTGCTGTATTTGCAAAACTATTTGAGTATATCGCTACATCTATATTGTTAAACAATATCTCATCGTTATATCTTCTAAGAAGTTTCATAAGATTTGATAATGCTTCAAACTCATCCTCATAAGCTACAACTATCTGAGTATAGTCCATCTCCCTATCTACAAAATCACCATCATCTATAAGTTCAACATCCCAATATTTACCATTGTATTGCTCTTTTAGAATGTCGTATTGTTTATTAAACTCATCTTTTATATTTGCATTTACATCTTTATCTTGATCATACACTACGGTTACTTTTATCGGTATTCCGTTATAAAAATGTCCTAGATGAAGTGCTTGAAGAAGTATATTTTCACCCAGTTTACCAAATCCAAAAATCGCAAGTTTGACCTGTTTATTTTTATCTTTTATCGCATCTGCATCTACAAATATATTATCACCTAAGATTCTCTGATTGAGCTTATCGTTAAAAAGCATTCTTGCAGAGTTGTTGTAGGTGTTAAATATTTTTATATCCAGTCTTGTTTTGCCATCATTGAACTTTTTTGCTACAAAAAAATCGTAAAACTCACTATGTCTTAGATGCACAAAACATTGAGGTTTCTTCTCCTCACCTTTTAGTAGATTTGCCACAGTAGCTATAATCTCCATGTTTGTAGTATCATCAGCTGTTGTGATGAAATGACTCGCTTTATGAATCTGCAGTTTTTTTAGAATCAACTCCTCTTGTGCTTTGCCATGAACTATGGTAGCTCCAGCCTCCTCAAGAGTTTCTAAATTGCTATTATTAGTATCTGGTTCTATATAAAATAGATTTATACTCGGGTCTTTTTTCAACCAATCAAGCCCTAAAGTTTTACCTTTTTCACCAGCACCACAAATGATAATATGCTCACTATTGGATAAGCCTAGAAAATAAAGTGTGAGCTTATTTTTCAAAATCAGCACGACACCCTTTACGATGTAGTAAAGCATAAAAAAGCTTATAAACCATCTTGAGACCTCAAGTTGCCAAATCAAATCACCGTGTCCATTCGGTGCAGTTAAATCAAAAGCAAATAACCTTAAAGTAGCATATAAACTATTTAAAAGGTTATACTCAACACCAACAGCTTTATATCCAGCGATAAACCCCCAAATACCTAAAAAAACACCAATTACTGCGATAATATTTACGACTACATTATCTTGCTCCCTCCACCAATTTAACACTCTATCAAATGTTTTCATTATTTTATAACCTTTTTATTTAACTGTTTTTCAATACTCTCAAAGAAATTTTGATAATCATATTTTATCGTATCAAACTTTGTATTTTTAATAGCATCCCAATCAACTATGCAATCATGTTCTTTATAATCTTTGTTTTTAACCGGACTATATGTATAACCATTTATTATATGATAAGCGTTCCATCTATTGTGTTCAACTTTAGCAAACTGTTCTAAGTTTTTTTGCTTTTGCTCTATCATTTCTCCAGCAATTTTTCCTAAACAATTCAGATATAAACTTAGATATTTATCTTCAATCTCTCTATCTGAATTTTTAAAGATAGCCCTAGCCTTCTCTATCACACCCTTATCTGTTATCTCTATTCTTTGGGATTCTAATCTCTCAAACTCTCTTTGTTTTATAGGTTTATGAAGATGTGCATAGATATTTGACCAGTAGTTGAAAAAAGAGTTCTGCCATGGATCACCAGCATCCTCTTTAGTTTTTTCATACATCGCTCTGATACCTTTTGAGTATCTGTTTATCTCCTCACTTTTGATATTTTCAACTGTTACTAAATTATCAAAATTACCAAATGATTCAACAATCACTTTGTCATTTATAGACTTATTTAAATTAAAATCACCTGACCAGTAAGCTATTTTTGTATGGTTCTCCTCTAAATTTTTATAATGAAAGTTTAAAAATCTATATGCTACATCTGATGATTTTTGTATTGTCTCTAAAGATATGATTATATTTGTAAAATTAAAGTCGTCGTTTATAGTGGCATAATACTCTTGAAGATCAATCACCTCAATTTTCCATAGTTGATGGTTTATACTATTGTTATTTGTGGTATATTTTTGTATCTCTGGGTACAAAAAATTTATCTCTCGCTTTAGAGATTCAATCTCATCAACAGCTATCTTGATATTTATCGGTTTTTCATTATAAAAATGTCCCATATTTAAGATATATTCTAAAGCCTCTTTTATAACTCTATCCCAACCAACCAATAAAATAGAAACCTCTTTAGAATCTTTTTTTGTAGTATCTATAACACCTTCAATAGGGTTCGTATCAAACCACTTCCATATAGCTTTTTGATAGATATTAAATGAATTGAGTTCATACTTAAACTTAGAATCACTAATCCCTTTTTCAAAAATTGGGCTATATAAAATTTCTGAAGTTTTATTTTCTAAATGGATATATATTTTTGTATCATTATCGATATACTGCTCAAACTCACAAACAATGTTTATATTGCTAATATCACTATCTGTTACAAGATAAATCTCTTTTGCTTTAGCTGTAAGTTTTTTTAGAACTTGCTCTGTATGTTCATATACTAAACTACCACTATCTATAACTTGTTGCCTATTCTTTTGAGATGGCTCAGTCTCTATCATAAAAAGATTCTCATTTTTAATATTTTTAAATAAAGAGTAGCCCATATTACCAAGACCAATTATCAATATATGATTTTTAGGTGGATTAAACAGATAAAACCAATGTTTTATCTGCACACTTAGTATTGTAAAAACTGCATAGAAGATAGCCATAGGAATCGTAAATGCTGCTATATACATATAAAATGGATAGATAGTATTAAATGTTCCATTCCCACCCATAAAACTAAAAGTTCCATAAAAAGCGTTTGATAATACTATCTCAAACGATAAATCTTTCTCAAATCCTATCTGTAGTAAACCTATAAATATCACTATAACAGATATGAGTGTTAAAAATAGTGTTATATTTTTTGCTTGTGTTGATTTTTCCATTCTAATCCACCTTTATAATCTTTGAATCCGGGTTGAAGCATACTCAAAAAGTTCATCTTCTATCTCATTATCAAATAGCTCTTTGAAACAGATATCATTTATAGAACGATTAGTATTTCTCTGTATATCACAGGTACGATAGATATATCTTATCATCCCTATTTTAATAATCTCTATTTTTTTCTCTATCTCTTTTTTAACCTCTACTTCATCTCTGTTTATAAGAAAAGAAACCTCATCGGGTGAATGACCATCTATTATCAAGTTGATATATTTTTTTATATATCTATTTTTTTCATCTGCTATCTCAGACTCAATTCCCAAAACTCCATATATATTTGCTTTATAAAGATAGCTTGATAATATATCATCAAACTCCTCATCACTATACTCATCTAAAGTTGCATAGTGTTTGATGTTCTCCCTATCTTGAGTATCCTCGTTTAAGTAGATATCTTCTATAAATTGTTTAAATTTAGTATATCTTTTCTCATAAGTTTTAAAAAGGGTATCTTTATAATCATCTACTATCTTATTAAAAGAATCTTCGGTATATTTTTTCTTACTTTCGTTACTCTCTAAGATAAATTCTAAGATTTTTTTAAATAATAGATTCTTCTCTTGGGTTAAAACATTGCTTAGATGAGAATCAAAATAATCAATTTTATGGTAAAGTTTACGATCCTCCTCAAATGAAAACACTTTAAGTAAAAGTGCAACACTACTCATGTTTAAAATCGATTCTTCATTGACCATACCATCAAGATAAGCACTTAATCCACTATATTTACTCAATTCTTTTGGTATATAAAAATCAACTAAACAGCTAGTAGAATTTTTTACTTCTGGTATATCTAAGCGAGTATCTTCATCTTTGTATATTATCTCTTCATACTCAACTAAATCTTCATCCTCTTGTATATATATCGGTGTAGTATCTACATCTTGGTTTTGTAAATACTTCACTCGACCAGAATCGTTTATAACGATACAGGTATCATCTACTCTTTTTATAACACTCTTCTCATAAGGGATTAAACTTTTTTCATTATCATGTAGTGCTTTAAAGAGTTGAGCATTCTCAATCTCATCATAAGATTTTAGTCTCTTATACCCTAGATACAATCCATCTTCATCACAAACAAATTCAAGCTCATCATTAGAAAATATATACTGATTATCAACGATTCTGAGTTGCGTTAAAGGGGGTGTTGTTTGCCAATTAGGAGATGGCACTCTTCTTTGTGTATAGTCATACTGAAATATTTTCACTTGCAATACATTGTTTTTTATACTACATACAAGCACTCTGCCGATATCGTTATGTTTAGCTGTTTCATACCAAAAAATATCTTTTGAATCTTCTTTATAAAAATTGATTCCTAAGTCGTGATGATAGGTATTAAAATAATTATTTTGATACCTATCATCAGATATGATTTTACCATCCCTGCTAAAATGTTTAATATAAAGCGTATCATGATCAATAGCGATACTACAATAACTCTCTTTATCGGCACTAGAAAAATAAGTAGTTTTATCATAACTCTTCTCAACTAGCTCTCTTTTTTGAACATCAACAATAACATAGTTATAAGTATTAGCTTGAGGAAAATTGTGCTTAGTATAACTTAGTATGAAATTATTTGAATTTTCAAGCATATATATATCAGAATCTTGCTGTTGAAATGAATACAACTCATTTAATGATAAATCAAATATAACATATACTCTTTTATCAGCCAATCCCCCTATTGTTTTGATTACAATTTTAGTATCAAATCTTTTAAAATATATAATCTGACTTGATGAATTATATTGTTTAAGTGGGCTATACGAGCTTTTATCCCATAGATATATAGTTTTAAAACCATAAGTTATAACTTGACTTCTCTCCTCTATCACCACCCCACTATCACCATTAATATTATTATTTTCTATATATTTTTCATCTTTATTTAGATGAAGAAGTAGATTAAAATCTAATAATTTATCATCACTCAATGCTAGTTTTTCATCTAGCATCTTAAATGACTTTATATCTTTGTTACTTCCTAAAAGATTAAAATCTTTATCCCAAATATTGTTACCATCTAATCCATAAGTAACTAAATAACTATCTAAAACATAAGTTCTAGCACCAAAAGGGTGATTTTTGAGAGTTCTTTGTATTTTTCCTCTCTCCCACACATTTATATCAGAATCAATAAATGTGTAGTTATCCTCCATATTATCCATCCCATCTTTTGCAATAGAATCCTCAGATGTGATAATCTTATCGTTAAAAAAAGTCACCTCTTTAAATCTATCTATCTCCTCTATCTCATAACTATCAACTATATTTAGATTCTCATCATAGATATTCATCGTAGTATCATCTATAAAATAAAGCTCGTTATTGTGAAGTCCTATAAAAGTAACATCATTTATCTCTTGGACTAACTCCCCATCTCTACTATAAATTTTAATATAGTCGTCCCTATGTTTTGTCTCACAAGTAATTATAGTTTCATTATCAAACTCATATATCTCATAAGGTTTTTCAAAACTTACTTTTTTTGAGATAGAATCTAAGCCTGAATAGTTTTTAATTGATATAATCTCTGATATATTCTCTTTGTACTCTACCTTTATATCCCACTCATTTTGCTCATATTCATTCAACAGATAAATCTCTTCTGATTTTACAATCTCCAATCTCTCCATAGCAACATTATCAGCTATAAAAAATATATTACTCTCAAAAGAGCTTACTTGTAATGTATATAAAACAACTGTTGAGAGATCACCTATACTATATTTAGTTTTGGCTGGGCTAAAAAATACATTATCAATTTTAAAACTTAAATCATCAAACTCTAGCGATGCTTTTTCTAAAATAGTTGAGATAACATTTTTAAGAATCTCTAAACCATCTTCATCAATCTGCTCACTACTCTCTCCAGCTCCACCACCTTTACAATCTAAAAGAATCGTAGCAAAAGGTGTTGGGATAGCTATAATTATTTTAGAATCATCATTAAGTGTAATCTCACATATAAACAGCGATAGTTCTAAATAACTCTCTTTATTTAAGTCTATATCATAATTGCTACTACTTACACCACCAAACGATAAAATAGATTCAAAACTCGATATAGTTTGTTCCATATATGATTTCATAAAAGGGGAACCCTCTGCAACATCACCTATACCTAAAAGATTATCTATCTCCTCTTGAGTTAAAATATCTGCCATTTTAGTCTCTCCAATTTTTTTCTAAAAAATTCAATTCACTTATAGGAATTAGCTCTGTGCCATCTTTAAACTTCATAACTATCTTATTTTGAAACTTCACTAAATCTTGCAACGCTCTATAAATTGTACTTTTATGTACAGGTATATAATTTTTCCAAATAATTAAAGTTGTCGTATAATCATGTTCTATATCATAAGATATAAGCATATCATTAAGCTCTATAACTTTACTAGGGGGATTTTTATGTCCTGATAAGAATATCTTCTCATCTGTTTTATAATCATAAATCAACATATCATTCATATCTTTAAAACAGTAAAGAGTTTTAGAGTTTTCTAAGTCTATGGAGTAGTTTACTTCATTATCTACACCTAAATCTATATACCTAACAACGGCAGAGAGATACATTTTGTCTGCTCTTGAACTACTTTTATAATAATCCCAATCAAGTTTTCCATCAGCTTTAAATTTATCTGCACCCTCTGATAGAGGGGAATCCTCGGCATGTGAGGCACTCAGCTGAAAAAATATCTTTGAACTATCCCACTCATCATCACCCCTTTTTATAAGGTGCTGATTTGAGTTTATAAAGTTATCAAATATTTTAAATTTTTCACTTACATCTATTGTTTTATTTTTCATTTTCTATCTCTACTTTTTAAAATTTTAGAATATTTACCATCATTAATTATTATATTATTTCCCATCTTTTTAAATGGCAATGGGGTGTAGTTTGAATACCATCGAATATAATCTATTTTATCATCTAACAATACCGACAAATAAGTTTTATGATAAATATTATGATAGATATATTTCCCATCTTTAATTGCCATATCATCTAAAACAGAGATAGTTTTAGATATATCATCTCTTTTGAATTTTTCTAATAAATCTAATGTTTTTGCTGAAAAAACAGTTATCCAACACTCATTATCAATCGCAATTTCACTGTTATTTAAAATAGTGTACTGACCATCAAACGATTTTTTGAGATTCAGTGTTTCTTTATTGATAATATAACTTTTAGAGTTATCGTAATATATTAAATCATTATTATTTAATATATCAAACTCTTTTCCATTAAATTCAATCTTAGGTTTGTAATTACTATCATAAATGATTGTTTTATTATCAAATGTTGAAATTAGATAGCTATTGTCTATTTTAAATTCATAGTGATATTCGAAATCAATCTCTTTAATAGATTTAAAATCATCTGAATTTATAATCTTTATTTTGTTGTAATAATAGATAACAATATCAAAATTATCAACTATTTTTACAAAAACAAACTCATCATCTTGGTATTCATAAATTGTTTTTACATATTCAAAATTTTTCCATATTTGAAAAACTCCACTATTTGTTACACTCAAAATATGATTGTTTTGAAGTAAAAAAATATAATAAATATCTTTATCATTTTCTAAATTTTCCAACACTCTAGTTTTATAGCTTCTCATATCTATAAAGTTTAAACTATTTTCATACGGTACTATTAAATAATTATCTATAAAAAGTTTTTTCTCAAAATCACTACAATTAAAATAGTTCAAAAAATGATAATCTTTACTATCATAAACATAGCATTTATCATCATAAACAATTACAATATTTTGATTTTTCAATACCTCAACATAAGATATATCTTCATCCAATACTCTCTCAAAACTATTTAACAACTCAAAAGTTTGATAGTCATATAGAGGTATCTTCCCTTTTGAATATCTACTAAATAGTATAAAATTACCATTTTCTAAAAATATAAGATCCTCAATAGTATCATCATGCTTAATAATATTTGACGAATAAGTATCTTCATCTATTAGGCTTAGTGTATTATTTGAATTGATTAGCAATTGATTATTGTTTAGCAAAGAAAAATATTTTTCTACTTTAGGAGTTTGGGGCGAGAGTGCATATTTTAAATTTTCAATATCCCAAAGTTTTATACTCTCATCATCTGATGCAGATAATAGATTCTTTGAATCAAGTTGTTTAGTATCATTTATCCCTTTTTTATGAGCAATTAGAGTTGCAATTTTTTGATAATTAGCATCCCAAACAATCATCACATCAGCATAACTATTTCCTAATGTTATAAAATTACCATTATTTAGTTCATAAACATGACAAATCCCATCCTCATGTTCTGTAATCTCTTTTTTGAGTGTATAGGAATCTATATCATAGATAAAACTTTTAGTTTCATTATTGTAAATAAATATATCTTTATTATTAAGTATCTTTATACTACAAGTATATTCTTGAGATAAGTTAATAGTTTTTTTTATACTTAAATCATCACTCAAAATAATTATTTTATTTTTAATATTTAGCAATATATCGTGATTTGGAAGTTCAATAATATTATCACAACTATCTTCAACCGCTATCGATTTTATACACTTAAAAGATTTATCCCATATTTTGATACTATTGTCTTTAGAGTGGGATAAAATATTTTTCTTCTCTAAAACAATAACTTCAAGTATCCCTTTTTCATGCCCTTTAAGTATGTTGGTTTTTTTATATTTAGAATCCAATATTCTTATGGTATCACTATAAGAATATGCTATTTTCATACCATCTATATAATCCTCTAAACCTCCACATTGAGCTTTAGAACTTTTAACAGTATAAAGAAGTGTCTCATCATCCCATACTTTTATGGTGTTATCTTCACTGTATGAGACTATATTGGAGTTGTTTAGCACTTTTATCTTATATATTTTTTTACTATGTGCTTTAAGCTTTCTCCTCACATCACTAAGTATATTTATAAATTCAATATTACCATCTGCACAATATACCAATATCTCATAATCTGTTAAAATTGCAACACCAATAATTTTTGATTTTATATTATAATCATTAATTATATGAAATTTTTGACTATCCCAAACTATAATATTATTATCTGAACTAAAAGTAAGAAATGTTTTTTCATTTATTATCTCTATCCTAACAACACCACCTTTATCAACTTCAAAACTGTTTTTCAATCCACTTAGATAGATCTTCTTAGGGCGATTCATATCTATCAAATAATCCCAATCAACACTACCATCAATCTCAAACTTTTCTGCCAAATATGTTAAAGGTGAATTATCTGCATGTTCAATACTTAACTGAAAAAATATTTTAGAGGAATCCCAGTCACCATCCCCTTTTCTAAGAATATGTTCATTTGAAGTTAAGAACTTATCAAATATATTGAATTTTTCATCTAAATTTATCATCTTATTTTCACTTATCATTCATCCCCTCAGCCTTAGCAAGAGCATAATCCTCCATAACTTCCTGAGTTTTATTTAACTTAAACTTTTTCATCAAAAATTCAAAATTTGTAAGTAACTCTAATGACTCTTTTTTTTGTTTTGACATGATGAGTTGGTATGGTAACTCTGTTAAGGCTGATTCTAGTGTTGCACCGATATTTTTCTCTTGAAGAATCTCTTCATTTTGCTCATACACAAGAGTATAAAACTCAGCTAAATTTGAGTGGGCTTTCTCTTTTGAACCGAGAAGTTTATAAGCTCCTTCGTTAAACTTTCTATGAAAAAAACTTATCTGATCCATACCATCAACCTCTTTTATAGAGAGATACTGTGACATCTCGGAGTAAAGTCTTGCCCATACAGCAGTTGGGATTCTTTGTGGTCGTGGGTAGAACTGATTTGAAACATCATCCATAATCTCTTTTTCTTGAGATAATATATCAAAGAGTTCAGGCTCAGGAAGTCCATCTTTAGAACAAGCTATATATGAAAAAGCGTATCTTATAACTGGCAATGAATGGTGTGAATGGGTATTGAGTCTTTTAAATAGTCTTGCTATTAGTTCATCTAACTCTTTTGGATATTTTTCATTTTTTACCTCTGTATAAGATTTCCACTCAAAAGCCTCTTCAAGAACTATTTTTAAGTAAAGAGGGGAACCACTTTGTATAAAAGCTTGTAAAATTTTATCTTTTTGTTCTGCTGTTAAAGTTCTCTCACGAGAAGCTAAATACTCATCTATCATAGAACTCGCTTCATCATCATTAAAAGCCTCTAAGAACATAAAATTATCTTCAAAATTCTTAAATTTTTGTTTTAGTTTTGGGAGGTATTGGATTCCCTCATAACTATCTGGTAGTGTTGAGATTATTATTTTTGTATTATTATTTAAAGTTCGTGGCAACCAATCAAGAGAATCGTTTAACATAAACTGATCAAGAGCATCTATAAAAAGAACAAGTTTTTTATCTGCTGGATAGTTTTGGATAAGATGAGATAAAACTTTGTTTAACTCTTTTATATCACTTTGTATAGAATCTACATTTATCTCATTTTCATCCATATAAGTTGTACAGATGTTTTGTAAATCCAAATTTTGGGTAAGTTGAGTGTAGAGTGATTTATAAAGATTTATTGGAGTATTTGATAACTCAGAAGTACCTACAAACCTATAAATAACATCTGTACCCTCTAGGCTGTTTTTCTCTTTAACATTCTGAGTAAGCTTTGCCATTAGTGCTGATTTACCACTTCCTGAATCTGCATATATCACAAGTGGTGCATTAGAATTTTCTGATTCTATATAGCTATCCACTTTTTTTAAAAAATCCTCTCTCCCTACAAAGATTTTAGATTTTTCTTCCATAAAATCTTCTTGTTCTGAGAGTTCTCTATCTTGTATATCCTGAGCCTTAAAATTTTGTATCTCCTCTTGCATCGACTTAAATATAGTATCGTGGAAATCTTCACAAAACTCTTTTAAGTGAGTTTTTGTAACACTATCTTGAGTTCTCTCTAGTGTTGTATCTAGCTTTAAGTTATACTCTTTGTAGTTCTCTTTAGGAATCGATTCTTTGATTTTATTTTGTAATTTTTGATGAAACGGTCTTATATTTTCATCAAGTTTATCCTCTGTAAAATTTTTAAAGTCTGAGAAATGTTTTACTGTTATTTGATATGCTGGATCTGTTTTTCTATACTCTTTATCTTTAGCCTCAAGTGTGGCAAAATCTTCTGCTTTCATCGTGTCAATATTTGTAAAGTTTCTACTGTAATAGTAAATATTTTTTTGTGCAACTTCACCATTATGAAATAAACCCTCAACTATCTCTTGTTCTGTTGCTGATTTTATATATTTTGATTTTGTATCTTCATCTAGTGTATCTTTGAGTTCCCCCTCTACAACTGACTTAAAAGCATTTCTCAAACTATTTTCTACATCACCCCAGTAGTCCCAGTCTTTATGTTCATCTTTTATTTTTGCTTGGAGCATATACTGAGCTGGTAAATTATTTGTGTCTTTTTTATACCACAACTCTATATACTCTTTTACTTTTGCATCATCTTTAAATTTTGTTAAAACAGCATTTTTCACAAGCTCAAACTCATTAGCTTCCACTTTAGCAGGAAGGGGAATCCAGCCATATCTCTCCCCTAACATAATAGCAAAGTGTGGGTTTAAAGCATTTTTACATCTTTGCACCTCATCTATACATATCTGCATAGTTTTTTGGTCATCACCAGCTTCAGAACTCACTCCCCATCTTAAATCAATAGGGGAAAAAGAGAATCCATGTTCATCACAATATGCTCTTAATCGCGGAAACACAGTGGCTTGGAGTGCATCTCTCTCTGCTCTCATATCGTTGAATGTTGAACTTAAAAATAGTCTGAATGTTTTTGAATTATTTGTCATTTTTTTCCTTTTTTTGTTTATCTGATATTTAATACTCTTTAAAATTCTATTTTATTTTACAATTGAGACAACATAGTGTCTCATCAAAGTGATTTCACATAATCTTCTAACTCTTTTTTTATTTTATCTTTAAAACTTTGTGGTGATATAACTTTTATATGGGGAAGCCATGATTTTATGATGTTGTCTATATCCTCTTCATGTGTAACTCTAAAACTTACTATCAAGTCACCATTTTCTTTCATCTCTACTATTTTTTGAGATGAGAGTTGTTTTTTGAGTTTAAAATAATCAGCAATAGATTTATCAACTTCGACAAGCACATCAAAACAATCCTCATCATCAAAAAATGGGGATAATATTTTGTTATGCAGGTTAGCTAAATACTCATCCATCACAAACTTTGAAGAGAGTAGTTTTAGGTTTTGAATCTTTGATATAAAATAGTTATAAATCTTTTTATCATCCCTACCCCGTGCTAAGAGATACCAAAGTCCATCTATATTTATCACTTTTATCGGTTGTATCACTATTGTTTTACTATAAAATATCTCTATCTCATTGGCTGTTGCTATGGAATTTTCTATATTGTTAAGCAATACAGAATCTATGTCTATGCTTTCATACTCTGATGGTTTTATATAGTAAGGATTTATAAAATCTTTGTACAACAGTTTTTTCATAAGTTGCTCTGAGGTGTTAAAAAAGTTATCTCCTGCATTTTTTACAATATCTAAAGAGAGAGTAAGCGTTGTTATCTCCTCTAAAGAGAGTTTTGTTCTGTTAAGTGAGAAACCATCTACAAACATCAACTCTTTTGTATCGTTTAAGATGATGGGGAAATGGTTGAGTCTCTCATATATATCTCTTTGGATAGTTCTTCTACTAACATTGTACTCTAGTGCTAACTCAGCCATTGTCGGTTGTTCAATATTTGATAGTTTTGTTAAAATAGAGGTAAGTCTGTACAGAATTTTATCGTACTCTTTTATTGCCATAAAAGTGCCTTTAAATGATTTTTATTTATTATAGTGATAAACTACGAAATTATCAAATATTTAGTAAGTTTTTCATTTCAAACTCAAAGTAGCTCTACTTTGGGACACTTCTATATTTTCTATCTGTTTGCCATCAACATCAAATGTATATGTTTCCCCATCGAAATTATGATAAATATAATTTTTTATATCTCCCCAAACCTCAACTTTTCCATCTTTTCGTTTAAAATGGGATGCCACAATATTTGAGATACTATCTAAAATCTCCTCTTGCGTTTTAAACACAAACTCTTTTGTATCTAAGCCTATTCTTCTTGCACCCTCAGCAAAAGCTAGTATAAAGATGGGTTGCGTTGTTCTTTTAAAATTTGTGTTTACAAATATGTAGCAGCTATTAAATTTATCGATCTCATTTTTATATTTAGCTTGTTGAACAAGTGCAAATTTTACATCATTTTTTTCTATCTCTAAAACCTCACAAAGTTTTTCAAAAAATTGTGATGAACTATATTTCAAATCATAATGTCCTGCACTAATCCAAGAGTATAAATCTTTAGAATCCTCAAAAAGTTTTAAGCTGTCTAAACCTTTTTTTACAGATCCATAGCCCATTTTTTTTATGAGAGATTCTTTTGAGATAGTTTGTAGTTTTATATTTATTGTTTTGTATATATCCATTTTATTATCCTTTAGCTATACATTTTTTCTATTTATTTTGATATTATAGCAGGAGAGTTGGACTGCGTTGTGTCTGTAATATTAAACCCGAATTATGCAATAGAGAATTAAAAATTTAATCTATCATTGCAAATTATTAGCCTCGAATAAATTCGAGATTCCGTATTTAGCTTATAATTTCTTTTGGAATCTCGAATTTCAAACGCTAAAGCGTGACTTAGAAAATGTATGTCCGTACGCAATATAAAGTGTAGGATAAAACTAAATTTTTTTCTGTATTCGAGGCTAGAATCCTTATTTCATTGGCATTGTCACCTACCTAACCATAATAAGCTAGAATCTACTATTTTATAACCTAAATGTTCCATAACCTCTTGATAAAAATCTAGTTGCTCTTGATAGTTTTTATTTTTAGAATCACTCTCTTTACCTGTTTTAAAATCAACTATAACCCAAGCATTTTTATCTGTATCAAAATATATAAAATCGATGAAACCTGTTTTGTCATCCACTCTAAACTCTAGTTCAAAATGGTGTTTCACCCCATTTTTCAGTAGTTTACAAACATCACTCTCATAAAAAACCTCCATATTCTTAACAATAGATTCTCTTTGTTTGGAATCTAAAATCAACATCTTGTCAAGTATAGAATCTTTATTTTCTAAAAAACTATCCCAGTAAAGTTCTATGATTTTATGAGTTGCAGTCCCCATATCAGCAGATTTTTTCTCTACAAGGGAAGAATCATTAGAACCTGTCGCACTTGAGGTATTATTGCTTTTAAAAGTGATAGATTCAAAAGAGTGTTCTATATATTCCACCTGCTTCTTTGGTAAATCCAAATCATTCGATTCATCTAATTTTATACAGTAGTTTTCACTTAAAGCAAAAAGTTCATCCACATCTATATCGAGTGCATCACATATCATGGAGAGATAGCTATCATCTTTAAGAGTTATCGCACCACCTTTTGTAGCTTTGAGATGAGCTGACACCACTACATCATGCTCGGCTCTTGTAAGAGCTACATAGAGTAACCTTTTTTTCTCAGCGAGATGTTTGCGTTTATCCACCTCTTTTAAAACTCTATGACTAAGAGGGGTGTAGCCATCTATGCTAAACCCAACTATCTGTTTTTTTTCAGATTCTATGGTGAAACTGTTGTGTTTTATCGAATCTGCTGTTACTTGTGAGTATAAACCTTTGTCGCTGTTGGCAAGTAAAACTAAAGGGTATGCTAAACCTTTTGTTGAATGGATTGAGCATATCTCTATCGATTTTGTATTGTCTGATTTGAAAAATGCCTCATCCTCTTTTGCTTCACTAAAATATATAGCATTCTCTATAAGAGCTAAAAACTTATACAAACTTTGCTCATTTGAAGATTCATAATCTTTACAAAGGGTTAAAAATTTATAAAGATTTCCCACTCTTTGTTCAATATCTTCAAAATGGGTATAAACACCCATGATATTAGAATCATCATAGATATATTTCACCCCAGCAGAGAGTGGCATTGTGTTAAAAACTTCTATATATTGTCTTAATTTTTCATCAACTGTGTTTGAATCTAAATATTTTTTTATGCTGTTATCATCACATCTGAGTATATTTGATCGCATCGCACCAACAACATAGTATCTCTCATAATCATTGATTTTTTCTTTGTTTTTTGAAAGAATATCGATAGCTTTGAGTAGGTTAAATATATCGTTTATCTCTTTGGTATGGTAAAAATTATCACTCACACTTACCTTTGCCGTTATCCCTTTTAGCCTTAGTTTGTATTTCAACTCCAACATTTTTGTACTACTATCAAAGATGATGGCGATTGCTTTGTCTTTGTTTGTTATCAGTTTTGAGATATGTTGATAGTTTTCATTTTGAGAGTTGTAAATCTCACTTACAAACTGAGTGATAGTGTCTAGTTCACTTATCTCTTCACCATAAGACTGAGGGGTGATTAAGTATCTAAAACTACCCTTATCCTCTCGCTCTTTTTTAAAAACACTCAAATCTTGGGGATGAGCTTCGTAGTTTTGGCTTAGAAGTTTTAAATTTTCATCTTTTTTCAATATCTCATCAAAAATATCATTTACATTTTTAAGAATCACTCCATCACTTCTATGGTTTTGAGCCATATTTTCGATGGAAGAGAAAAATTCAGTATTGTTAGTAGCGTTGTTGAAAACCTCTATCTCAGCACCTTGAAATGAGTATATAGATTGTTTAGAATCACCCACTACAAAAAGGTTTGTGTCTTCATTGCAAGAGTTTTTTACTATATCAAATTGGGTCTCATTTGTATCTTGGAACTCATCTACCATTATGTATTTGAAACTGTTTCTCACTTTTGGCATTATATCTAGCGTTTTTGTGATTATGGTATCAAAATCTATTTTTCCTATCTCTAGTAATCTTGAATCGTATTTAGATTTTATCTGATGAAGAAGCTCTTGAATCTTATCTATTTTGTTAAAAAATATATCCTCTTTACTCAAATCTATATCGCTATAAATATCTACAAGGGAATCAAGAATCTTTATAAAATTGATATTCTCTTTAATATTTTTATGTTGTGTCCAAGGCTTTACATTAAAAGCGATTTTTACACCATGCTCTTTTGATAAGGAACTCCAGCTTTGAGCCTCAAATGCAAAAATCCCACTGATATACTCATCTATAAAATCTATATATTTTTGTCCATTCTCCATAGAATTACCTAAAATATAAGCTTTTACTATCTCAAAATCTTTACTTACATCAGGTAAAGGATACAGCTCAAAAAGTAGTTTTTTGTAAGTATCTGTATCTATACTGTATCTGTTAAAACTGTCATAATTATCTCTAAACTTACTACTACTTACATATCTGTTTATAAGATTATTTATAAAAAACATACTTATATCTTGTGATATATCTAAAACTAAATTCTCATTATTTGCATCGTTTAAAACATCAAAAATGATTTTACTTAACTCACTTTGTTTCTCATCATCATTTAAAATATCGAGTTTTGTATCGATTCTTGCTATGTCAGAGTTTGATTTTATCGTATCTAAACAGTAGGAGTGGATGGTTGAGATTTTAGAGTTTGAACTATCTGTATATGCTTTTTTTAGAATCTCTTGCACATACTCCTGCTCTTTTTTTGATATGTTGTTATTTGCATCTTTTATAGAGTTATAATCCCCATCATCTTTAGGTAATTTTTCATCTATTATCTTTGCTACTAACTCGAAAATTCGCCCTTTCA
Organism: Campylobacterota bacterium; assembly: GCA_034660975.1. Classification (GTDB taxonomy): domain Bacteria; phylum Campylobacterota; class Campylobacteria; order Campylobacterales; family Sulfurimonadaceae; genus Sulfurimonas. Next base: position 26,203 of record JAYEKJ010000158.1, read on the forward strand.
TCTCAAGAGCTGCTGCTTCGGTGTAAGTGATAGTAACTATCTGATTCACCCTAGCACTTTTTAAATCATCAAAATAAGAATCTTGTTTTTCATAATCCTCTCTAAAATAATCAAACCCTAAAAGAGCATTAATATATCTTCTACTAAGTGTATAGGTCTTACCACTCCCAGCCCCTGCACTTATGGCAAAACTTTTTTGGATTGTAAATTTATTTAAAGCACTCATCTATACCCCTTTACCTAAAACAGACTCATGACAAATATGTTTAATATCGCAATACCCACATATCTTCTCATCACTATTATTAAAAATAAACTCACCATTTTGTATTTTTTCTTTCGTATTGTATATCAACTCTTTTAATTGATTCTCATGCTCTTGTGTGTAATGGATAGTATCTTTTAAACCCTCAACACTACTCAGATTTGCGAAATGAAAATATTTTCCATCCCCTTTAAAACTCAGTAGATGGGAGAGGTAATTTTTCTCTTCATACTCTTGTGAAGCGTATAGTATATAAAGTGAGAGTTGCACATCTTGTAACTCTTTTATCTGATTCATCATCTGTTTATCTATCTTTGATTTCATAGCTTTTGATTTATAATCTATAATATTTATTTGAGTTTCTAAGTTATCAAACCTATCTATAAAACCTTTTATAAAATAATTTTCATCATCTTCACCTTGAAGTTTATAAGGTTTAAGCTCTGAATCTAATGCAAACTCTTTTTCAAATTCGGAATTCTCAAAGTGCTTAAACTCATCTGCTTTTTCTATATAATAATCAACAAATTTAGGTAAAAGTCCAGCTTGTAAAGATTTTAAAAATATTTGATGATGGATATTCTCTTCACCCCTATACTGTGTTGTTTGTTCATGGTTATAGGCTTCGATGGATATTTGATACATAATCTCATCTAACTCCTCTTTATCTTTGGTTTTTATACCATTGGATTTGATATATCTACCAAAAAGTTCATAACAAAGGTGCATTAAACTACCCTGCTCCATCACATCAAAACCCTCCTCATTTTGAGAGGGTGATTTGATTTTTACTTTGTTGGTATAAAGATACGCTAATGGGCATGATATATATCTGTTTATCTGAGATGCTGAGAGATGGGAGCTTTGGCATCCTAAAACACCATCACCATCAAAGGGTGTAAACTCTTTAGATATTATACTTTCATAGTAGTTTTTTGTGTTGGAATCTGCAACAGTAGTTTGCTGATTTAATGCTAAGGAGTTTACACTTTTTATATCACTTATATCTATACTATCATCAAATTTTTTATCTATAAGAATCGATGGAGTTAGCTCCCTTTTACCCATATAAGAAGCTGTGATAATATAGAGATTCTCACTTAATCTTTTGAGTTCATTGAGCTGAGTTTGAGAACTTGTAAAATAGTTATTAGCATAAAAATATTTTATATCATCATCATAACTATATAAAAAATTATTATTTGCTTTTGGTGGGAAGTGATTTATATCTGTACCCACAAAGATGATATGTTTATATTTTTTTCTAAGCCCAACTAGCTGATTAGGTTCGGTTAGCTCTATCCCAACTCTCTCATCTTGGATGCTGATAGATGCTTTGATATTATCTTTAGTAGAATCACTTAAAGTGATACCTAGTTTTTTATACAAAGAGTTCAAAGATTCTATTTGTGCCTTATAAGCTCTAAGTGCTATTTGAACCTTTGGATTCTTGGTGTTATGAAAAGAGTTTAAGGGTGTTCCCATCGAGCTATAACCCCTCATCTCATACTCATCTAAAAAGAGTTTATACAGTGGTGCATACTCTGCAATATCGGAAGCTACTATAAGAATCTCTTCGGCTACAATCCCCTCTTGCATCAGTTTTCTAGCGATTCTTATAGCTGTTTTGACCTCATCTATATTGTCAAAAACATCATTAGATGGTTTAAGCAATTTTGTTGTTTTTTTCTCTTGTGATTTAGTTTGTACCATTTTTTCAAAATCAAATTTTTCTAAAATTTTCTCTTGCATTTTAGATTTAACATAGTTGATATTTCCAAACTCAAAACAATCTAAAAGCACTTTCTCAAAACTATCAAAGTATGAACTGTTATCACTTTTAAGTACAGATTCTTCTATATCTGAAATATCTACTAAAGAGTTCTCTTTTTTATAATTTTGATACGATTTATCTATCTTTATAATCGCTTCGAGTTTATCATCGCAAAGGAGTTCATCAAATGGAACCACATTTCTTTTAGATCTCATTATAAACTTATAGATAGTTGTTAAACTCAAAGAATCGTTATTAAGATAGGAAAAATACTCTATATTTTCCTCTTGGATAATTTTATAAATGATAGATGAAGCGATCATCTCATCTATAATAAACTCAAAATTTTTACTCTCAAAAATCTCTACTATCAGCTTATCAAGAGTTATAACTTTATCAAAACTACAAGTTATAGAATCTGCTTTTAAATCTCTCACTTTTTGGTTTGAGTATGTTATATATATTTTTTTAGAAATTTTATCCATTTTCATAATCTCACACATTAATTTATTTTATTATACAATTTTAATCTTCTAAAATAGACTATAGGGCACCTCTAACACCATTGACTTAAGCATATAGACACTTTGGAACCTCGAATTTCAAACGCTAAAGCGTGACTTAGAAAATGTATGTCCGTACACAATATAAAGTGTAGGATA
>JAYEKJ010000159.1:0-24549 GCA_034660975.1 Campylobacterota bacterium
TGATTAATAGCTTCTCTTTAGCTATTAATCTCTATATATTGGGGGTTTGAAAAATTTGGTACTTCATCATATGAAAATACTGCGTAGTATTTATGTGTATCTTTTTCACCAAAATTATCATATGTATAATTATCACTTCCACCATAAAGTTTTTGTCCATCATATGGAGAACATGGAACTCTAAATGGATTCTTAACAACAATAAATCCTTTACAAGCATCATCTAATGGGATATCCCACTCCAATTTAATCATACCATTCTCAGTTTTAGTTCTTAAATTTTCAACCGATGCAGGTGCTGTTCTTCTTTTCTTTATATATTTAATTACTAAAGATGGTCTTTTTACTCTTTTAGTATCACACCAATCTACACTTTGTGATTTACAAAATGCTTTTTGAGATGATGCAGATATTACAAATACGGCTTTAGAATTTTCATCCGCATTTTGAAGAATTTCAGATATAGCATGCTTGTCAAATACAAATCTTTGTTTAGGTATCTCTTTAATATCTGATACACTTACATCATAACCTATTCTTTCTATAATCTCTCTAGATTTTATTTTCTCATATGTTTTTTCGCCTTTACAAGGAACTATCATCTCTATATGAAAACGGATGCTATTTAATGAATTAATTTTATTTGCTTCTATATCTATATAAGCATCTGAAATAACAGTATTATCCATATCTGGTAAATTAGCTAAATCAAACTCTATGCAACCATATTCTCTATTCCCATCTTTGTCAAACCCAACTCTTAATCCTGATTCAAATATTTTATCTTTAGTTGCAGTAATTTCCATAGACGACTCTACATCAATTCTTGCTGCATTAATAGTGTAAGATATATCTAACTTAGGCCTGTATGTAAGTCCACCACTAAATTTACCATATCCTATATCCCACTGCATCATTTGTGAAGCACGATTTAGTGGAAGTGATGAGGGTCCCTCCATCCTAAAATAAGCTTCTCTTCTTTTTATTGATTTTTGTAAAACATCAATCTCTTGGTTTGCAAATTTATATGTACGCCATACACCCTGCGCTAATTGAGCTGATCCTGTTGGTCTATCTATATAACTGAGAACTTTAGCATTACTTATATCATCATAACTATTAATATTATCAATAATTCTTTCATCAATCTGCCCAACTCTCCACTCTCCATAACTCTCTACCTGAACAGATACACGGTTCATTGGATAAAAAGATATTGACGCACTTGTTATAATTGCATTTTCTGGAATAGTATTTAAAGAAAAGCCACAAACACCATAACACTCACCTCTACCTTCAGATATTCCTACAAATAATGAGTTATTTCCAAAATGTTCACTGTTTTTCTTAGTCTTCTCACCTACATAACCAATTTTATCAGGTTGAGGATATAAAATTTTAGAAAACATATTTTCTCTAGGCTGAGTTCTTACTGCACACATTTGAGCAAAAGGTGATTTTATATCTCTTCTCTTGCATACTGCTCTTATATAATAGTAATAATTAGTTGCTGATGGGAGGTTTTTATCAGTATAAGTTTTTAATTTAGTCATACCAATTCTATTTGAACTTTGAGCACAACCCTTTAGCTTATTAGAACGATAGATTTCAAAATATAAACTATCATCATCTATATAATCCCATGTTAATTCTACCTCTCTTGATGTTACATTTACTGCAATAAAGTTATCAACTCTTGGGAGGGAATTATCTTTTTTATAATTATTTGCCTCAGATAATGCAAACATAAGAGCTGGGAGGTTTTCATCAATATTTTCACTCATATGCTCTTTATAATCACTAATGTTTCTAGTTCCTACTTCTGCTACTAAAGATAAGGCACCTAAAGAGTAGTAAAATTCTCTTCCACTTCCAGAAATTAGATGAACTGGTGGTTTACCCATATGTACACCATACTCGCGACCAGATTCTTTTCTTATCTCTTCTGCCATATTTCCAGCCAATAGATTTAAATCTATCGCATCTTCTGCATCTTCATGAATAAAGTTATGAGCAGGGAAAAATACATTTCCTTGAGAATGATAGTCTAATGCTATTGTGATATTCTTATGCTCTAATGCAAAATCTCTTAATGCTGCTGTTTCAGGTTCACTAAAAGCACTAGGACCAGAATAAACATTTGACGACATATCTTTATTAGGAGAAAAACCAACTTCAAAATTTCGATTTAAATCAACACCAAAACTTCCATCACTATTTCTTCTTCTATTTTTTCTCCAAAAAGAGAAATGGTTTCTTGAATATTCATACCCATCCGGATTCGCACATGGAACCATATATAAAGTAGTTCTATCTAATATATCATTTAGTTGTGGATCATAATCTATATGTTCTAAAATATATTTAGCAAATGTTAAAGATAATTCAATACCTATCCACTCTCTGGCATGGATAGTTCCGGTATAGAATAAAGCTGGTTTTTCTTTATTGTTTTTTACATTTTTTGTAATACTGACAGCTAAGATATCTCTATCTTCCCAAGTTTTACCAATTGATTCTACTTTAAAAAGATCTGGATGAGTTTTTTGTGCAGATTTAAAAAAATCTACACATTCGTTATAAGAAGTGTATTGTTCTCTCAATTTATTACCTCGACATTGAAAATTTATTTAATTTTTAAGAGTGGGATTATACTCTTTTTATCTTCAATTGAGGTAACCTAAGTTTACTTAACTATTTTTCTATCGATTAAATCAACAATTAAATCTATCTTTTTATTATTAAAATCTAATCCCATTTTTTCTTGCTCTGGGGTTGCAAAAGCTGGAATACCATTTACTTCTAAAACAATATATTCCTCTTTTTCTAAATCATATATAATATCAACACCACCAATATCTACGCCTGTTGCTTTACAAGCTTTTTTAGCTACATCTATTATTTGTTCATTAGCTTCACGCATAAATACACTTCCACCACTTGTAACATTTGTTCGCCAATCAGTTCCCGTAGCTTTCCTTCCATAACAGCTAACAAATTCTCCATCAACAATATCTACTCTAAAATCAGTATTATCATACTTAATAAATTTTTCAACATAAAAATATCTTAAATCCATTTGATTCAAAAATGGCATTAACATATCAAGGTTTGCTTCACTCTCAATCTTCGTAAGACCAACACCACCCCAGCCATCAGTTGGTTTATAAACCATTTTGTCCCATTTTTTAATAATTTTTTTAAGTGCAGCTCCATTATCTCTATGACATAACTTATAATCAGCTGTAGCAATACCTTCGTTTCTTAATACAAAAGATGTATGAAATTTATCTTCAGTTAAAGCAAAAGCATCATAAGAATTTATCGTCGGAATAACACGATTAAGTGCTTGATATAGATACATTTGATATTGAGTTTGTTCACCCGCATTGTAAGAGAAAAACAGATCTAACTTATCAACTTTTAAATCATTATGATATATATGACCATTCTTAGCAATACAGTCATGAAGTCTAACATTATTTACAGTTTCAATATCTCTCTCTTTGAGTTTTTTAATAATCTTTTTTTGAATTTTTTCCCCACCACCATTACTATAAAGCCACATACCTATTTTTCTATCTGCCATTCTCTTTCCTTAAAAATCTAATTTTTCTACAAAATGTTTAAATAACTTCTTGCTTAACTCTATTCTACTAACAAAGCTCTCTTTATTTGCTCTCTCTTGAACGGTATGATCACCATCTCCAAATGGCCCAAAGCCATCTAAAGTGATAACCCCATTTGAACTAACAATATTTGCATCACTAACACCACCTCTCTCCTCAGAATTTAGTTTTTCGTTTGTGATATTTTCTATTGATTTTATTAATTTTAAGGAAGATGATGAAGTTTGCATAACATCTCTTTGAATAGCACCACTAAGCGATGATGTTGTTCCTTTCACATATGATGTTGACACTATGTTATTTATACTTTTTAAAACTCTATCTCTCTCATCTTTAGTTTTATATCTAAGTTCAAAAGTGATATAAGCATGTGGTGAAATTGTATTTGCCCCAATTCCACCCTCTATTTTACCTACATTAACTGTTGTACCAAGATTTAAATCTGTCAGTTTTACCAACTCTTGAAGTTTATAGGAAGCCTCTAGGTTAGCATCATGTCCATCAGTATAATTATTTCCTGCATGAGCAGCTTTTCCATTTATATCTATAAAAAAAGTACCTACACCTTTTCTACCTGTTACCACTTCCATATTTAGACCAGCAGCTTCATAAACAAAACAGTAATCATAATCAGCTGATAATTTTGCAGTTAAAAGTTTAGAATCATCACTTCCTGTTTCCTCGTCACTAACAAATAGTAGATCAATATTATTTATATCAATACCATCATTTTTAAGTTCACGAAGAGCCTGAAGAGCTACGATATTTCCACCTTTCATATCACAAACACCAGGACCATAAATCCATTTTGTATCTTCTGTATAATTTTCAAATTTATTAGGGGGGAAAACTGTATCTAGATGACCTAAAAGTAATAATTTTTTTGAGTTTTTAGTTCTTGATGATTTGTAATGGCGATGATCTCCGATAAATTCTCTCTCATGAATCTCAGTATCAAAACCAAGCTCTTCAAGCCAATTATCAAATATAACACCTACTTTATCAACACCAGATTTATTTTTAGTATATGAGTTTATATTTACAATTGTTTTTAAGTCGTTTAAATAATTCATGCATAGATTATACTACTATTGAATTGAAAGTAAATAAAAATATTAATATTTAGTTAAAGAAGAGTATTAGTGGGAAGTTTTGTATTGTATTATAGAAATGGGGTCGAGCTTAGAAGATTATTTTCTTCTAAGTTCTTTGATACGAGCTTTTTTACCTGCAAGTTCACGAAGGTAAAATAATTTAGCACGACGAACACGACCGCGACGAATTACTTTTATCTCATTAATTGAATCAGAATAAATTGGAAAAATTCTTTCAATTCCAACACCATTAGCACCAATTTTACGAACTGTAATAGTCTTACCAGTACCTTGACCTCTTTTTGCTATACAAACACCTTCGTATGCTTGCACACGAGATTTGTCACCCTCTTTAATTGTTACTGCTAAACGAACAGTATCACCAGCACGAAAGTCTGGAAGAGTTTTCTCAGCTGTTTGTGCTTTTTCAAAGTTTTCAATATACTTATTTCTCATAAGATTTATTCCTTTAATTTTATTTCATAAAATGAAAGGGAACCCTTCCATCTATTTTGTACGATAAAGAAACTAGCCCTTTATCTACGCTATCGCTAGGATTTTCCCGTGCTAAAAGCTCATTGCACTAGTGCAATTTTAAGATAACCTTTGATTAGCTTTATGCTTTAAAAGCTGCTCTGGTCTGAAAAACTTCGTTTTACATTCAGATAATGCTAATTTTATTAAGCGAATTTTACTGTGATTCCCCTTTAAATATTCTGAGGGAACACTATTTTTTCTATACTCTTTTGGCTTAGAAAATGATGGTGCTTCTAAAAGTGGCGTCTCAAAACTCTCAACGCTTAGAGAATCACTATTTCCTAAAACACCATCAATATTTCTACTTATAGAGTCACATAGAACTAAGGAGGCTAATTCACCCCCAGTTAAAATATAGTCACCTATACTAAAAAGTTCATCTGCATACCCTTCAACTACTCTTTCATCTATACCTTCATACCTTCCACTTACAAAAGCGATGTGAGATTTTTTTGCTAATCTCTTTGCATCATTTTGTTTAAATGGTTTTGCAACAGGAGTTAAAAAAATAATATGAACATCTTCATCTTCTTTTTTTAAACTATCTAGTGCATCGTATAAAGGCTGTGGATTCATAACCATTCCAGCTCCACCACCAACAGCAGTATCATCTACTTTTTTATGTTTAGAATCACTAAACTCTCTTGGATCGAGATAATCAATACTTAATAACTCTTTATCAATAGCTCTTTTTAAAATAGAGTCTTGAAAATAACCTTTTACAAGGTTGTCAAAAAGAGTTACAAATGTAAATTTCATTATGAAGCTTCTAGTATGTCCATAGCACCACTTACAGTGATGATCTTTTTATCTACATCAACGCTTAAACGAAATGGCTCTTGAAATGGAACTAAAAAACTTTTAGCACTACCAGATTTAACTAGTTCATCACTAGTTTTTATATTAAGATAGTTACTAATTGCTATTCTCTCCACCTCATGAACAACTCCTAAAAATCTACCATCTTCAAAAACTTCACAATCCTCTAAATCAAACCAAAAATACTCACCCTCATCTAAATGACAGTTCTTTCTTGTTTCTTCTCTAGTTGTGAAAAGTTTTACATTAGTATACTTTTTAGCATCTTCAATAGTCTTAATGCCCTCTATCTTAATAATACCTCTATCAAGATTAACATCATTCAAAATAATATTCTTTTTTAGATTAGTAAAAAAGCTTGCACCATCATGAAATTGTTCAGGAAAATCACATTTGATATGAAATTTCATATCACCATGAATACCGACAGTTTTGCCGATAGTCGCGATATGAAGTAGTTGCTCTTTATACTGCTTCGACATTGATACGGTAACTCACACCATCTTTAGCTTTACAGCCTGAGATGACAGTTTTTATTGCACCAATCATCTTACCCTCTTTACCAATAAGCTTACCAATGTCTGCTTGATTAGCAAATAGAATAATTTCTGTTATTTCATCACCCTCTTTTACTTTCACTCTTATATCTTCAGGATTTGAAGCTATAAGTTTTGCAAATTGTGCGACAAAATCAGAAATCATAATTAACGACCTGTTATCTTTTTAACACGATCACTCATTTTAGCACCAACGCTTAACCAGTAATCTAATCTTTCATTATCAACAACTAAAGTTTTGTCATCAGTCATTGGATTGTAGTGACCAATTAGTTCAATCCAACCACCATCTCTACGTTTACGACTATCTGTTACCGCGATACGGTAAAAAGGTTGTTTTTTTCTTCCCATTCTTGTTAGGCGAATTACTGTTGCCATTTTTTGTCCTTCTCTGCACAAGTTATATTTCAACTTGCTGAATATGTTAAATTTTTACACCTAAGTGTAAATATATAAACTTCTAAAAATCTATATATTTACACTCATTTTTTAAATGAGTGTTTTACTCTATCTTGGTATTGCTCCTGCTCCACCCATCTGACCCATCATTGACTGAAGATTTTTCATCCCATTTTTACCTGAGAATTTTTTAGCCATTTTACCTGCATTTTTAAACTGCTTAATCATACGATTTATCTCTGCTTGAGTTAAACCACAACCTTTAGCAATTCTTTGTTTACGAGAGTTATTTAATAGATCTGGATTCTCTCTCTCTTTCATAGTCATAGATGAAACCATAGCTTTAATATTTTTAAGTTCACCTGAGTTTTCAAAATCAAAATCTTTTACAGCTTTTGACATGTTGCCCATTCCAGGAATCATACCCATAATAGAACTCATGCTACCCATCTTCTTCATTGATTCCATCTGTTCTAAAAAATCATTATAATTAAATTGACCTTTTTGAATCTTTTTAGTAAGTCTTTTAGCTTGTTTCTCATCAATTGCAGAAGCAGTTTTCTCAGCTAAACCCTCTATGTCTCCAAAGCCCATAAGACGATTCACTACACGCTCTGGTATGAAAACTTCTAAATCTTCCATCTTTTCGCCACTACCGATAAAACGGAGTGGAACTTGAACTTGTGAAGATAATCCAAGAGCTACACCACCCTTCGAATCACCATCATATTTACTTAAAATTACACCATCAATACCGATTTTCTCTTTAAATGATGAAGCAGTTCTTATAGCATCTTGACCAGTAAGTGAATCTGCTACATAAAAGATTTCGTTTGGATTAGCAATAGCTTTAACCTCAGCTAACTCATCCATAAGTTCATCATCAATTGCCAAACGACCTGCTGTATCTATCAGCACTACATCATAGATTCCATCTTTTGCTTTAGCTAATGCTGATTTTACTACCTCTACTGGTGATGCAGTAGATTCATCTTCATACAGTTCTACATCTATTTGAGTCGTGATTTGACGAAGTTGTTCAACTGCTGCTAAACGCTGTAAATCGGCTGCAACAATAAGAACTTTTTTTTGCTTATTCTTTAAAAATAATGCCAATTTACCAGTCGTAGTTGTTTTACCAGAACCTTGAAGTCCCGTCATAAGTATAACTGTTGGGGGATTTGGAGCGAATATAAAACCCTTGTTTCCACCAATCTCTAAAAGTTCATTAAGAGCTTTTCTTAAAGCATCTAGGAATTGATCTTTCCCTATCCCTTTTGCTTTAGTTTCAATCTCAACTTTTGATATTAACTCTTTAACAACTTTATGATTTACATCTGCTTTTAAAAGATTCTTTTTTAACTCAGTTAGAGCTTTTGATAGTGCTTTATCATCATCATGAAAACGAATTTTTTTAATTGCATTTGTAAACGAATCTGTTAATGTATCAAACATAAGCTCTCCGGAAAATAATATCTTTTAGATATAAAAAGTTGCGAATTGTATCTAAATCTTACTTTAAATTTTCTTTGAGGTGTTAAGCTTGACTTGAAATAATTATTTACTATATAATCTATAACTTTAATAAATAGGTCACTAACTATAATGATTAAAAATAAATTATTACTTTCACTGTGTTGTTTATATACGCTTGTTAATGCTGAGAGTATGGATTCTCTTTTACAAGATTTTCGTACAGATTCAGAACTTTCAAAAATCACAAAAATAGAATCTGCTGGATTTGTTGATATATATACCAGAGAAGATTTAGAACAGATGCAAGTTCGTACTTTACTTGATGTTTTAAAATCATTAACAACTCACACAATAACAAGAACATCAAATAATCTTACTGCTTTTTCTAAAACAACTGTTCATATGATGCCTCTTCCTGCTATTAAACTTTATATTAATGGTCATGATGTTACATCTACCTCTTCTGGTCGTGTTATTTGGGCGGATATGCCAATTGAGCATATTGACCATATTGAAATTTATAAGGCTGCTGCTTCTATTGAGTTTAGCAATGAACCTGGAACTGCTATTATTAAAATCTATACTAAAAATGCTGAGCGTGAAGAGGGTGGAAAACTAAGAGTTACAACAGATCAAAAAGGAAGTTATGGTTTAGATACCTATTATGCTCATACTACACTAGATGATTTATCTTATTTTCTTTATGCAACAAAAAATGATATTAAAAGAGAAAACTATTACAATGATGGCTATAAATTTGATAGTGATAAAAGTACTTATAACTTATATGCAAATATTATCTATAAAGATTGGAATCTAGAATTATCAAGATATTACAAGGAAAATGATGACTTCTTAGGGATTGGCACCAATAAAACTCCAGTTGATGGTGGAGTTGATGCCAATCAAAACTATATTCACATCTCAAAAGAATTTGACAATAATCTAAAAATTCAAGCTGGTTATGATTATATTGATTATGCCTTGAAGTATACTGATGACAATGATATAACTATTGGTATCACCAATCCCGTAAACTCTTATTATACTAACCATAAAGATAGTATTTTTTATTTAATAGCAGATAAAAAAATAAATTTTGAAGATAATGAACTTCTTATAGGTGCATTTCATAAATACAAAAGATTTAATTTTTCTGGAACATATCATTTACAACAGGTTAATTTCAAAAACACCCTTAACATCTCATCAGCTTATATAGAAAATAATTATAATATTTATGATAGTACTATGTTAGTGGCATCACTAAAAGTTGATTATTACAATTATGACAAAGAGATAGAATCTAAAACTGCCTCTACATCTAGAATTGGCTTGATAAAAAATATCGATAATCTTCAAATTAAAGCTTTTGCAACTAAAAGTTATTACCCTGCTGAATTTTATAAGTTATACAATGAAGGAAACAATCAGATAATCACAAATAAAAATTTAGATTTCCCTGATATTTATATATATATGGCTAGTCTAAATTATAAAACTGATAACTATGAAGTGGAATTAAGAACTAGTCAGCACACATTTAAAAAACATATCATGTATACTTCCAATGGTCTTCAAAATATTGATATAGTTGTTAAAAATCAGTTCTATTCACTTAAACAAACTTACCATTTTAACAACAATAACAAAATACTATTAGATATATTTACAGGAGATAATAATAGAGATTTACTTTGGAGTCCAAAATATGGAATTAACATTCGTACTTTTACAAATTTTGGAAAGTGGAATATTTATAATGAACTCATAATGAAAAGTGATTATGAAATATTTGGAATAGATGTAGATAATTCAATTGACTATACAGCTGCAATTAAATATACAGCATCTTCAAATTTTTCAGTTGGTATAAGAGGGGAAAATATTTTTGATAAGGGTTATGAACAAGCTTATAAAAATCTACCTTATTCCATTCCAGTAACTGATCAAAAAATTTGGATAAATTTAGAGTATCTATTTTGAAAAAACTTATAATTTTAATCTTATTAGCAGCAAATATCATAGCATCTACTAGTGATGTTGAATTAAAAATATATAAAAATATTTTATCTAGTATATTTCCAAATAAGAAAGCTATTAAGGTATGGAGTGATAATTCAAAAAAGAAAAAACTTTTTGATAAAATAGATAAAGTTGAAATTGTCTCTAATCAAAACAGTGCTGATATATTAATTTTATATAAACAAAAACCTCAAACATCAGATAAAATTGTTTTTATTGGTACATATAGATTACTAAAAAAATATCATAAAGAGGCTATTGGAGGATTTTACTGGCAAAAGGGACGCCCTAATCTTCTTTTTCTTAGAAAGAATCTAAACTCTCATAATATACATTTATCAAAAGATCTAGAAAAATTTATTGAGGATAATATTTGAAGTTCTTTAACAAAATATATATTCTATTTTTTATAGTTATTTTAAGCTCTCTTGGATATTTATATTTTACTATGTCCAGTACTCAAGAGAAACTTCAAACTAATCTTGAAAAACTTTTTATAATTCAAGCAAAAAACTTTAGTGAAAATATAGAAGATACAGTCAAACAAAATATATTAGATAATCTTTATAAAAATTTAAAAGAGAATGAATCATTAAGAGATAATCTTCAAAACTCTATCTCTATGTTAATTACTCCATCTTTTAAATATATTTATGTTCTTTATAGAGATAAGAATGGAAAATATAGATACCTTCTTGATGGAAGCAAAGAGGATAGAGGTGAGTTTGGTCAAAAACTTAATGTAGATAAAGAGAATTGGGATAAGATATATAATACAAAAGCAGATGATGCTATTCTTCAAAAAGATATTGAAAATCTTTGGGGAACATATCTAAAACCAATCATATACAACAATGAAGTCTCTGCCGTTATAGGTATCGATTTCTCTGCTAAATTACCCCACAGTATCTCTAGTGTTATGCGTCCTATGCAAAATACATTTATATATATATTTATCGCTATCGCATCACTATTGATTGTATTGTTATATCAAACTATCATAAATATAAAAACAAAGAAAAATGCTTTTACAGATGAGCTTACACAAACTTTTAATAGAACATACTTAAAAGAGTTTTTAAGAAATTTAGATTCTACTAAATACCAAATTCTTATGTTTGATATAGATTTCTTTAAAAAAGTTAATGATACTTATGGACATAAAGCTGGTGACTTTATACTTATAGAGGTAGCTAAAATCATTAAACAAGTTCTTCGAAAACAAGATGTTACGATAAGATTTGGAGGTGAAGAGTTTTTAATTTTTGTTCATAAATCTGTAAATTATAAACAAGACAAACTTATGGTAGCTGAGGAGATTAGAAAGAGTATCGAACAAGCTGTATTTAACTTTGAGGGTACTATCATAAACATTACAACATCTATCGGTATAACATTGTATCCTGAGAATTACAACAATATATCAGATGCTATGAATAAAGCTGATGAGATGCTATATATCGCAAAAAAATCAGGAAGAAACAGAGTGATTTCAGATAGCTAGAAGCTACTGAAAATCTTTAAATATTTTAGGCTCCGGTGATATAAACTCCATACCTAACAATCTTACTTTATGTGCATGAAGCATAACTCTTTTTGATCTTCTACCACCATATTGTTCATCTCCAATTATTGAATGATCAATATAGCGAAGGTGTGTTCTAATTTGATGAGTTCGTCCATGATGAATGACACATTTTATCTTTGTTTTATTGGCACTTACAATATCAGGAAAAAACTCTGTTCTTGCTGGTTTCCCTTTGCCTGAAACATTTGAATATGCTTTATTATTTTTCTTCTGAGTTAAAATAGGTTTATCAACCTCAATAGGCTCACTAATAATCCCCTCAACCCATGCAATATACTCTTTATAAACCTTATCTTGTCTAAACTCTTTAATTGCTTTTTCTCTAAACTCTTCATTTTTAACAAGCATCAACACACCACTTGTTTCACGATCAAGTCTATGAAGTAGTACTGCTGGTTTAAACTGTCTCTCTATCTCGTCTGAGTTTACATAAGCTGGTTTATCAACTACAACTATATCATCATTTTCAAAAATTGGTTTTGCTTTTTCGATTTTTATGATTCTAAACATAGTTTTTGAATCAAGCTCACCACGAGCTATCATCACCTTTTTATTTCCAACATAAACTAAACCTCTATCTATCATAGATTTAGCTTGAGAGTTTGAAATACCCTCTTGCGTAGCCAAAATTTTATATGCTTTTTCTGCTGCCATACTTTTCCTTAACTTTGTAATATTTTATTTACTATCGGTTCTAAATTAATCGTTTCATCTACTCTTGATTGAGGTAATTCTTTACACATTGCAAGTGCTTTATGTATCATCTGAGATTCTACATACTGAACATGATGAACATACTTAAAGAGTTCTTTTTGATGAAAAAAATATTTTCCTGTAATAATTTTACATCCAAAATGGGCTGGCTCTAATGGGTTATGTCCACCAACATCATCTCTAAACGCTCCACCTAAAATTGCTATATCACTAATAGCATATATGTTATTTAACTCTCCCATAGAGTCTATCAAAATCATATCAGTATTAAAATCTTTAGTTTGTGAAAACCTTGAAAGTGTTAGTGAGTATTTTTCACTAAACTCTCTCATTAATAGATAAACATCTTCAAATCTTTCAGGATGTCTTGGGACAATTATTAATTTAGATTCTGCCATTTTTCTATACTCTATATAAGCTTTTAGTACAGATAACTCTTCACCATCATGGGTACTACCAGCTACAATAGTTTCTATATTTAGTTTTTTATACTCTTTTGTTTTAACTATTTTACTAGCCAACTTAATATTACCAATCACCTCAATATCTCTAGCACCCAGTGCTAAAAAACGATTTTTATCAATTTCACTTTGTGCATATATCATATCAACATGAGAAAGCATCTTTTTATAAAACCATGCAAACTGTAAATATTTTTTTACACTTTTATCTGAGATACGAGCATTTAATAAGACAACTTTTGTACCTTTACTAACTGCAACGATAAAAAGTAAATACCAAAATTCAGCTTCAAGAACTACTAACAATTTTTGTTTTTTTATCCAAAATGGTAAAAACATCTCATAAGGTAGATACCTTACATCAGCTTTATATTTTTTTGCCTCATCTTGCCCTGTTTGGGTAATAGTAGTTATTTTTATCTCTTGATTTTGCACTAACTCTAAAATAGGCTTTAATGCTCTTGCTTCCCCAAGGGAACATACATGAAACCAAATACCATCTTCTTTTTTAAATTTTTGGTTATTAAAAAGAAAAAAACGGGAAGGGATTGATAATTTATACTTTTGTTTAAATGAAAGATATACTAATAGTGGTAATGCTATAAAAAATAGCAAAACACTAAGAGTGTAATAAAGAAGAGTAAATAGCTTCAAAATTTAGTTTCTTTAAAAAGCCTATTGGGCAGGTGCTTCCACATGAAGAATACGACCACAGTGTGGACATGATGTGATATCTTCTGCTCTAATAACATCAGAAAAAACTTTATCACTGATAAGCATATGACATCCCATACAAGCTTGATCTTCAACTGTAACTACTGTTGTATTTTTAGCCCATCTACGAATTTTTTGATAAAAAGCTAAACCTTTTTGATTTATTCCACCAAGAAGTTTCTCTTTTTGAGCAAAAACTTTTTGTCTGTCATTATTAATTACTTTTAACTTTTCATCAACCTCTGATCTAACAGTTTCCAATGAATTTTCTAGTTCTACTAAAGATTCTTTAGCAGATTCGATTTGTTCTTTTTTAAGTTCAACTATTTTTTCAAGTCTTTGAATCTCTTCATTAGCAAAAGTCACTTGCTCTTTTGCAATCTCCTCTTCAAGCTGTAAAGATTTCATCTCACGCTCAGTTTTTATCTCAGCAGATTTTTTAGAGTTATCTTCTAGTTTTTGAGAAAGTTCAGCTAAATGAATCTCATTTTTATGCTTTTTAGCTTCCTCTTCTTTGATCTCAATACTTAAATTCTCAATATCTGAATCGATACTTCCTTTTTTTGCTAAAGCTGCTTCAAGCTTAGCATTTGCTTCTTCTATTTGTGGTTCAAAAGCGTCAATCTCTGTATCTACATGAGAAAGGTCTATTAATTGTTTAAGATGCTGGTTCATTAGTCTCCTTTTGGATTAAATATATGTGAACGGATTCTTTGATGTTGAAATTATAGCTTCTAAACCTAAATTTTTCAAATGTTTAAGCATAATTTGTGCAAAAAAGTGCTCACTTTCAAAATGCCCTATATCTATTAATGATAAATTGATACTTCTAGCTTCCATCGCATCGTGATATTTAATATCCCCTGTTATAAAACAATCTGCTTTAACATCTTTTATTAATGAACAACCTGAACCAGTAGTTAATGCAACAATATTAACAAAATCACTACATTTTACACATTTAGTATATGGTAGTTTAAATAGTTTTGATATTTTTTTAGCAAATGTATCAAAATCTTCATTAACTTTTAAATAGTTAATATATCCATCCACCTCTATTATTTTATATCCTAACACTTCCGTAGCTACAAACTCATTTAGATGTGTTTTATCAAAATTTGTATGCATTGCAATATTTGATATATTCTTTCTTATCATTTTATGAAGAAGATTTGATGGGTAAGTGTCGTAGTTCATCTGTTTTATACCACCAAAAATAATAGGGTGATGAGTAATTAGCAAAGTATCTTCATCCAAAGAATCAATCAACTCCTCATCTATATCTATACTTAAAGCTATCCTTGTAATCTCTTGATCAAAATGGCCAACTAAGAGACCTGAGTTATCCCATGAATCTTGTAATTCAAATGGCGATAAATCATTCAAATATTTGTATATTTGTGCTATTGTCATCTATATATTCCTTTCTATTTTTCTAAAGTTTCTAACTCTTGTTTTGCTTCTTCAAAATCAGGATTTATCTCTAATGCTTTTTTATACATCTCTATCGCTTCTTCATTGTGTTGCATATCAACCAAAAGATTTCCATAGTTATAGTAAGTTACTGGATTTTGAGAATCTATATCCAAAGAAGCGTGTATATGCATTTTTGCTGATGTAAACTCCCTATTTTCTCTATAAATAGATGCCATAGAATTATGGATATATTCATTCTTTTTATCTAATTCCAATGCTTCTTTGTAGTATTTTAATGCTTCATCATTATCACCACTCTTTTGTAAAATATAAGCGATTTTAAAAATAATATCTGGATTGTTTGCATCTTTTACATTAGCCTCTGTTAAAAGTGCTAACGCCTTTGTATAATCTTCCTCTTCAAAAGCATTATCTGCTTTCTCAACTAAATCCTCCGAAGAAAATGGTGAAAAAGTATTTACACTTTTTTCATCTGCATCATCTCTTTCATAACTATTAGAACTTTTCTCATCAGGCTCTTGAAGTGTTTGAATATGCTCATAAATTTTAAATGCAAAATAAGCCGAAGCCCCTAACATCAATAATTGAAAAACTGTCATTAATAAATTCCTTAATTTTAATATCACTTAGTTTCCCTCAACGGGAAGCTCAAAGCACCTATACTTTTTTAAACAAGTTGTTATTGATTAATTTTATAAATTGAAGTGGGTCAACTTGAATCCCTCCAACTCTCATACTAAAATGCAGATGTGGTCCGGTTATCCTACCTGTATCACCAGACAACCCAATAATTTGAGATTTATAAACTTTGTCACCACTTATTACATTAAACTTACTTAGATGATAATAACAACTATAAACTCCTTGTCCATGGTCTATGATTATTGAGTTTCCTGCATAGAATCTATCTTTTGCTAAAATAACTACACCATCATTACTCGCTTTTATAGGAGTACCAATTTTTGCTCTAAAATCTGTTCCACTATGGTAACCATTTAAGGTGTTATTATAAACTCTTGCTTTACCAAAATCACTTGTGATTTTAGAATTGATTGGCACTATAAACTCTGAACTGATATAACTTTTTTCAGTTATAGTTGAGTAAATATCCATAGCCTCTTTATACTCTTTTGCTGTTCGTTTTTTCACTTTTTTACTTGTTGGATTTACTTTTGATTTTTGTACTACTATCTTCTCTTTTTTATAGTTTCCATCTTTGATCTCTATCGATATAAATTGCTCTTTTTTTTGAGTGCCCTCTTGATAAACTATCTTCACCTCTTGATAATTTGGTTTTTGATAGTAACTCAATGGTAAAAAAGCATACATTTTTTTATCATCATTTGGATGAGTAAAAATAGTATAGTTTTTTTTATCAAAAATTATTTTTTGATAATTAACATTTCTCTTTTTTTCAAACTCTATATAGA
Organism: Campylobacterota bacterium; assembly: GCA_034660975.1. Lineage (GTDB taxonomy): Bacteria > Campylobacterota > Campylobacteria > Campylobacterales > Sulfurimonadaceae > Sulfurimonas. The sequence goes on from JAYEKJ010000159.1 coordinate 16,881, forward strand.
TAGTTCTACCATTTGAAATTGTAGAATCTGAGATGGAAACTTCTAATCCAATTAATGAAGAGAAAAAGAGTAAAAATAAAAGTAAAAATCTCATCAATAATCTTTCATAGCTCTTTGAATATCTCTTTTCATATCTTTAGCTTTTAAATCTTGTCTTTTATCGTGAAGCTGTTTACCCTTGGCAATAGCAATTTGAATCTTTACAAGATTTCTAGCATTAAAGTAAAGTTGCAAAGGAACAACCGTATAGCCATCTCGATTTACAGCTTTGAGCATCTTTTGAATCTGAGCTTTGTGTAAAAGAAGTTTACGACTTCCCCTCTCCTCATGTGAATAAAAATGGTGAGTTGTCTCTAATCTTCCAATATGGGCATTAAATAAAAATGCTTCATTACCAACAAAACGGATAAAACTATCTTTTAGATTTACTCTATGCGCTCTAATCCCCTTAACTTCACTCCCTTGAAGAACAAGCCCAGCTTCAAACTTCTCCTCTAAAAAGTAATCAAAATAGGCTTTTTTGTTTTTTGCGTATGTTTCACCCATTATATCTCCTCTTTTTCTTTAACTCTAAAAAAACTACTTCCACTACCACTAAAGTAGTATCCATCTTTATAATAACTACTCAACTCTTTATACTCTTGTTTTGCAGGTTTATATAGATCATTCACCTCATCGATACTCATACTTTTTAAAATATCTAAAGAACTTGTTTTTTTCAATTTTTGCACCATATCATCATCAAGGGGCTTAAAGAAGTTTTCTCTATATATAGTATATACTTTTGGTGTACTTATCTCTAGTTTTGGGGTATAAATATAAAACTCTAATTGCTCCTCTGTAAACTCTTCAACAATTTCACCGATTCCACTTACATTTGCACTATCGTACCCATATATAAAAAATGGAACATCAGCTCCAACCTTTAAACCGATAGTTGCTAACTCCTCTAAACTAAGTCCTAACTCTAAAATCTCATTACACATCTTTAAGTAGGTCGCAGCGTCACTGCTTCCACCACCAAGACCTGCGAAGGCTGGAATCTCTTTTTTAACATTTATTGAACATTTTGCCATTAAATTTTCTAAGGCTTTTGATGAAGTGTAAAGTTTTAATGCAGTGTAAGCTTTATATATTGTATTTTGTTTTGTTGTACAAGAAAAATTACCAATTATTTTAAACTCTTCACTATCAGAATCTTCTTTTGGAATAAAGGAGAGTTCATCATACAAATTATTAACTCTCATAAACCTAGAGATTATCTCGTGGTAATTACCTCTAGTTCCTGTAATTTTAAGAAAAATATTAACCTTTGCGTAAGCCTTATAACTATCTTTCATCTTATCTATTTTCTTATTATCTTACTAAGTAAACTAAGTTTATCACTATGTGTCTCTTTTGAAGCTGCTATGTTTGAATCTTTTACATCCTCTAACAGTTCATTTCTTATAATAGAGATCTCTTTAGGTGCATCTATACCTAACTTTACAACACCCTTATCTATCGAGATTATTTTAACTGTTATATTATCATCAATGATTATAGACTCATCTAATTTTCTAGCAAGTACTAGCATGTATATATCCTACCTAATTCATATTTTACTTTATTATCTTTTATATTAATTACAGAGATATTATCACCATTATCCAACCAATAATAACCCTCTTCTTTTATCTCTAAATCTTCTATATCTAGCACTCTTCCATAGTTTACATTCTCATAATCACCAGTATAAACATTCACTGGTATATTTAGAGATTTTTTAATATCTAAAACCTCTTCATTATTATACCTGAATTGACCCTCATTTAATCTCTCTAAAGCACTAAGACTTCCATTCTCAATTCCAAGTCTATGAGTTATTATACGACCTAAAGAACGGATATATGTGCCTTCTGAAACTGTTGCTTCAAATGTTACAAATGGGTGGCAATAATGAATTAATTTGCTCTCATAAATAGTTGAGTTTATTTTATTGAGTGTAAACTCTTTTCCAGCTCTTGCTAAATCATAAGCTCTTTGGCCATTTATCCGTTTTGCACTAAAAATAGGTGGTTCATACTCTAGCGCACCCTCTAAAGATTCTACTGCCTCTTTTATTTTTATCTCATCAAACTCTTTTAGTAGCTTTACATTATCAATCATCTCAGTATCTAAACTATCAGAAGATGCACCTAACCAAAGTGTAGCTCTATAAGTTTTCGGAGTTTTATTTAAAAAACGAAACAATTTAGTATGGGTACCAAAACCCACTATAAGTACCCCTTTTGCAAAAGGGTCAAGTGTACCAGTAAAACCAGCTTTTTTATTATTGTACTTTCTTTTTAATTTAGATAAAAAAAGGTTTGAGCCAATCCCTGATGGTTTATATGCTACAAAAAGACAATTCACAGTCTCTCCACAAAAGAGGCTAAAATATCTCTTTTTGTCCCTGCAAAATTTATATTTAACTTAAACTCTCTACCGGATTTACTAACACCTGTAACCCTACCAGCTCCAAATATTTTATGACGAACTAAATCACCCTTCTTAAAAGATGTATTTTTTTCAACTATTAATGAACCTGCACAAAGTCCAGCTTCATTAAAAAATCTACTTTTTTGTAAGTCACTTCTACGACCTTTATAAAATCTGCTTCCAGCATGAGAAAGTGTCAAGCTCTCTTTTGCTCTTGTAAAAGCAACATAACCTAGTCGTCTCTCCTCCTCTAAATCACTACCATCACCAACGAGAGGTAAAAAACCCTCCTCCAATCCAATAGTAAAGATATGGTCAAACTCTAAACCTTTTGAAGCGTGAATACTCATCATATAGATAGACTCACCCTCAACTTGATCTTGTTCACTTTGAAGAGTTAGTTCATTTAAAAACTCGTCAAGAGAAGCATCTGGAGATTTTTTTATAAAATCACGAAACAGACCAAAAAACTCATCCATATTTAAGATTCTATCCTCTGCTTCTTGCGTACCTGAATATATACTTTTGAGATGAAATATCTCCTCTAGTTTATCTATAAACTCATAAGTAGATTCTCTTGCAATTATAGATATATTTTTTATATTACCTATAAACTCTTTTAGAGTAGCTGCATTTTTCTTTTTAACTAATGCAACTAACTCACTTATCTCAGCACTCTGTATATATTCAAAAAGAGATGTACCGTTTGATAATGCTGCTAACTCTATTTTATCTATACTTGCTTTTCCTAAACCTCTTTTTGGCTTATTTACGATTCGTTTAAAAGAGAAATCATCATGGAAATTTGTAATAACTCGGATATAAGAGATTAAATCTTTTATCTCTGCTCTATCGTAAAATCTCAAACCTCCAACTAATTTATAAGCGATTCCAGATCTATTTAAACCCTCCTCAATGGAACGACTTAAAACATTTACTCTATATAAAACAGCTATATCTTTCGCTCTTACTCCAGATTCCAAGAGTTTTGTGATTTTAAGGGCAATTTTTCTTGATTCTTCATTTTCATCATTCGAATTTAATATAGTCACATCTTCACCAGTTCCACGAGTAGCAATCAACTTCTTTCCATGTCTTGAACGGTTATGCTCAATCAAAGCATTTGCAACCTTTAAAATAGGCTCACGAGAACGATAATTCTCTTCAAGTTTAAAAATAACAGCACCAATAAAATCTTTATCAAACTCAATAATATTTCGTATATGAGCTCCACGCCAACCATAGATACTCTGATCATCATCACCAACAACACAGATATTATTATGCGCAGAACAAAGTTTTTGAATAAGTTTTAATTGCAACTCATTTGTATCTTGATACTCATCTACCATGATATACTGATATCTTTGTGAAGTTTGTTTTGCTAACTCTGGATTCTCATTAAGAAGTTTATATGTTAAAGCTATTAAATCATCAAAATCTACTAAATTATTTTCATGTAAATATTTTTCATACTCTTCATAAACTTTTGCAATCTCTTGATACTGAAAAAGCTGAGCTTGTTTATAAGCATCATCAGGAGTTAAAAGTGAATTTTTATATCTTGATATTTCACTTGCTACTAATGGCGTTGGAAGTTCAGAATTAATTTTTTTTATAATTCTTTTTTTATCATCAGTATCTATTACAACAAAATTATTTTGTCTATTCAAAAGATGTATATTAAACTTTAAAAATAATAAGCCAAACTTATGAAATGTACATAAAAGAGGAGGATACGAAACATTATCAATCATATCTAAAGCTCTCTCACGCATCTCTTTTGCAGCTTTATTTGTAAATGTTAAAGTTAAAGTGTTTGAAGCGGGGATACCCAAAACTTCAATCAGATATGCTAAACGGGAGATAATTGTAGTTGTCTTACCACTACCAGCTCCAGCTAAGATAAGAACAGGACCCTCAGACTGCTTTACAGCTAAAGTTTGTTCATCATTTAATTTTTCAAAGATTTTTTCCATATTAATTATCACTATAAATTATTAGATTTATTCTATTATAGCTAAATTCTAGTAAATCATTAAGAAACTATTGCTTTAATTATAATTATGAGTTATACTTATATTATCAATTATACTTATAGGAATTATTATGTTAAAAGATTTTGCTAAATTACAAACCTTTTTAATGGTTATAAAAGAGAAAAGTTTTTCAAAAGCTTCTGCAAAGCTAGGTATCTCTCAACCTGCCGTTACTCAACAAATTAAATTTATTGAAGATTATTTAGATACTAAAATTGTTGAAAGAAAAAAGAATGGTATTTTACTTACAAAAGAGGGTGAAGATCTCTTTAGAATTGCAACAAAACTTGAAAAATCAATTGCAAATAGTGAAAAAGAACTTTTAAAAATCATCAACAAAGAGTTTACATTTGTTATGGGTACATCTTATGCGATTGGAAATTATGTTTTACCAAACTATCTTGGTGAGATTAAAAAAAGAATTGATAATGAAGTATTTATGAATGTTGCTTTATCTTCTGAAATAATTGATCAATTAGAAGATAAAAAAATCGATATAGCATTGATAGAATCTCCTATATTTAGAGAAGGTATCGTGTATAGAGAGTGGGTTGAAGATGAGTTAGTTGTATTTTCAAATCAACAACTTCCTAAACACTTAAAAGCTGAAGATTTAGATGAGTTTGATTGGATTTGTCGTGATGAAGCTTCCCATACAAGAAAGTTGACTTCTGAAGCTTTTGAAGAGATTGGTGTTCAATGTAGTGGTTTTAATGTTCTTGGTGTATTAGCAAGTCCAACAGCTATAAAAGAAACTATTCTTCATGCAGATTCAAATGCACAAAGACCTTTAGTATCAATCATGTCTCGCCATGTTATACAATCAGAAATAGCAGCTGGAAGATTATTTGAAGCAAGAATCAAGGGTATTAAAATAGAAAGAAAATTTTATATTGCTTACTCAAAAGATAGAAAGCATGATGCATTTGTTGATAATGTTGTAAGCTACCTACTCTCTCTAAATAAAATCTAACGAACATTTAAGTGGGTGAGATCCACTTATCAAATAGACCTCTTGCATAATCTATTTTGGAAGTACGACTTTAGTCGTACCGATAGAAATTTAATATCTAATTTATTTTTTTAAAAATTTAGAATTTTCCGGATTTGATAAAAATGATGCCATAGAGTTTTCAACACCATTCTCATCTGCCTCTTTTTTTGGTATCTCTTCTTTTATTTTATAAGTGGAAAGATTTATCAAAACAGGTGTTTCATCAACGATTACTTGCATAATGGAGTGTAGAGGAACACTTACTACACTTCCTATATTTTCAGCTCCAAAACCAGCTTCAAAAACTAAGTCACCATCAGCTATATGTGCTGTTTCAAAAGTATATCCAGCAAGAAAAAATAGTGTCAGCTCACGAAAACTCGTTTCTATCTCAGATGGTAAAGTAGGGTTAAAAGAAACATCTTCAATATTACAAAGAATACCAAAATTTTGCTCCTTGCTAAAAAAGTGAATCAATAACTCTTGTATATTTTTTTGCATCAATAGTGCAAACTCTTTATCTTGTATCAAACTCTCTAACAATCTATTTTCCTTTTCATTTTTTTGTATTATTATATCAAAAACTCACAATTTTCTAAAATATCAAAGTCTATCATGGCATTTAGAAGTGCTACCTGAGAAAATCCTCTTAACTCTTGCACTTTTATATCAGCCTCTACAATTTTCCCTTCATCTAAAAGTCTTGCTCTTGTTGTACCTTTTAGTAATGGACTCTTTGGTGTTACCCAGGTTCCATCTTTATAAAAAGCAATATTTGCAATAGTTGTATCAGTTACAAACAAATTTTTAATTATCAAGATATCATCACACTCCCCTTTTAAATCAAACAAAGAATCTAGTTTTTCCCTATTTGTAGATTTTAAAGAGTAATCAATATCATTCTCAAAAATAACTTTTAACAAGTTTATATCTCTTTTTTTATACTCATGGTAACTAACTTCAATAGATTGTGAATCATAAACTAAACGGCATCTATAAACACCCCACTTAGGGGGATTTAGGAAATCACTCAAATTTTGAATATTATCGATTCCTAAAGAGTTTAAAACAGATGCATATCTTTTTTGATGATACTCAAGATTATAAACTTCACCATCAATAGCTTTAATAGTCTCTATAAAACTATTACTCATTAAAAAGTGCTGTGCTTAAATATCTCTCACCAGTATCACAAAGGATAGTTACTAAAGTTTTTCCTTTAAACTCCTCTCTTGATGCTACTTGCATAGTTGCCCAAACATTTGCACCAGCGGAGATTCCAACAAGTAAACCCTCCTCTTTAGCTAACATTTTTGCCGTATTTATCGCATCTTCGTTTGACACTTTTATAACTTCACTATAAATTGTAGTATCTAAAATATCAGGGATAAAACCAGCTCCGATTCCTTGAATCGCATGGGGAGATGCTTTCCCCCCTGAAAGAATAGCAGAACCCTCAGGCTCAACTGCAAAGATAGCAATATTTGAGATTTCATCTTTTAAAACTTTTGAAGTTCCAGTTAAAGTACCACCTGTTCCAACTGCTGCTACAAAAGCATCAAGATTTTTGTCCGTATCATTAAGAATCTCTCTTGCAGTTGTAAGTGTATGAATCTCAGGGTTAGATGGGTTTTGAAACTGTTGAAGAACAATAGAATTAGGAGTATTCTTTTGTAACTCTATCGCCTTTGCAATTGAACCATTCATCCCCTCTTTAGCTGGAGTTAAAACAAGCTCAGCACCCAAAGCTTTAAGTAAATTTCGTCTCTCCACACTCATAGATTCAGGCATAGTTAAAATAAGTTTTAAGTTTTGTGCCGCACAAGAAGCTGCTAGTGCTATACCTGTATTTCCACTTGTTGGTTCTATAATAGTTGTATTTTCTGTAATATCACCAGATTCTTGAGCTCTCCTAATCATATTAAATCCGATTCTATCTTTTACAGATGAAGTTGGATTCATAAACTCACACTTCCCTAAAATTGTGCTACCAGTTAGTTTTGATGGAGTGTTAAGTTTTACAAGTGGGGTGTTGCCTATAAGCTCTGTAATATTATTTGCTATTTTCATAATGGCTTCCTTTTGTGGTAATTCTACACTAAATATATCTAAATATCAAATAGATTCCCAAAAGTATTTATCTTAGCACTATCGCAATGTTATGAACAAACTTAAA